>NZ_BAEW01000005.1:0-113243 GCF_000246925.1 Peptoniphilus rhinitidis 1-13 | reverse complement strand
ACGTACTGTGTCCAAAAGCTGGAATCATCTTTTCTCTTAAAAAATTATTGTAATCCATAAAAATTTCCTTCCTCTTTTATTTTTTTACAATTATATTATATCAAAATTTTTTTAATTTTATTATCTTATATAGACTTAAATTACAATAATAAATTAATCACTTTTAAATAAAAAATTAAATTATGTTATATAATTTTCCATATATCTAGAAAAATTTTTTCTATTAATTTCAAAATATAATAGCTCATTCTTAATTATAAGATGAATTAATGCATATTTTATTGTTTTGACAATGTTTTCACATGATGTTATATTTTAGTTGGGAGGTTTTTTATATGGCGAATTTTAAGAAAAAATTTAAAAATTTCAAATCACCTGACGCATTATTACTAATATGTATTTTAATGGTAATTGTATCAATTTTAACTTATTTAATCCCAGCAGGAGAATATACTAGGCTATTAGATCCTAAAACTGGTAGAGAAATGGTTGATCCTAATTCATTCCATTTTATCGAAAATACACCAGTTGGTCCATGGAAAGTATTATCTTCTGTACATCAGGGACTTGTTGAATCTTCAGAAATCACTTCATTTTTATTTATTATTGGAGGTGCTTTTGGCGTTTTAAATTCAACAGGTGCTTTAGAAGCATTGATTTCAAGAACAGCTACTAGATTAAAAGGTAAAGAAAAACTAGTAGTAATATTCTTTGTAACTTTATGGGCACTAGGAGGTGCTTTCTTAGGCAACTTTGAGGAATGTTTAGCATTCTTACCAATGCAAATAACTTTGTGCCTAGCTTTAGGATTTGATTCTATAACAGGTGTGGTTATAGGTATATGTGGTGTTGCTGTTGGTTATATTGGTGGAGTTATGAACCCTTTCACCTTAGGAATTTCACAACAAATTGCACAATTACCGCCCTATTCAGGAATTGGATTTAGACTAATTTTATGGCTAGTAACACTTATTGTAACAATCGCATACATATATAGATATGCCGATAAAATTCACAAAAATCCTCAACTATCTCTATCTTATGAAGAAGATAAAACAAGTAAATATAGAGAAGAAATTTCTACAAATATTGAATTTTCAATAAGACATAAATTAATATTGTTATCTTTTATATTAGCTGTTATAGGTATCGTTTATGGGGTAATTGTATATCAGTTTTACTTAGGAGAAATGGCAGCTGTATTTATATTACTAACTATAATTGTAGCTATTATTTCAGATAAACAAGCAAATGATACAGTTAATGCTTTTGCAAATGGAGCTGCTGATTTACTTTATCCTTGTTTATGTGTAGGATTGGCAAGAGGATTAACTATAGTAATGATGGACGGTCATATCCTTGATGTTATAGTTCATTCTTTGACAAGGGTTTTAGGAAATCTTCCATCAATAGTATCTGCTCCACTATCTTTTATAGTAATATCTATAATTAATCTATTTGTCCCATCTGGTTCAGGAAAAGCAGTAATCATTATGCCTATCTTAGTTCCATTGGCAGATATATTAGGAATAACAAGACAAACAGTTGCTCTTGCTTTTCACATGGGCGATGGTATAACCAACTTACTTTCACCAGCCGAAGCTACAATAATGGTTTCTCTAGGTCTAATGAAAATTTCATATGGGAAATGGATTAAATGGTTTTGGAAATTAGTTTTACTTTGGTACTTAATTGGTATAACAGCTTGTATTGTCGCTGTAAATATTGGTCTTGGACCATTCTAGGAGGTAATAATGGATAAATTTAATTCAATTGACGACTTAAGAAAAGTTCAAGTTTTTAATAATTTTTTAAAACTTACAGAAATTCCTAGGCCATCTTTTAAAGAAAAAAGAGTATCTGATTTTTTAAAAAATTGGGCTGAAAAACTTAATCTTATTGTTAAACAAGACAATAATTTTAATTTATTAATATTAAAAGAAGGTCAAAATGGAGGAGAAAATAAGGAACCTCTAATTTTGCAAGCTCATTTAGATATGGTTTGTCAGAAAAAAGACGGATTTTCATTTGATTTTGATAAAGATCCTATACCTGTTCAAATTAATGAAAATGAACTTAACACAGGTGGAAAGACCACTCTTGGTGCTGATAATGGCATTGGAGTAGCTATAATAATGTCAATTCTAGAAGATAAAGAAATTTCACATCCTCCAATTACTGCTATATTTACTACTGTTGAAGAAGATGATTTTAGCGGTGTTAATAATTTATCAAAAGATTGGATAATAGGAAATAGAGCTATCAATATTGATAACAGTAAAGATAATGAAATTATATCAGGAAGTAATGGTGGAGCTGGTGTAACCTTGTCTATTAAAGTTAATAGACAAAATAGAAAATTTGCAAATACTTTTAAAATAAAAGTTGGTGGCTTTTTAGGAGGACATTCTGGAGAAGATATATCAAAAGGTAGAGGAAATGCTATTATAGTTTTATCTAGATTGTTAGAAAAACTAAAAAATAATATAGAAGTTTTAGATATTAATGGTGGTACCTTTAGACTTGCTATTCCTAGAGAATCTTTTGCAATTATAAGCACAAATTTAGATAAAAATGAATTAAATAATATTCTCAGTGAATTTGAAAAAGAAATTCATTATGAATATAATTCTTTTTCTGATACTATTTATATTAGTTCTGAAGATTCAAATTCAGACCAAAAAGCAATAAAATCAGAAGATTTCTATAAGATAATCAATATTATAAAATTATATCCTAATGGAGTTTTTGAAGTAGATCCTAAAAATCATGTAGTTATCTCATCAAATAATTTAGGTGAGATTAAAATCGAAGATAACTGTGTTAAATTTATAAATGAGATAAGAGCTATGGAAAAATCCCAAGTTGAATATACTTATAATAAAATTTCTACAATAGCCGATATATATAATGGAAGTCTAGAAATATATGCAAAATACCCAGGTTGGAGATTTAACCCAGATAGCAAATTGAGAAAAGATTATAAAGAATTATTTGAAAAAGAACTCAATAAAAAAATAGAAATAAAAGTTTCACCTGCTGGTCTAGAATCAGGTTATCTTTTAGAAAAGAAACCTAATCTAGATATCATTAGTGTTGGGCCTAATCACACAGGGCTCCACAGTCCTTCTGAATCAGCCAACATTCCATCTATAATAAATTTTTACGAAGCTTTTAAAGTATTTCTTTCACAAATAAATTAAATATAATTTACAAAAAATAAAGGTCTTAGAAACATTTCTAAGGCCTATACTTTTATTAAACTTTTATATTATTTATTTTGTCCAATTCATAGAATATTTTACAGCTTCGTGCCATCTTTCCATTTTTTCTTTTCTTTCTTTTTCATCCATATCTGGCTCAAAATATTTTTCTATTTCATTATTTTCTCTTATTTCGTCAATATTTTCCCAAAATCCAACTGCAAGTCCAGCCATATAACAAGCACCAAGAGCTGTTAACTCAATTACTTTTGGTCTTGCGACTTCAACATTTACTATACTAGATAAAAAACTCATAAGAAAATTATTTTTGCTCACTCCACCATCAACTTTTAGAGATTTTATTTTTGTATTTGCATCTTCTTGCATTGCATTTATAACGTCACAACTTAAATAAGCAATAGACTCAAGTGCTGCACGCACAACATGATATTTGTTTACAGATCCACTTAATCCAACTATACTTCCCCTTGCGTATTGATCCCAATAAGGTGCTCCAAGTCCTGTAAATGCCGGTATAAAATAACAATCATTTGTATCTTCTACTTTTCCTGCCATATATTCAGAATCATCTGCCTGATCAATTATTCTAAGATTGTCACGCAAAAAATCTATGCAAGATCCTGCTTCAAAAATTGAACCTTCTAGTGCATACTTAATTTCTCCATCTATTGCCCATGCAATTGTAGAAACAAGTCCATTTTGAGAACGAATAAGCTCATCGCCTGTGTTCATTAAAACAAAAGCTCCTGTTCCAAAAGTAGATTTTGCCATTCCTTTTTCAAAGGAAGCTGTTCCAAAAAGTGATGACTGCTGATCACCTATTGCCGATGCAATAGGAATTTCACAACCTAAATATTTTGATTTTGATTTACCATAAACTTCGCTAGAATCTTTTATCTCTGGCAGCATTGACCTTGGTATATCAAAAAGTTCTAATAATTCATTATCCCACTTTTTTTCTTTTATATTAAATAGAAGTGTTCTCGATGCATTTGTATAATCTGTTATATGTACTTCTCCATCTGTCAATTTATAAATCAAATAGGTTTCCACTGTTCCAAAGAGAAGTTCATCTCGATTAGCCATCTCTCTTGCACCTTCAACATTATCAAGTATCCATTTTATTTTTGTCGCAGAAAAATAAGGGTCAATTACAAGACCAGTCTTTTCTCTTATTTTTTCTTCCAAACCTTTTTCTTTTAATTCTTCACAATATTTTGAAGTTCTCTTACATTGCCAAACTATGGCATTATAAATAGGCTCCATTGTTTTTTTATTCCACACAATTGTAGTTTCTCTTTGATTTGTAATTCCAATTGCACAAATATCTTTTGGATCTATTTCCTTTTTTGACATTGCTTCAACTGCAGTACCTATTTGTTTTGACCAAATATCTTCTGGTTCTTCTTCCACATATCCAGGTTTTGGAAAATGTTTAATTAAATCTTTTTGTGCAACAGATATGGGATTTCCCTTTTTATCAAAAATTATTGTCCTAGCAGATGTAGTTCCTGCATCAAATGCCATTATATATTTCAAATTATCACCTTATTTATTTTTAAATTTTAATTTCTTTTCATTAGTGTTATATTAGTGTTATAATTGTTTTAAATTATTTGCTGATATGGCTCAGTTGGTAGAGCAATTGATTCGTAATCAATAGGTCGGCGGTTCGATCCCGCCTATCAGCTCCAAAAAAAGTGTTGGTTTTTTTTCCAACACTTTTTTATTTATTTTTATTATTTTATTAATTTTTATCAATTTTTTCAATTGAAACTGTTTCTATGACTCCACCAGATGACATACTCATTATTTGATAAATACACTTTCCATCATCGACTATAACTCCAATTTCAGGTTCCTCTGCATTTTTTACAAGAAGAGCATATACATATCCTCCAATTGTTTTGGAATCTTTTGGATCAATTTCAAATCCATATTTTGAATTTAATCTCTTAATAGTTGTAGTTGCAGAAAATTCATTGTATTTATTTTTTTCATTTTCAATTCTTGCTCCAGTAAGTAAATATTTTCTAACTGCAAATAAAATCGCAATTGCGGTAGTAGCAAATAAAAGATCGAGCATAGTGTCAGAATAAACTAGCATTTTCCTTGAGATAACAAGTAAAATCAAGTGAAGAATATTAGTATCAGTATGTGCTATCATCAAAACCACAAATTCTATTGCTATCACAAGTAAAAGCACATGAGAAAGAAAATTTTGAAATATTTCATAAGATAGTGTTGCATCACTTGTAAGTATTTTAAAGTAATATTTTAAAATATCTGGAATTGAAATTATAACTCCTGCTATTAATAAAATTGAAACTATAATTTCAAAAATATTTACTAGTTTTAAAAGAATAACTAAGTACCTATTTCTATTCATTATACCTCCATAGTTTTAGTAAGTTCTTTTTTCATCTTTTCTAAAACTTTTTTCTCCATTCTTGAAACTGTCATCTGAGAAATATTTAATTCCTCTGCAATGACAACTTGAGTCTTTTTGTTGAAATATCTATCAATTAGAATTGTTTTTTCAACTTCATCTAAATTTTCCATAGCTCTTTTGAAAAAATCATTTGATTCTATTTTATCAAAATATTTTTCATCTGCTCCTACTAAATCAGATAGACTTACTTCATTTTCATCTCCTGCCTCATAAGTAACATCAAGTGATTGTGGAGTGTAAACTTTTGATGCTTCCATGGATTCCATTATCTCTTCAGGAGTTGAATTTAAAAATTCTGCAATTTCATCTATGGTAGGAGTCTTTTGATATTTTTGAGAGAGAGTTACAGTTGCATTTGCAATTTTTTTAGATAATTCTTGAATTCTTCTTGGAACTCTAATTGTCCAACCATTATCCCTAAAATATTTTTTTATTTCTCCAATAATAGTTGGAGTGGCAAAGGAAGAAAATTCGAATCCTTTATCCGGATCATATCTCTCTATAGCATAAATAAGTCCAATAGATGCAACTTGGTATATATCATCATAATCTATTCCTCTACCTGTATACTTTTTAGATAGTATTTCTGCAATATAAAGATGCTCTTCAATTAAAATATCTCTTATATCTTGATCTCCAGTTTTGTGATATTCTTTAAAAAGTTCTTTTCTTTCTTCTTTAGTGAGTCTTCTATCTAAGTTATTATATTCTTTTAAGTTCATAACAGATCCTTACAATTTTTTTGATAAAATAAATTTATTCCCTTCAAAATAACTTTCGTCTACTAGACAATCAATAATAGTTTTTGCAAGAGATAATTTTTCAGATGATTCTAATTTTTCCTCTTCAATTTTACTTACATAAATCTTTATATTTTTTTCGTTTTCTATTTCAAAAATCAAGTCTATATAATCAAGTTCAGTTAAATTATGTGCAATATTCAAACTCTCTGTAACTGCCATTTTTAAATCTTCTATTTCTTCTATATTTCTATTTAAAATATTTAGAATTCCTGAAAGCATTAATCTTACAGTAGAAAAATATTTAGGATCATTTGGTATTTGATATTTTAATACATCCATATTATCCCCTTATTTCAAACATATCATCAAGCTTTGTAATTTTAAAAAGCTTCATTATTGAATTATTTAAATTTTCAATTACTATTTTGTTTCCATCTTTTTCAACTTCTTTTAATATAAAAATAAGTGAACCAAGACCTGTTGAATCTAAATATTCTAGTTCTTTACAGTCAAATAAAATGTCTTTCTTTTCTTTTTGATATATTTTAATTGACTTTTCTTTGAACTTTTTTGTATTGTAGACATCAAGTTCTCCTATTGGGTACAAAATTAAGAATTCATCAGTTATTTTTGATTCTAATCTAAATTCCATAAATCCTCCTAATCTCCAATATAATTGGCAACAGCTACAACTTTTGCATCTGTTAAATTCATAAGTTTAACTCCAGAAGTATTTCTTCCTTGAATTGAAATATCTCCTGTAAGAATTCTAATGATAATTCCAGAATCTGCAATTATCATTACATCATCTTCTTTTTCGACTACTGCAGCCGCAGCTACATCTCCAGTCTTTTTCGTTATTTTATAAGTTAAAAGACCTTTTCCACCTCTGTTTTGAGGTCTATATTTAGAAATTTCTGTGAGTTTTCCATATCCATTTTCAGAAATAACAAGAACATATTTATTTTCACAAATAAGATCAGAAGAAACTACAATATCATCGTCTGAAAGATCTATTGATTTAACTCCAATAGAATTTCTTCCTGATTTTCTAACTTGTTCTTCATTAAATCTAATTGAAAGTCCCTTCTTAGTTACAAGTATTACATCTTCGTCATTTTTAGTCAAATGGACATCTATAAGTTTATCATCTTCATTTAATTTAATGGCTATTATACCTGATTTTCTTATATTTTTGTAATCTTTAAAAGGAGTTCTCTTTATAAGTCCTTTTTCAGTTATCATTAAAAAGTTCATGTCTGGGTCATAACCTTCAACTGGTATGATTGATGTTATATTTTCACCTTCTTCAAGATCAAGCAAATTAATTATAGCTGTTCCTCTAGATGTCCTAGAATCTTGTGGAATTTCATATGCTTTTAATTTAAATACATTTCCAAGAGATGTGAAAAATAAAATTGTGTCATGTGTAGATGTTACAAATAATTCTTTTACAAAATCCTCATCTCTCATATTTCCAGAAGAAACTCCTCTCCCACCTCTTTTTTGTGGCTTATAAGTTCCTTCACTCATTCTCTTTATATATCCAAATTGTGTGAGTGTAATAACTACATCTTCTTTTTTTATAATATCTTCAATTTCAATATCAGTATTGCCGTTAGAAATAACTGTCCTTCTCAAATCTCCATATTTTGATTTTATTTCTAAAAGTTCATCTTTTATAAGATTCATAAGAACATCATTATTTTCTAAAATTTCTTTATACCATTTTATGTCTGCTTTTAATTTTTCATATTCAGCTTCAAGTTTTTCTCTTTCAAGTCCAGTAAGTCTTCTAATTCTCATATCTAAAATAGCTTGAGATTGTGCTTCAGTTAATTTAAATTCTTTGTAGAATTTTTCTTTTGCTTCATTATCATCTTTAGAAGATCTTACAATTTTTATAATTCTATCAATATTATCTAGAGCAATAAAAAGCCCTTCAACAATATGTGCTCTCTTTTCAGCTTTATCTAAATCAAATTTAGTTCTTCTAGTTACTACTTCAACTTGATGGTCAACATAATATCTTATAATTTCTTTTAAATTTAAAATTTCTGGTTTTCCATTTACAAGAGCAAGGTTTATAATTCCAAAAGTTGTTTGCATTTGTGTATTTTTATAAAGTTTATTTAAAACAACTTCTGCATTTGCATCTCTTTTTAATTCTATTATTATATTTATGCCCTTTCTATTTGAGGCGTCTGTTATATTAGAAATTCCTTCTATAACTTTATTTTTTGCAAGATCTGCAATTTTCATTATTAGTGAAGATTTATTGACTTGATAAGGGAGTTCTGTAATTACAATTTTTTCTCTATTATTTTTGAAACTTTTTATTTCTGTAACTGCTCTTACAGTTATCTTTCCTCTTCCAGTTTCATAAGCTGATTTTATACCTTCAGTTCCCATAATTTTAGCTCCAGTAGGAAAATCAGGTCCCTTTATAATTTCATTTAATTCACTTATAGATATTTCATCATTGTCAATATATGCAATTATACCGTCAATAGCTTCATTCATATTGTGTGGAGGCATATTAGTTGCCATGCCAACAGCTATACCACTAGATCCATTTACTAAAAGATTGGGAAATCTTGCTGGAAGTATTGTAGGTTCCTTTTCATTTTCATCAAAATTAGGTACAAAATCGACAGTATTTTTGTTAATGTCTTTTAACATTTCTTCTGCTAACTTTGTCATCCTAACTTCTGTATAACGCATTGCCGCAGCGCCATCTCCATCAATATTTCCAAAGTTTCCTTGTCCATCTACAAGTGGATATCTAGTATTAAAATCTTGTGCAAGTCTTACTGTTGCTTCATAAATTGATGAATCACCATGAGGGTGATATTTACCCATTACATCCCCAACAAGTCTTGCTGATTTTCTGTAAGGTCCATTAGATGCAAGATTAAGTTCTTGCATTCCATATAAAATTCTTCTGTGTACTGGTTTTAGTCCATCTCGCACATCAGGAAGTGCTCTTGCGACAATTACAGACATAGAATAATCGAGATAAGAAGACCTCATCTTTTTATTAATATCTACATCAAGTATTCCTGATTCTATAAAATTATTTTCAGTCATCTTTTACTCCTATGCATCTATATAATCTGCATAAACTGCATTTTCTGTTATAAATTCTCTTCTTGGTTCAACTTCTGTTCCCATCAATACTGTAAAAGTATCATCAGCTTCTGTTATATCATCTATATTTACTTTAAGTAGAAGTCTATTATCTGGATTCATTGTTGTTTCCCAAAGTTGTTCAGGATCCATTTCACCAAGACCTTTGTATCTTTTAATATTTATCTTTGTGTCTTTATACTCTTTAACTGCGAGTCTAAGTTCTTTTTCATTGTGACAATATCTAAGAATTTTTGTACCTTTTTCAATTCCAAAAAGTGGAGCTTGTGCCACATATACATGACCTTCTTCTATCAAAGGTTTCATATATCTAAAGAAAAATGTCAATAGAAGAGTCATAATGTGAGCACCATCGACATCGGCATCGGTCATAATAATAATTTTGTCATATCTAAGTTTTTTTATATCAAATTCTTCTCCTATTCCAGTTCCAAAAGCTGTTATCATAGCTCTTATTTCAGAAGAATTTAGCATTTTATCTAGCCTTGCCTTTTCAACATTCATAATTTTTCCCCTTAGAGGCAGGATTGCTTGATATGCTGAATCCCTTCCATCTTTTGCAGAACCTCCGGCAGAATTACCTTCGACTAAAAATATTTCATTTCTAGAAGGGTCATCATTTTGACAATCTGAAAGTTTTCCAGGAAGAGTCATTGACTCAATATTATTTTTCTTTCTAGTTAAATCTCTCGCACGTCTTGCTGCTTCTCTTGCACGCCTTGCGGAAAGTGCTTTATCTAAAATTTGTTTTCCAACTTTAGGATTTTCTTCTAAAAAAGCTGAAAGCTCTTCTGATAGAACTGAATCAATAATACCTCTAGTTTCAGAATTCCCAAGTTTTGCCTTAGTTTGTCCTTCAAATTGTGGATCTGGGAGCTTTACACTTATAACAGCAGAAATACCTTCTCTTACATCTTCTCCAGATAAATTTTCTTCTTTTTCTTTTATAATATTATTTTTTCTCCCATAATCGTTTAAAGTCCTAGTAAGAGCTGATCTAAATCCTGATAGATGACTTCCACCTTCTTCTGTATTTATATTATTTGCAAAAGCAAGCACAACTTCTGAATAAGAATCTGTATATTGGATTGCTATTTCCACAGCTGTTTCTTCTCTTATTTCATCTATATAAATAATTTCATCGTGAATTGGTTTCTTTTTTTCATTTATAAATTCAACAAAAGATTTTATTCCACCTTCATAGTGATAAATTTCTTTTATATTTTTTCTTTCATCTATAAATTCAATTTTTATTCCTTTATTTAAAAAAGCCATTTCTCTAAATCTTTTTGAAAGTACGTCAAAGGAAAATTCTACAGTTTCAAATATAGTATCATCAGGTTCAAAATAAATTGTAGTACCTGTATCTTCTTTTTTAGTTTTCCCAATTACATTTAGTTCACTTTTTCTTTTTCCTCTTGCAAATTCTTGTCTATAAATTTTTCCATCTCTTTTTATAGTTGCAACTAATTTGTTGGAAAGTGCATTTACTACAGATACACCTACACCATGAAGTCCACCTGAAACTTTATAAGCTGAATTGTCAAATTTACCTCCAGCGTGAAGGATTGTAAGTACAGTTTCTACTGTTGATTTTCCTGTCTGCGGATGTGTTGCAACTGGAATTCCCGATCCATTATCTGAAATTTCAACGCTTCCATCTTTATTTATTTTTACAATAATATGATCACATATTCCTGCAAGAGCCTCATCAATTGAGTTGTCTACAACTTCATAAACTAAATGATGAAGACCTCTTGCTCCTGTTGAACCTATATACATACCTGGTCTTTTTCTAACAGGATCTAGTCCTTCTAGGACTTGTATATCAGATGCGTCATAATGTCTTTTATCCTTGGCCATTTTTTCTCCTATTCTAATACAAAATTTTACCTGCATTTATCCTATAAAAATTAGCATCAATTGACTTTAGAAAATTACTAGTTTCAGTTGTAGTAATAAATGTCTGTAAATTTTTTAGTGAGTAAAGTAAATATCTACTTCTATTTGAATCTATTTCAGAAAAAACATCATCTAAAAGAAGTATTGGATTTGTTTTATATAATTCTTTTATTAAATCTGCTTCAGACAATTTTAAACTAAGAACAATACTTCTCTGTTCTCCTTGAGAACCATAAGATTTAGATGAATACTTATTTATTTTAAAATCTAAGTCATCTCTATGAGGTCCAATAGTAGTGTATTTTTTTTCTATGTCCTTTGAAAGAGAAGATTTTAAAAGTTTTAGATAATTTTCTGTAAGTTCCCTTTCTTCTGTTAAAATTGGAACAGTTGACAAATAAGTAATGTTTAAATCATCTCCAGAGATGTTTTTATAATGCTTCTTTGCAATTTCATTTAATTTTTTTATTGTTTTAAGACGCATTATTATTATTTTAGTTCCATTTTTTACAATTTCTCTATCATATACATCTAAAAGATTTTTATCCATACAAGATTTTAAAAGTTTATTTCTTTCGAATAAAAGTTTTCTATATCTATACATATAAAAATCATAATTTAGATCTATATTTGAGAGTAAATCGTCTAAAAACTTTCTTCTATCCTTTGGTGAATATTTTATCATATTGAGATCTTCTGGGCTAAATAGAACTACAAATCTAGATTTTCTATATTCTTTAGTATTTACTTTTTCATCATTTATAAATAATTTTTTATTTTCAAAATTTGAAATTTCAACCCTATAATCATCTTTAAAATTTTCTATATTGTACCTAGTTATAATACTAGAAGAATTCTCACCAATATTAATAAGATCTCTATCTTTTTGGTTTCTAAAAGAATTTGCCCTTATGGACATATAAATTGACTCCAGTAAATTAGTCTTTCCAGAAGCATTTAATCCATAAAGAACATTTATATTTTCACCTGGAATAAAATCTAAACTCTTATAATTTCTAAAATTAAAAAGTCTTAGATATTTTAGTTTCATTTCTCACCAATTATAAAATCATTTCCATTAAAGGAAATTCTATCTTTATTATATAATTTTTTACCTCTTCTTTTTTCGACTTCTCCATTTACATATACAAGGCCTTCTGAAATTACAGTTTTTGCTATTCCACCTGTTTCACAAAGACCTGTAAGTTTTAAAAAAGAATCTAATTTTATATACTCTGTGTCTATTTTAATAGTTTTCATATTTACCCCGCAAGTCTAACTGGTAAAACAAGGTATATATAGGAGTTATCATCAGATTCAGTTATTATAAGAGGATTTACAGAATCTGTAAAATTTAATGTAATTTCTTCTGATTCTAAAATTTTTACTCCATCTAAAATATATCTTGAGTTAAAAGCAATATCTAGCTCTTCTTCATTTTCAGATGTCTTTACTTTTTCAAAAACATCTCCTATTTCGGAATTACTTTTTATATCAATGTATTTATCTCGAATATTTAATTTTATTAAATTTGCTCTATCTTCTCTTGCAAGTAGAGATGCTCTTTCTACTGCAAGTTGAAATTCTTTCTTTGAAACATTAGTAGAAATTTTGTGTTCATCTCTTAATAGCGCTTTATAACTGAAAAATTCTCCGCTTAATAATGTACTGTAAAAAACAGTATCGTCAAATTTAAATACAATATTGTTTCTTGAAATATTTAAAGTTATTTCGTTTTCATCATCAATAATTTTTACAAGTTCATTTAGTGATCTTGAAGGAATTATTACAGAATTTTCTATTCCTGTTTCTTTTTCTAATTTTTGAATTGCCATTCTAAAGCCATCTAGAGCTACAAAATTGATATAATTTTTTCTTATATCCATAAAAACTCCAGTGAATACAATTCTTGATTCATCATTTGAAACAGCAAAAGTTGTCTTTTTTACAATGTTTTTTAAATCCTTTGATGAAATATTTATCTTAGTTTCTTCTTCTACATTTGGAAGATCAGGATATTCATCAGCTTTTTGTGTAGATAAATTAAAGATAGAATCTCCACATTTTAAATTCATAATATAATTTTCTACATTTATATTTATAATGTCATTTTCAAGTTTTCTTACAATATCACCAAAAAGTCTTGAATTTATTACAATTTCCCCTTCTCTTTCAACTATTGCATTTAATTTTGTTTTAATACTTATTTCTGTATCAGTAGCTGTAAGTATTAAAGTATTATCTTTAGCTGACATTTTTATACCTTCAAGTATTTGCATAGTGGTTCTTTGAGAAATTGCTTTTTGAACTATTGAAATATGTTTTGTAAGTTCTTTTCTATTAACCTTTATTAGCATTTTTTCCTCCTAGAAAATAGAATATTAATTAGTAATAGTAGTAGGACTTGTGGATTTGTGAATAAGTCCCTTTAATACATGAATTAAAATAGAATTTTATATTGATAATATGTGGATAAGTTTTAAATTTATTAAAAATTATTAACATCTATGATTTTATTTCCTTTATTAAATTAGTAACTTCTATTTTAAATATTGGATCATCTTCTAAGTCTTTAGTAATTTTATCATAAGCATGTATAACAGTAGAGTGATCTCGTCCACCAAATACTTCACCTATTTTTGGAAGAGATAAATCTGTTAATTCTCTAGTAATATACATTGCAATTTGTCTTGGATAGGCAATAGCTTTAGTTCTTTTTCTTGAATTTAAATCTTCAACATTTAATCCATATTTTTTTGCAACTTCAGACTTAATATACTCTGCAGTTATTTGTTTTTTTGCTTTTGTTTCATAAATATCTCTAAGGACAATAGCTGCAGAATCTACAGTAATTTCAGAATCTGTAAGTTTAGAGTATGCCATTACTCTAGAAAGAGCTCCTTCAAGTTCTCTGATGTTACTTCTCACATTTTCAGCGATAAAATTCATTACCTCTACACTTACTTCAAAACCTTCAGAATCAGCTTTTTTTCTCAAAATAGCAATTCTAGTTTCAAGATCAGGTGGTCCAATGTCAACTACAAGTCCCCATGCAAATCTTGAGATAAGTCTTTCTTCAAGACTTTTTATTTCTTTAGGAGGTTTATCAGAAGTTAAAACAATTTGTTTATTTTGTTCATGTAGTTCATTAAAGGTGTGAAAGAATTCTTCTTGAGTTCTATCTTTATCGGCTATAAACTGAATATCATCTATTAATAATAAATCTACTTTTCTATATTTATTTCTAAATTCTTCATTTTTATTTGTTTGAATTGAATTAATGAGCTCATTTGTAAATTGCTCACTTGTAACATACAAGATTTTTTTAGTGGGATCTTGTTCTAGTACAAAATGTCCAATAGCATGCATCAAATGTGTTTTTCCAAGTCCAACTCCACCATATATAAATAGGGGATTTGAAAAAGCATTTTGAGGATTTTCGTAGTTTTCAGAAACAGCTAAAGCTGCTGCATGGGCAAATTCATTACTCTTACCTACTACAAAAGTTTCAAAAGTATATTTTGGGTTTAACCTTGAAACATTTAAAAAGTTGTTATTTATTAAACCTGCTGGGTGAGAATTTTCAGCTTCATCTTCTGAAATAATACTTATATTAAAATCAATACCAGTTATTTCTTTTAAAGCATCTCCCACAAGATCGAAATGCCTTTTGTTGTTTGCAAGATAATCTCTTATAAAGGGGGATGGAACTGTAATGACAATTTTTTTATTGTCATAATCTATTGATTTAGGAAGCATTCTGGAAAACCAAGTGGAATATGTAACTTGAGACATAGATCTTTTTTCAAGTTCTTTTAAGAAAGATTCCCACATAGTGGAAAGTTCTTTGTCCATAGTTCCTCCTTATTAACAATTTATATAGTGTGCATAAATTTAAGTAAATAAATAAATCTACAATTGTGAATAAATTTGTGGATAAATATTTATGAACAGGATAACTTTAGTAAATTTGTTGATAATTTCTTGTAAAAAAATGATTATTTACGTATTTATAAAAATATAAATGAAATTATCAACACTTTATCAACAGAATGTTAATAATTTTATTTATAAACAATTTTATTTCTATAAACATACACACAGCATTTATCCACATATATTTTAACAAATAACATTGTACTTATCAACAATATGCTTTTTATGAGATTTTATATTTTTATAAACAAATTAAAAATTTTTAAATATTTCTTAATCACAAAGTCTAGTTATAAATTTTATTTAATTGCCTATATTACTTGACAACTAAGCTATTTATAAATAAAATTATAAAGATAGAAAGAGGTGAGAATTTTGAAAAGAACTTATCAACCAAAAAATAAACAAAGAAAAAGAGAACATGGTTTTCGTTCAAGAATGAGAACTAGATCAGGTAGAGCCGTTATCAAAGCAAGAAGAAGAAAGGGAAGAAAAAGACTTTCAGCTTAGGTTTTATAATGAAGGATTGTTATTTAAAAAAGAATAGTGAATTTCAAAGGGTTTACGCTAATAAAAAAATTTCTGGTTCAAAATATATTACTCTTTTCACTGCAAAGAATAATAGAGATTATCCTAGATTCGGAA
This sequence comes from Peptoniphilus rhinitidis 1-13, assembly GCF_000246925.1. Lineage (NCBI taxonomy): Bacteria > Bacillati > Bacillota > Tissierellia > Tissierellales > Peptoniphilaceae > Peptoniphilus > Peptoniphilus lacydonensis. The sequence goes on along the minus strand of NZ_BAEW01000005.1, from coordinate 97,191 downwards.
TAACTACAACGAAAAAAATTGGAAACGCAGTAGAGAGAAATTTTGCAAGAAGAAGATTAAAACACCTACTAAGAGAGAATTCTCATAAAATAAAGTCAGGTTATGATTATGTTTTTGTTGTCAAAAAAGATGCTTGTGATGCTGATTTTAAAGACTTTAGGAATTCTTTTTTTTCTGTTCTAAAAAGACAAAAGAAGGTTATTAAATGAGAAAATTTTGTATGCTTTTAATAAGATTTTATCAAAAATTTATTTCAAAATATATTTTACCAGGAAGACACTGTAGGTTTACCCCAACTTGTTCACAGTACAGCTATGAGGCCTATGAAAAGTATGGTTTTTTTAAAGGAACTTATCTTACTGTTAGAAGACTTTTAAAATGCCATCCATTTCACGAAGGCGGTTACGATCCTCTCATTTAATATTGGAGGAAATTATTAATGCGTGCAATTAGTTCTATACTTGGTGTATTTGTAAAGTTTATTTACGATGGACTTGCATCAATTATGCCACATGAACCAGCTCAAGTTTCATTTTTTGCACTTTCTATAATTATAGCTACTATAATTATTAAATTTCTTATTTTGCCACTAAATATTTCTCAGATGAAAAATCAAAAGAAAATGGCAAAGTTACAACCAGAACTAAAAAAAATACAACAAAAGTACAAAAATGATCCTCAAACTTTGGCTGCTAAACAACAAAAACTTTATAAAGATGCAGATTACAATCTTGCTGGAGGATGTCTTCCTATGATTATTACAATGGTTGTTTTAATTGCTTTTTATAGAGTATTTTTAAATCCACAAACCTTTGCTTTTAAAGATCCTGGATTTTATGAATCCATGAATAAAAATTTCTTTTATATTGAAAATATTGATCATATAGATCCTACACTTATAATGCCTATTGTTTCTGCGCTAACAACTTTTTTAGTAAATTTTATTACTACTAAAAATCCTGCAACGCAAAGTGCGGAGAATGATCAAGCAAAGTCAATGATGATGACTATGATGGTTGCAATGCCAATTTTAATTTTTTCAATGGCTAGAAAATATGCAGCTGGTCTTGTTATTTATTGGACTGTTTCTAATATTTTTTCAATAGTCCAACAGCTTATCACTAATAAGCTTGTGGAAGATGAAGTTGATGATGTTGAAGAAGTTAAGGGTAAGGGTAAAAAATGAATTATGTAATTAAGACGGGAAAATCCGTAGATGAAGCAGTAAGAGAGGCTCTAACCGAATTAAATATAAATAAAGAAGATGCAAACATTCAAATTTTGGATGAAGGTCAAAAAGGATTTTTAGGACTTATTGGTTCTAAAGATGCTACAGTAAAGGTTTGGCCTAAAGAAGATGAAAATAAAAATATTTTAAACGATATATTTAATGAGGATTTAGAAAAAGAGAAGAGCCAAGATGAAGTTCTAGATACTTATAATGAACTTAAATTTGAAAATAATGATAATTCTAATGAAATTTCTTATGAAAAAACTGAGGATATTATAAGTGAAGAAGAAAAAAAGACAAGTATTGAAGAAGAAAATGAAGAAATTTTAAGTACTGCAAGAGAATTTATGACTAAAATACTTGAAACTTTGGAACTTGAAAATATTATAGAAATGGAATTAGAAGAAAATACTTTACACATAAATGTAAATGGAGACGAAAATAGACTTGGAATTTTAATTGGAAAAAGGGGCGTAACTCTTGATTCAATCCAATATATTTTAAATTTAATAGTAAATAAAAAGTCTTCAAGATATATTAGAGTAAGTTTGGATTCTAGTGGATATAGAGAAAAGAGAAAAGAAACTCTTACAAATCTTGCTGAGAAAATGGCAAAGAAAGTTATTAAAACTGGAAGAAGTGTAAGGCTTGAGCCTATGAATTCTTATGAAAGAAAAATTATTCATACAGCTTTGCAAGATTTTGAAGGGGTTTTAACACATTCAGAAGGAAAAGATCCTTTTAGAAAAGTAGTAATTCAAAAAGAAAGAAAATATTGAAAAATATTTAAGGAGGCTTATTTTAAAAGCCTTCTTTTTTATTTTATATAGTTGTAGTAATATATTTTAAAAGGACTGATTTAATGGGAAATTTAAATGATACAATCGCAGCAATTTCTACTGCAATTGGAGAAGCTGGAATTGCAATTGTGAGAATTAGTGGCGATAAATCAATTGATATAATAGATGATATTTTTGTTTCTGCAAATGGAATTAAGATAAGGGATGCGGAAAATAGAAAATTTTTGTACGGACATATATGTGATGAAAAAAAGCAAATTGATGAGGTTTTAGTAGTTAAAATGAAGGGACCTCATTCTTATACAGCTGAAGATATTGTAGAAATTCACTGTCATGGCGGAATTGTTTCAGTTAAAAGAATTTTAAATTTAGTTTTATCAAAAGGTGCAAGACTTGCTGAAAGAGGAGAATTTACTAAAAGAGGATTTTTAAATGGAAGAATTGATCTTACTCAAGCTGAAGCTGTAATAGATATGATAAAGGCAAAGACAGATGTTTCTTTTGACATGGGATTAAATCAACTTGGTGGAGCTTTAAGTGATGTTTTAAACGAGTTAAAAGATGAGCTTATTTCTATGCAGGCTCTTATTGTTGCTAACATTGATTTTCCAGATGAGGATATTGAAAATGCAGCATATAATGATTTAATTGTAAGAAGTGAAAAAATCATAGGCAAGATGGATGAACTACTTGAAAATTCTAAAAATTCTAGACTTTTAAGAGATGGAATTAATACAGTTATTTTAGGAAAACCAAATGTTGGTAAAAGTTCTCTTTTAAATGGACTTCTAAAGTATGATAGAGCAATAGTAACAGATATTGCGGGAACTACAAGAGATGTAATAGAAGACTATATAAATTTAGATGGAGTTTTATTAAAGATTGCAGATACTGCAGGAATAAGAGAAACTGAGGATGAAGTTGAGAAAATAGGTGTAAATATTGCAAGAGAGAAGTTATCAGAGGCAGATCTTGTAATTGCAATTTTTGATATATCTCGTGAATTCGATTCTAATGATAAAGAAATTTTAAATTTAATAAAAGATAAGAAACATATTATTATTTTAAATAAAGACGATTTAGAACAAAAAATTACAGACGCGGAGATAGAAAAATATTTTAAAGATGATTATCTAAGACTTTCTGTAATGGAAAATAAATCTGTAAAAAAAGTAGAGGAATTAATTTTAGATTTGTTTTTCGACGGAGAGCTTCAAATTTCATCTGATATGGTACTTTCAAATTTAAGACATATAAATGCATTAAGGGAAGCAAAAAAAGACCTTTTAGAGGTAAATGAGAGTTTAAATAAAAAAGTGTTTTTAGATTTAATTGAAGTTGACTTAGAAAATGTCATTGCACATATTTCAGAAATAACAGGGGCAATTACGACAGAAGATATTTTAGACAGAGTATTTTCTGATTTTTGTATAGGAAAGTAGGTAAAAATGTCAGAAATAAATTACTTTGAAGCTGGAGAATTTGACACAATAGTTATTGGAGCAGGTCATGCTGGAAGTGAAGCTGCCCTTGCATCTGCAAGACTTGGTGTTAAAACTTTATTATTGTGTATAAATTTAGATTCTATTGCACAAATGAGTTGTAATCCAAATATAGGAGGAACTGGTAAGGGTCATCTAGTTCGTGAAATTGACGCATTAGGTGGCGAAATGGCAAAAAATATTGACAAAACTTTTATCCAGTCGAGAATGTTAAATACTTCAAAGGGTCCAGCTGTCCATTCTTTAAGAGTGCAAGCTGACAAGAGAAAATATCATGAAGAAATGAAAAGAGTTCTCGAAATTGAAAATAATTTGTATCTCGTGCAGGATGAAGCAATAAAAATTTTAAGAGAAGGAAATAAGATTACCGGAGTTTTGACAAGAAATGGTGCAAAGTATAACGGAAAATGTGTAATCATTTGTAGTGGAACTTATTTAAGAGCAAGAGTTTTTATGGGAGAAGTAAATTATTCATCTGGTCCAAGTGGTTTTGGGCCTTCAAATTATCTTTCTGAAAGTTTAGAAAAAGATTTTGGAATGGAACTTCAAAGATTAAAGACGGGTACGCCAGCAAGAGTACTTAGAAAATCAATAGATTATTCTGTAATGAAGGAACAAGTAGGAGATGAAGAAATTGTTCCATTTTCTTTTGTAAATATTGACAAAAAATTTGATAAGAATCAAGAACTTTGCTACTTAACTTATACGACAGAAAAGTGTCACGAAATAATAAGAAATAATATAGATAGATCTGCTCTTGCACTTGGTGATATTGAAGGAAAAGGACCAAGATATTGTCCTTCAATTGAAGATAAAGTTATGAGATTTTCTGATAGGGATTCACATCAAGTTTTTATTGAGCCAGAAGGTCTTACCACTGATGAGATGTATATTCAAGGAGTTTCATCATCGCTACCAGTAGAAGTGCAACATCAATTTTATAAAGAAATAATCGGAATGGAAAATTGCAAGATTTTAAGACCTGCTTATGCTATAGAATATGATGCAATTGACGCAACTCTTCTGAAGAGAAGTTTAGAGCATATGGATTATGAAGGACTATTTTTTGCAGGTCAAATAAATGGATCTAGCGGTTATGAGGAAGCTGGAGCACAGGGAATAGTTGCTGGGATAAATGCAGCTCTAAAAGTTAAAGGAGAAGACCCTTTTATACTTGACAGATCTGAAGCTTATATTGGGGTTTTAATTGATGATTTAGTTACAAAAGGAACTCGTGAACCTTATAGAATGATGACTTCGAGAGCAGAGTATAGGTTAACTCTTAGACAAGATAATGCAGACCTTAGATTGACAGAAAGAGGAAGAGAAATAGGACTTGTCGATGATAATAGGTACGAAGGTTACCTATACAGAAAAAATGAAATAGAAAAAGAAATAAAACGAATTAAAAAAATTCAAATAAATCCAACATCAAAAAACAATGAAATTTTAAAAAAACTAGGGTCTACTGAAACACAAAATTCTTTTTCTTTATACGAACTTATAAAAAGGCCAGAACTTGATTATAAAAAACTTATAGTTTTTGATCCAGATAGGCCTTTAGTAAGAGATGATATTATAAGAAATGTAGAAATAGAAATAAAATACGAAGGATATATTAAAAAACAAGAGATACAAATAAATCAGTTTAAAAAACTTGAAAATAAAAAACTTTCAAAAGATATAGATTATAAAAACATTGAAGGACTTAGAATTGAAGCAAGAGAAAAATTATCAGACATAAGACCAGAATCAATAGGGCAAGCATCAAGAATAACAGGAGTATCACCTGCTGATATAAATGTACTTTTAATATATCTTGAACAAAAGAGGAGAAAAAATGAATTTAGCTGATTATTTTGAGGAATATAAACTTAACGCTGAAAATATATATAAGTTTGAAAAATATAAAGACCTTATATTAGTTTATAATAAACACACTAATCTTACTAGAATAACTGAAGATGACGATTTTAATGTGAAACATTTTTTGGATTCCCTCTATTTGTTTAAAACGGGATTATTTGATGAAAAGAAGAAAGTGATTGATATAGGAACTGGAGCAGGATTTCCAGGAGTACCTTTAAAATTATACAATGAGGACTTAGACATAACTCTTCTTGATTCATTGAGGAAAAGAATAGATTTTTTGGAGGGTGTTATAGAAGAACTAGGATTAAAAAATATAAAAGCTATTCATGCAAGGGCAGAAGAAATTGCAAGAGATGAAAAATGTAGAGAAAAGTATGACATTGCAGTTTCTAGAGCTGTTGCAAATTTATCTACATTAACGGAGTATTCGATGGGATTTGTAAAAGTTGGAGGATACTTTATATCTCAAAAAGGACCAGAATATAAAGAGGAACTAAAAAAAGCAGATAGAGCAATCAAATTGATGGGCGGAGAAGTAGAAAAAGTTATTCATACACCACTGCCATCAGATATTGATCATTATATAATTGTAATAAAGAAAATAAAGTCGACAGATAAAAAATATCCGAGAGGTGGAGGAAAACCAAGAAAATCTCCATTATAATTAATGCTCCACGTGGAGCATTACAAAAACAAAAAATGCTCTACGTAGAGCATTCCCCAAAAATTTTTGGGGTTATTTTTTTGTAAATCTTTAAAAAAATTTTTAAACATGGTATTATTGATGATATAGAAATGAGGTAAGAAATGTCTGTTGTAATTACAGTTTTTAATCAAAAAGGTGGTGTTGGTAAGAGCACCACCGTTATAAATTTAAGTTCTGCATTAGCTCTTCGAGGGAAAAGAACGCTTATAATTGACATGGATCCACAGGGAAATTCAACTTCGGGACTTGGAGTTTATGAATTTAAAAATATGATTTATGATTTTTTAATAGATGAAAAAGTAGATTCTATTTATAAAACAGGATTTAGTAAGCTTGATATAATCCCATCTAATGGAGAGTTTGCTGGAGTTGAAATTGAACTTGCTAGATGCGAAGATTGGCAATTTAAGTTAAAAAAAATGCTAGATAAAGTAAAAGATAATTACGATTATGTAATAATAGATTCGCCACCTTCATTGGGAATTTTATCTATGATGTCTTTAGTTGCAAGCGACAAAATACTTATTCCAGTTCAATGCGAATATTATGCACTTGAAGGGGTTTCACAACTTATGGATACTATAACTCTTGTAAAAGATAATTTCAATCCAAATTTAAATATTTTAGGAATAGTGATGAGTATGTATGATGGAAGGACAAATCTTTCTAATCAAGTTGTTGAAGAGGTAGAAAAATTTTTCAAAGATAAAGTCTTTAAAACGTACATACCGAGAAATGTAAGACTTGCTGAAGCTCCAAGCTTTGGGATGAACATTTTCGATTATGACAGTAAGTCTAAAGGTGCAAAAGCATATATAGATCTTGCAAAGGAAGTTATAGGTGAAGTAAATGGCGAAGAAAAATAGTCTTGGGAGAGGAATTGGAAATTTTTTAAATTCAAGTGAAAAAATTAGAGAAGTTATTGAAGAAGATAACACTAAACTTTTAGAAGTTGATATTAGTGATATTGTTCCAAATGAAGATCAACCTCGTAAAAACTTTGATGAAGATGAACTTTATGATTTATCTAAATCAATTAAAAAGTATGGAATAATTCAGCCACTCTTATTGAAGAAAAAGGGAGAAAAATATGAAATAATTGCTGGAGAAAGAAGATTTAGGGCTGCCGCAAATGTTGGGGTTGTAAAAGTTCCTGCAATAGTCAAAAATGTTTCTGATGAAATTTCTGATAGAATTTCTATAATAGAAAATATTCAGAGAAAAGATTTAAATCCAGTTGAAGAAGCTATGAGTTATAAACATCTTTTAGATTCTCAAAATTTAACTCAAAAGGAACTTGCAGATGAGATTGGGAAAAGTAGACAGTATGTGGGCAATACTATTAGACTTCTTAATTTAGATCCACGAGTGTTAAAATTATTAGAGGAAGGCAAATTAAGTACATCTCATGGAAAAAATTTATTATCTATAAAAAATGGAGATAAACAATATAAAGAAGCTCAAAAGATTGTAAAAAATTCTGTACCAGTGAATAAAAAAATTTCTACAAAAAAATCTGTTGAGAAAGAAGAAAAAGAAGATATTTTTTGGGAAGATGTCAGAAATGAAGTTGAAAGATCTCTTGGTACAAAGGTCAATTTTAGCAAAAAGGGAAAAGTTGGAAAAATTGAGATTGAGTATTATGGAGAAGAAGATCTCTCTAGGATAGTTGAACTTATTTTAGAAAGAGAGTGATAAAATGAAAAGATTTTATACGACTTATTTGGTTTCAGCTTTTTCAGATAGATCATTTATGGGGAATTCCACTGGAGTAGTAATAGATGATGGAAGACTCACTGATTCTGATATGATAAATATTGCAAAAGATATAAATCAATCTGTACTTGTAGTTGTAAGAGAACTTGATAGAGATAGGTTTTTGACTAGATTTTTCACACCAAAGGGAGAGATAAATTTATGTGGTCATGCTACAGTTGCAACGTTTTATGCTCTTGCAGAAAATGAATATATTAAAAGCCAAGAGTCTGGAATAAAAAAGATAATTCAACACACGAAAATTGGGAAAATACCTGTTGAGTTGGAATATAGCAACTCTAAAATAAAAAATGTTTATATGAATTTAGACATTAAATTGAAGGAAGAATTTAAAAATGTAGAAAGAGTTTTAAGAATTTTAGATTTAGAAGAGGAAAATATAGGACTTTCTATATCAGAAACTTCAAAAATAGAGAAAATCTCTACTGGGACTTGTGATATATTAGTTCCAGTAAAAGATGAAAAAACTCTATCTTCTATAAAGCTTGACAAAAAAGAAGCACTGGAACTTTCTGATATGGAAGATATAATTTCTATTCACGTTTTTACAACAGAAGATGGAATAGAAATTAAACAGAGAACTTTTTCTCCAATTATTGGAGAGGACGAAGAATTTGGAAGTGGAACCTCTACTGCTGCGACTATGCACTACTTAAATGCAAATAAAATTACAGAAAGTAAATTTATTTCTGCAATTCAAGGTGATTATATTGGTAGAATTTCAAAAGTTTCTGCAAGTTTAACTGAGAAGGAAAATAAAATTAGAGTTGGTGGCAGAGCATATGTATTTATGAATGGAGTTTTAAGTATATAATGAGCAGAAGAGCAAAAAAATCAAATAAATCTAAAATTGTTTTAGTTATATTTTTTGTTGTCATATTATTTTTTGGAATTAGTTTAGTTTCATCTAGAAATAAAATTGTAGATATTAATCCAAAAGATGTTGATTATATTGAAATTATTGGATTTAAAACAGATAATATGAAAACAATAAAAGATGAGAAAACAATAAATAAAATAGTAAAAGATCTCAATAGTTTGAGGGGAAAACAAGCAAATAAGGATACTAATTCTGAAATTAGTAATTATATAAATGTTTATTTTACAAGTGGAAATAAAATTTCTTTTGTAAAATCAGGATTTACTTTAAGAGTAAATAACATTTATTATAATATTAACTCCAAAGATTCAAAAGTCATTGACAATATTATAGAAAGATACGGAAGATAGTTTGAAAATTGAACTATCTTCTTTTCTATTTGTGGACAAAAATTTATATTTATAAAAATGTGAATAAGTTATATAAAATATAATAATAAAGATGTGAATAAGATATAAATTATAAAAAGTAACCGTAATAAAGCAAAATTAAATGCACAAATGTATATAAGTAATTAAAAATGTGGATAAAATTTAAAGTATAATAAAAAATATATCTTTTATAGGGTATAGAAATTATATTTATCCATAAAAAAATAGCTCAATTATGCGAGCTATTAAAACTTTTATAAAAATATTTAAATTACATAGTTTTTTTATCTTCAGGTAAAAATGAATCAACAATACCAAGAATTAAAGCACCAATAACAGCACCTAATCCAGAAACGGTAAATCCGTCGACAATTTTTCCTGTTATAAATAAAATAATTGCAGCTACTATAAATCCAGTTGCACCTCTACCAAAAGGTGATGCGTCAACACCTGTAAATTTATTTATAGCCCAATCTAAGATGCCAATTACGATACCTGCCATTATGGCTGTAGAGTAACCATCAGTTTGAATACCTATTGATAGTGCAGAAGTTATAAGAATAGCTAATCCACTAACTAAGATTTTTACAATTAGTTTTAACATTATCTTCCCTCCCAATCTATATATAACCGATAAACTTAAAAATAAACAATTTTTATCTAATGGGTATAAAAATATTGGAGGGATAAAATGAAATTTGTGAAAATAGAGGTTTTTGTACCAAGAGAAGATGCAAAAAAATTAATGAAAGGTATAAATGAAGGAGGATTTTTAGAAGAAGAAAATTATGATTTTTGTTATTCAGAAACAAAGGTTATTGGTCATTTTAGACCGATAACTGGAGCAAATCCATATATTGGAACTGTTGGAAGTATTGAAGATGTAGAAGAAAATAAAATTGAGTTTAGGATAAAAAAAGATGATTTGGATGAGGTTTTAAAGATTATAAAAAGAATTCATCCATATGAAGTTCCAGTTATAAATGTGATTGAATTATTGTGAAAGTTTTTTTAAAATACAAAAATTTATTAAAAAAACTCACTTGTATTGCAAGTGAGTAGTGGCGTCCACGAGAGGAGTCGAACCTCCGGCCCCACGCTTAGGAGGCGTGTGCTCTATCCAACTGAGCTACGTGGACTCATAAAATATATTTTATAAAAATTATTGAGAAGTGTCAATTTATTTTAGACACTTCTTTTTATAATATGGTTTAAATATAAAAGTTAAGCAGCTTTTTCAATATTTACAAATATTTCTTCAAAGACTCTCTTAAATTTATTTATCATTCCCTGCTCATAAACTTTTTCTTTTACGATTAAGTCAGTTTTATATATTAATTCATTATTTTTATAAAAACTAATCTTTCCAACAGGACTTCCTGCTTCTATTGGAGCTTCCAAATTTTCATCAATATTTATTATTTCTTTTAATTTTTCATTTGATTTTGACAAAACATAGCCAACTTCTTTTTGATATATAGGAATATTTTTGTCTTGAGAATTTGGAATTTCTATAGTTCTCACTTCTTTTTCTGTGTCGCCTATTGCATTGTAACAATATTCTTCAAAACCTCTTGTTATAAGTCTTTTACATGCGACAAATCGTTCAAAATCAGAATTTGAGCCAGTTGTTATTCCAATAAGGCGCATATCTTTTGATTTATGTTTTTCGCCCTTTTTAAGACCAGTCAAGATGACACATCTTCCAGCAGCGTTAGTATAACCTGTTTTTAATCCATCTACTTCAGGAACAATTCCAAGGACAGGGTTTGTGTTATATTCAATAAAATTTCTCGAAGGTTCTTCTAACTTCGTTATTGTAGTGTATTTTAAAATTTCTGGATGAAATTTTAAAAGTTCTGAGGCAAGTTTAAACATTTCACGAGTTGTCATCTTATTGTAGTCTAAAATTTCATAATCAGTAAGTCCAGTTGGATTTACCATATGTGCATTTTTAAGTCCAAGTTCACCGCACTTATAGTTCATCATTTTTACAAAATTATCAGTAGAACCAGCGATGTGTTTTGCTAAAGCTGTAATGGCATCATTGCCTGATACCACAAGAGAAGCTTTAAGGAGTTTTTCTACACTAACTTTATCGCCTGCTTTTAATTTAAAAGAAGATCCATTTAGCATTGCCACCTCGTGATCAATTTCAACCTCGTCATTTAGAGAAATTGATCCATCTTCAATTTTATCTAACACTACAAAAATTGATACAAGTTTTGATGTAGATGCCATGGCACGAACCTCATCTAAATTGTAACCCTCAATGATTTCTCCAGACTTAAAATCTCCCAAGAGGTATGATTTAGTCAAGCTTTCCATGGGAAGTTGCTCCAGATTTTTAATTTTATCTGCCTCGTATTGATTTGCTTTTTGAACTCCTTTATCTGTTGGAACTAAAAAATCTTTATTTCTTACTGCGTTTGGATCTATTTCAGAGTTTTGTTCTGGAATATTTATATTAGAATCTATTATTTTATTTGTATTATTTTCTTTTTTTATGTTTTCCTCTGCAAATATATTTAGAGGAAAAGAAAAAATAAAAATAATTGCATATAAGTACAGAAGTATTTTCTTCATCTTACACCTCGAAAAATATTGTATCAAATTATAAATAAATTGTAAATTAATCAAAAGCTTACAAAATTTGTATTAGTTATTATAAATTTTAATTTATGGGTATTTGTTATAAATATAAGTACTATTGTGTTATAATAAATTTTATAAAATTTGATGGGATAAAATCTATAAGGAGATTATAATGGATAAACAAAAAATTGAAGAAGCTGTAGAAATGATAATTGAAGCAATTGGAGAAGACAAAAATAGAGAAGGGCTAATTGAAACTCCAGCAAGAGTTGCTAGAATGTATGAAGAAGTTTTTGCAGGAATTGGAAAAACTGCAGAGGAACATCTTTCAAAAACTTTTGAAATAACTGAGGACAATATAGTTGTAGTAAAAGATATTGAGTTTTATTCAATGTGTGAACATCACTTCTTACCTTTCTATGGAAAAGCACATATTGCATATATACCTGATCAAAAAGTTGCAGGTCTTTCTAAACTTGCAAGAACTGTAGAAACTTATGCAAAAAAACCACAACTTCAAGAAAGGCTTAGCATTGAAGTTGCGGATGCAATGATGGAATATTTAGAACCAAAGGGAGTTTTAGTTGTAATAGAAGCAGAGCATATGTGTATGAATATGAGAGGAGTAAAAAAACCTGGCTCAAAAACAGTTACATCAGTTGCAAGAGGTGTTCTAGAAACTGATGAAAAACAAAAACAAGAAGCTTTTAGGTTGATTGAATTTTAGTGAAAGAGACAAATAAAATTATAAAAAGTAAAATTTATAATGACTATTTAAATGAATTGGAAGATTTAGAAAAAGACAGATTCTTTTGCAGGCATAATTATGAACATTTTATATCAGTGGCAAGAATTTGCTATATATTAAAATTAGAAGGAAATGTTAATATAAGTAAAGATATGATTTATACAACGGCACTCCTCCACGATCTTGGAAGGGTGCTTGAAATAAAAGAAGGAATAAATCATGCAGAGGGCTCTCTTATTATTGCAAGAGAAATTTTAAAAATTACTGATTTTTCTGAAAATGAGAAAAAAAGAATTTTAAATTGCATAAGTTATCATAGGACAAAGGAAAAGCAAGAAGATGAATTTTTTAATATATTTTATAGGGCAGATAAACTTTCAAGGCCTTGTTTTAGATGTCCTGCATATAATTCTTGCAATTGGAGCTATGAGAAGAAAAATCACGAAATAATTTATTGATGGGAGAATTATGGATTTTATCAAAATAAAAGATCTTGAAGTTTATGCAAACCATGGACTTTTTGAAGAGGAAAAAAAACTTGGACAAAAATTTTTAATAAGTGTAGAAATTGGGATGAGTTTTAGGGACTGTGCCATTGAAAAAAATTTGAATAGATCTATTGATTATGGAAAATTATCTCATGAACTTTACAATTTTTTCAGGGATGAAACTGAAGACTTAGTAGAAACTCTTGGATACAAATTAACAAAGTTTATTTTTGACAATTATGAAATAGCTAAGAGTGTGGATTTAGAAATAAAAAAGCCTTGGGCACCAATAAATTTGCCACTTGATTCTGCGTCCATAAGATGCACTAAAAAAAGAAGAAATTATTATATTGGTATAGGTACAAATCTTGGCGACAGAGAAAATTATATAAAATCTGCACTGAAAATGATGGAAGAATCTGGATTAAAAATATTAAAAAAAGCAAGCATTATAGAAACAAAAGCTTGGGGAAAGACTGATCAAGGAGATTTTTTGAATACAGTAGTAGTGGTAAGTTCTTACGAAGATCCACTAGATTTGCTTCATATTTTACAGAAAATAGAAATAGACTTAGGTAGAGTTAGACATGAAAAATGGGGGAAAAGAACAATTGATCTAGATATTTTATTTATAGATAGGGAAATATATTACACAGATGAATTGATAGTTCCACATCCTTATATTGCTGAGCGTGAATTTGTCTTGGAGTCTTTAAACGAAATTATGCCAAACTATTTTCATCCAATATTAAATAAAAAAATAAGTGAACTTTATAAAGAATCCAAAGATGAAAATTAAAAAAACTGGCTGTGGTTTTTTTGTAATTTTGGTATTTTTTGTAGTAATTGTTGGAATAATGAATTTATTAATAAGTAATTCTTCAAATAGAAAAGCTTATGATGAAGAAAATTATAGGCAAAAATATATAGAAGATACAGCATCTATGGCAGTAAAAATATCAAAGAAATATAAACTTTTTCCTTCTGTAATGCTTGCACAGTCAATATTAGAGAGCGACTGGGGAAGGTCGGAGCTTTCAAAAGAATATAATAATTACTTTGGTATAAAAGAAGTAAAAAAGGGAGAAGGCATAGTCTTTGAAACAGAAGAATATGTAGAGGGAGAAAGTGGAAGATACATGGAAAACTTTAAAAAGTATCCATCTAAGAAAGACTCCTTCCTACACTATGCGAAACTTTTAACAGAAGCGAAGAGATATGAAAAGGTAAAAACTGCCAAAAATTATGAAGAGGCTATACAGTATATAATAGAAGGTGGCTATGCCACAGATCCAGATTATAAAAATAAAGTGATTTCAGTAATTGAAAAATATAACTTAAATAAATATGACGATGTAAAGTAATAAAAAGGAGAAAAACTTGACAAAGAAAAAATCAAATATAATTCTTGCAATTTCAATACTAATACCATTTAGTCTTAGTGTTTCAGGAATGAAAAATTATATGGGGAAGAGTGCGTTTTTGTACTCATTTATGTGGGCAGTTGTAAATTATTTATTTATAATGACAGCAGTGGACTTTATAGCAAATTATAAAAAAATAAAAAAACTTGAAAATTTAAATATAAATAAAAAAACTTACAATTTGAATATATTTGTCTACCTTGGATTTTTAATTTTAGTAAATATTTATTTCTTGCAACAAATGTATGTAAAAGATGTAAAAATAGTAGATGCTTTATCCAATCCAATTCTCGTAATACTAGTATTTGTGGTATTTCTTATAAATCTCCAAAATGGAAAATTTCCGCAAAAAGAAGAAAAAGAAACAGATATATACGAAATACCGAGAAAATCATCTTTTAGAGATGGAAATGATAAATTGGGAACAGTGGTTGGATCATATGAAAATGGAATGATTTTAGGAAATTATCATTTTTCCTATGACAGTATGAAATCAATTTCTGAGTCAAAAGACAAAGAGTTAGTTATAAAAGGAAGAGAGAATTCAAAAAATTATAGAATTAATATTGGCTCAGAAAACTCTCTAAAAAAAGCAAAAGAAGTAATAAATGTTGCTCTAAAAAATGAAAAAATTGAGAAAAGCAAAGTTAATTTTTAAAGTAAAGAGTTTTGGGGAAAACATTTGACAAAGTGAAATGAAAGCTTTATAATATAGTTAAGCTAGCTTGAGAAAACAAAATTGGTTACTAAGAAAAGGTGATTCCAATGACAAGTTTTATTTTATCCCGAAAGGGAAGAGTAGCAAGATATCTCATTTAATAGTAGCTAAGTGCTAAAAGTTTGAATGCTTAATTCGGGAGATGTTTAAGCTATAGATATATAACAATTTAAAATAATTTATTGAGGGACTCTCGTTGAGTCCTTTTTTTTGTTTTAAACGCAATAAATCTAAATATAATTCTATATATTTCAAAATGAACTTCTATTAATATTTTACTAAATTGTAATTTTATTTTAACTTGTAATCAAAAATCCTTTATAGTAGTATATAAATATGTTATGAGGAGGTTTTTATGAAAAAGAAAATTTTAGTTATTTTATTAGCACTAATGGCTGCAATAACTTTTGGAGCTTGTAGTGCAAATACCGTGTCATATTTAGATGCCGCAGGAAAAGTTTCCAATTGGGAGGGTTCAAAAGTTTCAGGAAAACTTGATTACGATTTTGAAATTAAAGATCCTAAATCAAATGAAATGGTAAATGTAAAGTTACCTATAAAACTCACAGGAGAACAATTGGGACAAGACAGGGCTCATGTAATTATGGACATGAATCTTCAAGATGTAAAAAAAGTTTTTGAAAAAGATTTAAAGAATACAGAAGATAAAAAAGAGATTGAAGATATCCCAAACAATATGAAAATTGATGTGTTTGTAAAAGACAATGAAATTATTATGTCCAAAAATATTTTTGCTGTCAATAAAGAAGCCGTAAAAGATATTAAAGAAGATTATATTTCAATATCTAGTGAAGGTAATGGTCTTTCACCTAAATCAGCTAAATATTTTAGTTCTGAAGAATTTAAATCCGATTTATTAAAATTAATGGATGTAGCATTAGGAGATGCTAAACAAGGTATCGACTATGAAGTAAATGGAAATACTTATACATTAAATGCTACAAGTGATCAAATAATTGACGAATTTATTAAAGCATCTGATAATGTTATGAAAAATTGGGACACTGTTTCTAAAGATGTGCTAGCAATTGTAGATAAAGCTGGGCTCCCAATTAATGATGAAGAAAAGAAAGATTTTAAGGAGCTTAATAAAGAATACAAAAAAGAAGATTTAGTAAATTCTGCTTCTGAAATAAAAGAAATGCTAAAAGGTTCAAATATTTCAGAAAAGACAACTTTTGAAGAAAATAAATATATACAAGAAATTGGAATGAAAGTTAGCGTTTCAAATTTTGTAAAAGTTTCTGTTAAAGGAAATACTGTGACAACAAAAGATGAGAATGTTAAAATCAATTTCCCTACATCAGTTAAAAAATTAACTATGGACGAATATATGAAACTAATAATGCCAGGAATGAATTCAAGTCTTGTTACAGTGAGAGTAAATGGAGAAGATATAACTTTTGAAGATCCAGAAGCACTTCCAAAAATTATAAATGACAGAACTATGCTTTCAGCTCGTGCCTTTTATGAAAAAATCGGTGCAAAAGTAGAATGGAATGGGAAAGATAGGACAGTTATTGTAACAAAGGACAATGACAAGATTGTACTAGCTATTGGATCTAATAAAGCAAAAGTTAATGGCAAAGAAGTTGTACTTGATTCACCAGCAACAATTATAGGTGAAAAGACTTATATACCAGTAAGATTTGTATCAGAAGCTTTTGGTTATAAGGTTAAATACGATGCAAACGAAGGAATGCCAATAGTTGATATCTTTAATATTACTGAAAAAGAATTAGAAACAAAACTTCAAGAATTAGAAAAAGAAGAAAATTATAAAATGATAGCTTCTATGAAATCATCTGGTCAAAAAGATGAAGAAATAGAAGAAACTTTAAAAGATCTTTATGAAGGTGAAGAATTAGATAAAATTCTTGCAGCTAAGGCTGATCTTGACAAAGATCCAGAACTTTTAAAAAAATATCAAGATGAAGTTAAAAAGGAAATGGAAGGAGCTTTAGGAGAAGATTCTGAAGAAAAGGAAACTAAAGACGAAAAAATTGTAGAAAAAACAGAAAAGTCTGCAGAGAAAGTAGCAAAAATTTTATTTTCAGTAGTAAAATAAAATTATATAAAGTCACAAAACCTCAAAATTATTGATTTTGGGGTTTTTATTATTTGATAATTTTAATGTCAGTTTTTTCTTATACAGTTTAGGCCGATGTTTTTTTATTTTTAATCTATTTATAAGTTTATAAGTTATTTCTGTTGTGATACTATATAGTAGTATTTGAAATAAAATTAATAAGAATATACTATATGGAGGATTCATGAAGATATTAAAGAGAGATAAGAGGGAGGACACTTTCGATCATTTAAAGATAAAAAATGCAATTGAAAAAGCTTACGATTCGGTTGATAGGGCTTATGATGATTCTGTAATAAATAATTATGCTCTTGATATAAAAGAGGAGTTATTGAAAAATTATGATCCAAAAAACCCACCAACTGTTGAAGAGATTCAAGATTTAGTTGAGTTAAAGTTAATTGATGAAAAGCAAATTGATGTTGTAAAGGCATATATTTTTTATAGAAATAGACATTCTGAAGAAAGACAAATTTTAGACAAGTTTGCAAATTATATTAAAGATGAAAATGTGCTAAAAATTTTAAAATATGTGAGAAAAAATTACGATCCTAAAAAATATGAGCTTGAAAATTTATACAATAAGTTTGAATCTTTTGTCAAAAAAGATCAATCTGAGGATGCTTATCTCTCTGAAATTATAAAAGCGGCAAGTGAATTAACTGACAAGGATTCCCCTAAATGGGAATTTATTGCTGCGTTATTTTTAAATTATGATTTGGAAAAGAAAATTGCAAAAAATTTGGAAAAGTTCGAAATTAATAATTTCTATGAAAAAATAAAATTTTTAACTGAAAGAAATCTTTACGGAAAATATATTTTAGAAAATTATTCTAGAGAAGAAATTTTAGAACTTGAAGAATATATTGATAATTCTAGGAATAGACTTTTAAATTACTCTGGCCTTGATCTTTTAATAAAAAGATATGTTATAAGAAGTCATGATGGTAGATTTGTTGAAAGCATTCAAGAGATGTTTATGGGTATTGCAATGCACCTTGCCATTCCAGAGAAAAATAAAATTTATTGGGCAAAAAAATTTTACGACATCTATTCAACGCTAAAAGTAACTGTTGCAACACCTACTATGTCAAATGCGAGAAAGCCCTACAACCAACTTTCATCTTGTTTTATTGACACAGTGCCAGATACCTTAAAGGGAATTTATCGTTCAATTGATAATTTTGCACAAGTTTCTAAGCATGGTGGAGGAATGGGACTTTATTTTGGAAAAGTTCGTGCAACAGGTTCTGATATAAGAGGGTTTAAGGGTGTTGCTGGTGGCGTAATCAGATGGATTAAACTTGCCAATGACACTGCTGTTGCTGTGGACCAACTTGGTGTTAGACAAGGCTCAGTTGCTTGTTATCTCGACGTGTGGCACAAGGATATTCCAGAATTTTTGCAACTTAGGACAAATAATGGAGATGACAGAATGAAGGCTCATGATATTTTCCCTGCAATTTGTTATCCAAATTTGTTTTTTGAACTGGCTGAAAAAGATATAAATGCTACTTGGTATATGTTTGATCCTCACGAAGTTTTGGAAAAAAAGGGTTATGCTCTTGAAGATTTTTATGGAAAAGAATGGGAAGAAAAATATAGAGAATGTATTGAAGATAAAAATATTTCAAGACGTGAAATGAGCGTAAAGGATTTAGTAAGGCTTATAATTAAATCACTTACAGAAACGGGAACGCCTTTTGCTTTTTATAGGGATAATGTAAATGAAATGAATCCAAATAAGCACAAGGGAATTATTTATTCTTCAAATTTATGCACAGAAATTATGCAAAATATGTCTGCAATTGAAACTTTAGATACTAAAATAGAAACTGTGGATGGCGATGAAGTAATAGTTAATAGAATTAAATCTGGAGATTTTGTTGTATGTAATCTTGCTTCACTTGTCCTCGGAAATATTGATTTAGAAGACGATAAAGAGTTAAGGGATATTGTTTCTACAACTGTAAGGGCTCTTGACAATGTAATTGATTTAAATTACTATCCAGTTCCCTATGCCAAAGTGACAAATAGAAAATATAGGTCAATTGGACTTGGAACAAGTGGTTATCATCATGCACTTGTGAGATCAGGTATCGCTTTTTCAGATATAGAAGAACATTTAAAGTGGGCTGATGATGTTTATGAAAGAATAAATTACCATGCAATTAGTGCTTCAATGGAAATTGCAAAGGAAAAAGGATCTTATAATTTCTTTGAAGGCTCTGATTGGCAAAGTGGAGATTATTTTGATTTAAGAGATTACAATGATGAAAAATGGCAAAAGTTAAGAGAAGATGTAAAAAATAATGGACTTAGAAATGGTTATATAATGGCTGTTGCGCCAACTGGTTCTACTTCTATTATTTCTGCTACAACAGCTGGTGTTGATCCTGTTATGAGTAGGTATTTCTTGGAAGAGAAAAAAGGGTCAATCCTTCCTAGAGTTGCTCCAGATTTAACTCCACAGACTTTTTGGTTATATGAAAATGCTCATGAATTAGACCAAAATTTTTTAATAGAGGCTGCTGCAATTAGGCAAAGGCATATTGACCAATCTCAGTCAATTAATTTTTATATAACTACGGATTTTACAATGAGAAAAATTTTAAATCTTTATATAAAAGCGGCAAAGGAAAAAATAAAATCAGTTTACTATGTCAGAAGTAAGTCATTAGAAGTTGAAGAATGCGATTATTGTGCATCATAATTTAAGGAGGAGTTATGAAACTTTCGAAGAGAGGTCTTTTTAATGAAAATGGAGATATTGAAACCTCAAAAAGAAGAGTAATTAATGGAAATACTACAAATTTAAATGATTTTAACAATTTAAAGTACAGCTGGACTAGCGATTGGTATCGACAAGCTATGAATAATTTTTGGATACCAGAAGAAATTAATTTAAATCAAGATATAAAAGATTATAGAAATTTAGATAAGTATGAAAAAACTGCATATGATAAAATTTTATCCTTTTTAATCTATCTTGATTCTCTTCAAACTGCACAAATACCTAAGTTACAGTCTTATATAACTGCAAATGAAATAAATCTTTGTCTTTCAATTCAAGGCTATCAAGAGTCAATTCACTCTCAATCCTATTCCTATATTTTGGATACAATTTGTTCACCAGAAGAGAGAGAAGATATTTTGTATCAATATAAAGATGATGAATTTCTTTTAAAGAGAAATAAATTTATTGGAGATCAGTACCAAGATTTTTATGAAGATGAAAGTTTGGATAATTTCATGAAAGCACTAATTGCAAATTATATTTTAGAGGGAATTTATTTTTATTCAGGTTTTTCTTTTTTCTATAATCTTGGTAGAATGGGTAAAATGCCTGGCACAGTTTCTGAGATAAGATATATAAATAGAGATGAAAACACACATCTTTGGTTATTTAGAAGCATTATTTTAGAAATGAAAAAGGAAAATCCAGAAATTTTTACTGATGAAAACGTAAAAGAATATAAAGAAATGCTTAAAAAAGGTGTTGAGGAAGAAATTTCTTGGGGTAAATATGTCATAGGCGATGAAATTAGAGGTCTAAATGAGAAAATGATCGAGGATTATATAATGTATCTTGGCAACTTGCGTTCAAGAAATTTGGGTTTTGGAAATTTGTTTTCAAAAAACACAGAAGAGCCTGAATCTATGAAGTGGGTTAGTGAATATTCTGATCCAAATCAAATAAAGACAGACTTCTTCGAGGCAAAGCCATCTGCTTATTCTAAATCTTCTGTAATAGAAGATGACCTTTGATAATTTAATTTAGAGTTTAGCCGGATCTTGTATCCGGTTTTTATAATATAAGAAAGATTTAATTTTATCGTAATAAATTTAGGAGGTTAAAATGAAAGAAGATAAAAATAATAATGGTAAGAAGCCACATTACAATTTACTTAGATATTATTTAATTGCTATTTTAGCAGTTTTTGCACTTAACTGGCTTATTCTTCCAATACTTTCACAAAATCGCATAGAAAATGTATCTTATTCAGATTTCAGAAGAGATTTAAGTGAAAATAAAATTAAAGAAGTGAGTTTTAAGGAATCTGAAATACTTTATAAATTAAAAGATGACGAAAAAGTTTATAAAACTGGAAAAATGGAAGATCCAGACATAGTAAGAGATTTAGATAAAGAGAATGTTGATTATAGTGCAGAAATTACAGAAAAACCAAGTTTATTTATGTCATTTATAATGACATGGGGATTTCCAATTTTATTATTCTTTATGCTTCAAAGAACTTTTAGTAAGAGAATGGAAAACATTGGAGGAGCTGCTGGAGGAATTTTTGGTGGCAAAAAAATTGAAAAGTATGAACCAACTGGAGAAACTGTAAATTTTGATGATGTCGCAGGTCAAGAAGAGGCAGAAGAATCTCTTGTTGAAATTGTAGATTATTTAAAAAATCCTGAAAAATATACAAAAATTGGTGCAAAGTGTCCAAAGGGAGCATTGTTAGTAGGTCCTCCAGGAACTGGTAAGACACTTCTTGCAAGGGCAGTTGCTGGAGAAAGTCATGTGCCTTTCTTTTCAATAGCAGGTTCTGAATTTGTTGAGATGTTTGTTGGGCGAGGTGCTGCAAAGGTAAGAGAGTTATTTGATGAAGCGAAGAAAAATGCACCATGTATTATATTTATTGACGAAATTGACACAATTGGGAAGAAGAGAGACAGTGCAGGAATATCAGGAAATGACGAAAGAGAACAAACATTAAATCAGCTTTTATCGGAGATGGATGGTTTTGATGGAAATATTGGAATAGTAATGCTTGCAGCGACAAATAGACCTGAAATTTTAGATCCTGCACTTTTAAGACCAGGAAGATTTGATAGACAAATAAGAGTTGAACTTCCAACGCTAAAAGATAGAATTGAAATTTTAAAAGTTCATGCAAGAAAATATCAAATGGATGATGATATAGACTATTCACTTATTGCAAGATCAACAGCTGGAGCATCAGGTGCACAACTTGCAAATATTTTAAATGAAGCAGCTCTTCGTGCAGTTAGAATGGGTCATGACAAAGTTAGACAAGAAGACATTCAAGAATCCATAGAAGTTGTAATTGCAGGAGCACAAAGAAAGCAAGATATTTTATCTCCAGAAGAGAAGAAGAGAGTGGCTTATCACGAAATTGGTCACGCTCTTGTATCAGCACTACAAAGTCATTCAGAGCCAGTGGAAAAAATTACGATAATACCAAGAACATCTGGGGCACTTGGATACACAATGCAAGTTCCAAAGGATGAAAAAAATTTGTACACAAGAGATGACTTGTTAAATCACATAAGAACTCTATGTGGAGGTCGTGCAGCAGAAGAAGTTATATTTAACGAAGTATCAACAGGTGCAGCAAATGATATAGAAAAGGCGACAGACACTGCAAGATCTATGATAACGCGATATGGTATGGCTGATGAATTTGGAATGGTTAAATTTCAAGAAAATGAATCAAGATATATGGGTGATGAAGGAAATATAAATTGTTCTGAAGAAACGAGAAAAGAGATTGACGACTTGACAGTTAAAATAATAAAGTCTGCTCAAGAAGATGCAAGAAAGATGATTGCAAATAATAGAGATGCCATGAAAGAACTTTCAGAGTACTTGTTAGAAGAAGAAACAATTACAGGCAAGGAATTTATGGAAATTTTAGCAAAATATGTTGATTTAGATGAAGAATAATTTCGGTATTTTAATGTAAAATTAGGATATTAATTTTATAATCTATTATAAGAAATTAAACAAAAATAAAATCCTAGAGTTTTTAGGCTCTAGGATTTTGTTGCAAAAAGTTTAAATTATTTTGAAAGATTTGAAATTATTTGTGCAACTTCTGCTCTTGTTAGATTTTCCTTTGGTGAGAATTTGTTATTTGAAGTTCCACTTAGAATGCCTTTATTAACTAAGAATTCAATATCTGCAAAGGCCCAGTCAGAAATTTCTTTTTGGTCATCAAATACTACTGCTTTAAGTGTTGCAGTATCATCTCCTTTTAATTTTAGATAAGATGCCAAAGTATAAGCCATTTCTTCACGAGTTATATTTTCTGATGCAAGAGCTTTTGAAGTTTTTGGAAGTAATTTATTTTCTACTGCCCAGTTCATATATTCTGTGTAGAATTTTCCAGCTTCGATATTTTTATCTTTGATTTCAGAATATTTTGCTGTGTCAATTTTTTCAAGTCTTCCCAAGATAGTGATAAATTCACCACGAGTTATTTTTTCATTTGGAGAGAATTTTAAATCGCTTGTGCCGAGCATTAATTTTTTGCCCATTGCTTCAAGAATTGGTTTTCTTGCCCAGTGGTCGATTAAATCTGTTTTTGAAATTTCTGAAAGTTCATTTTGAAGTCCTTTTTCAAGTTCAAAAACTTCTTTTTCCCATTCCATTGTTTTCTTTGTAGAAAATTCTGCAGCCTTTTCTTTGTCCTTTGAATAAAGTTCTTTCCATTCTTTTTCAACTTCTGGAAGTTCTTTCATAACTTTTTCTTCGTATTCAGTTATTTTTTTGCGAGTAGAATCTCCAAGTTCTTCTCTATTTCCTGAAACTAAATCATTTACAGAAGATCCAACCCAGTAGTATGAATTTGCATCATATACTGGAGAGTTATTTTTGCAAGCGTCTGTTGAATCATTGATGTCAGGGAAAATTGGAATCCAAGGAATATTTAATGGGCTTCCAAGAGTCATCCACATAATTCCAGGAGCATCCTTTGGATAGTCTTCTTTTATTTGGAATATATGTGCTTGCATTGTGTTAATACTTCCAATTGGTCTTTTGTGAGTGTCAGGATGTGCTTTTCTTTCAGCTTTATTGTCGGATGGAATATAATCTGTTCCTTCAAATCTATTTCTAAATACATTTAGTGCGTGATTTATATCAATTTTTTCACTGCCATCAGATAAGTCGTTTAATAAATCAAATCTCTTTGCATCGTAAGGAACCCTTGAATTAGGGTCTAAATCGTGAATACCAGACCAAATTCTTGAACGACTTGTGTCTGAAATTTCTTTTGGACCGTAAGATGCAGCCATGTGCATTAGACCATCTTCAGTTTCAACATAAGTGTTTGCATCTTTGGCAACTTTTACAATATCTTTTGATGCGATTACATTTTCTTTGTCATTTAAATCAACTCCGCCAAGCCAAAAATCATTTGGGAAAATACTGAATTTGTCAGCAGGGTATTTTATTGCAACATATTGGTGGCCAGAATAAATTTCCATATACCAAACTTCATCTTGATCTCCAAAAGCAACAATGTCACCCATTGAAGCACCTTGTTTGTCAATTGTATCTGCCAAAAGTTCTATTGCACCCTTTGCAGATTTTGCATGTGCAAGTAAAAATGTAGTCATGCTTGCTTCATTTACACCAGTTTTTACAAAAGGATCAGCTTTTTCAATTTCTTCTGATGGATCTGCAGAAACTGTACAGAAAATCCCAACACCAGCTTCATTGTAGCCTGCCGCATCATAAACACCTTGTTCCATGTCCTTTGGTTTTGCACTTGAGTCAGGAGTTGAGAAGAACTTCATTGAGTCTTCTTTATGTATGTATTCAAATCCATTGTTTACATCAACTAATTTGTCTCCTTTTTTCATTTCTCCACGAGGGTGAGTTACAAGACGCATAGTTCTATTTCTTTGATAATCTTCAGTTCTTCCAAAGATAAAAGATCCATCATCTGTGAGATCCTTTCCTACAATAATGCCTGTGCAGGCGAAAGTACTTTGTGCCATTGATAAAACAAGAGCAGAAACAAGGCCTGCAACTAGAATTTTTTTCTTATTTTTTTTCATAATAACCTCCTAAAAAGTAATTAAATTTCTTTAAAATAAAATTGTTTTCCTAATCTAGAAATACAAATCTATAAAGAAATCTTATAAATATAAAGTACCACTAGTGTGTTTATGTGTCAATGTTTTAATTAAGTACTATAATTTTTATAGATAACAAGTGAAAAGGATTGCAAAAATAAGAATATCAGAGTTTAATTTTATGTTTTAATAAAGAAATACATCCATAGATTTTAAACTTTACAGATGTATTTCTAGTTTAAAATTTTATAAAAATTATTTTTTAGATGTGTTTTTGTATTTAATTTTTGAAATTAAAAGACATAAAAGCATTCCAATTGATGCAATAATTACAATTGCTCCTCCTGGTTTTACATCAAAATAATAAGAAACTGTCACGCCAGAAAGAGTGTAGATTATTCCCAATATAATTGTGTTCATAAAAGTTTTTTTGTAGCTTTTACTTATGAGAAGAGATGATGCCACAGGTAAAACTATAAGAGAAGTTACCATTAAAGCTCCAATTATTTTTGCAGAAAGTGCAATAGTTATTGAAGAAAGAAATGTGAAAATAGAATTAATTTTTTCTACATTTACCCCACTCATCTTTGCAAGTTGTTTATCAACTGCAATGCTTAGAAGTCCAAAGTAATAAATAAATGAAGTTAAGACTACGAGAATAAAAGTTACAAGGACTATTATTACATCTGATTTTGAAACTGAGGCAATACTTCCAAATAAATAGGCATCAAAACTGTTGCCTCCAGGAGAAAAATCAGAAAGAACTGCAGCAAGGCCTAGTCCTATTGATGTAATTATAGCAGTTGCCATATCGCCAAATTGTGGAAATCTTTTTCTAATTTTTTCTATTGAAAAAGCACCAATTATACAAGCTATTATAGCACCGATTAGAGGATTTATTGATAAAATAAGGCCTATTGCTACTCCTGCTAAAGATACATGGGAAAGAGCATCTCCCATCATGGAAGTCCCGCGATTAACAATTACTATTCCTATTAGAGGTATTATTATTGAAATCATAAGAGAAACGGCGAGAGTTCTAATCATAAAATTATATTGAAACATTTATAAGACCTCCTTTTTTAAGTTCATAAATGCAGTCCATTTTTAGATTATTTTTGACCCAATCTAATTCGTGAGTTATCAAAACTATGGAAACATTAAAATTTTTATTTAAGTTTTCAATAGTTTGTGCAAACTGTGTCTTTGAATTTTCATCGACACCTGATGTAGGTTCGTCAAAAATTAAAATATCAGGACTGTTCATAAGAGCTCTTGCTATAATTACTCTCTGCCTAAGTCCTCCGGATAATTCTCTTATGGGATAATTTTGATATTTTTCCAAATTCATTTTTTTTAATAAGCTTATTGTTTTATCATAGTGAGTTTTTCTTGGGATTTTAAATTTTCCGAAACTGTCGTAGAGTTGTAAAGTTACAAGTTCTTTTACGGTTATGGGAAAAGTATACAGATTTTCTTTTTGAGATTGTGGGACATAGCCAATTCTTTTTAGTGAATCTATATTTAGATCTTTATCAAAAATTTTGATATTTCCACTGTCGAGTTTTAGTTCGCCTACAATTATTTTAATTAGGGTTGTTTTTCCAACTCCATTTCCTCCAATTATAGTGATTTTTTCTTTATTATTAACAGTTAAGTTTAAGTCTTTTAGAATAGGATCACTATCGTAGGAAAAATTTGCATTTTGTATTTCTATTGCCTTCATAATCACCTCAATGAATCATATATAGTTTTTAAATTGTATTCCATCATATCTATAAAATCTTCTCCAATATCTCTTTCAATATCTTTATTAAGGTATTCCATGGAGATAAGTCCCTTTAAATCAGCATCAATTTCTTCAGCTATAATATCAGAACCGTTTTTTGGCATTCCATATTCATAAAAAATTGTGTTGATATTTTTGGACCTAGAATCGTCAATTACTTTTGTGAGTTTTTTAATACTTGGAGAATCCATGCTTGTAAGAGATTGCAGAGGGTATTGAATTAGGTCAAAATCCTTTGCCAAATATGCAAAGGCAAAGTGGCTTACTATAAATTCCTTTCTCTTTGTATTTTTAAATAAATCTCTGTACTTATAGTCTAATTCTGTTAGCTCTCTTAAAGTTTTGGAAGCATTTTTTCTGTATATTTTTGCATTTTCTGGATATAGCTTGCTCATTTTATATTCAATGTCATTTACATATCTCTTGGCATTTCTAATGCTCATCCACGAATGGGGATCATAAGTTATTTTGTCCTCATTAGTTGTGGAAGTATCTCTTAGTATTTCTAAATTAAGGTCTTCTCCATGCGAGTTAAGCATTTTATAAGATAATAAATCTGTAGAAACTCTGTCACTAAACATAATCCACTTTCCTTTTTTAGGAAGTTTATAATATATTTCTCCATGTTCGTGACCCATCTCTAATTTATAAACTTTTTTATCCTCTACATTAATTAAATTTTTTTGGGGAATATCTTCTCCAATATCTTCCATTAGTTTGCGACCTATTTTAACGAGTTCTTTTTCAGAATAATCTTTGTCACAATATAAGAAGGCAATTCGCATATTGTCCTCGTGAGTGTGTCCAAAATCAAAGGAATAAGTTTCTCTATCAAAGCTACCTTTTACCATATATTGAAAATCTCCCATAGCTGCAGCACCTTTATAAGATATTAAATTTACACCACTTGCCAGATTTAGAATATCCAAATTAGGTAGAGTTTTGGAAATATTCTCTGCCCAATTTTCCATGTTGGCACCATTTATTATCAAAAGATTAGCATTAGACAGTTCCTTGATTTTTTTGGGAGTAGGCTCCCACAAATGAGGGTCTTGATTTTTTGGCATAAACATTCTAAGATCCACAGTATCTCCAACTACACTTTTAGTTAGACTGTAAACAGGATAAAAAGAAGTGTAAACCACAGGTCTATCATCTATATTTTTTTCATTGTCACAAGCTACTAAAGAAGAGAACATTAAAATTATTAAAAAAATTTTTTTATTTTTGACATATTATCTCCTCTCAATTAAAAAAATTTATCCCCGATAAAAATCGAGGATAGAACAAATAGATATAAAAAAATATTATTCTGCAACTTCTTCGTAAACTTGATCGATAGTGACTGTTGGGCTTACGAAAGTTGGATACCAGTCGTCTTTTGCGAGCATTTCTTCAGCAGTGCCTCCAACTCTTAAATGAAAGTGTGGCATGTGATCTTCGCCATGGACAGGCATTAATAAAATTGTAGGATATTTTCCATCAGAAGAAAATTCATACCAATAAAAAGTTTTCCCACCATGTTCCATAGGGTGTTTGGTCACATATTTGAAATTGGCTTTTTCAATTTCTGCTCCATTAGGTTCAGATAAAAAAGTTATGCTTTCATCGTCAATTTTTACTGCTCCAAAGTCGACAGCCACGTGATTTGCAAAATTAGATTTGGCTTCCTCTTCTGTTATATGATCTCTTTCAGCGACTTCTTCATATGCACCTTTTAAACCTTCATCGTCTTTGTAGTTTGCAATGCTATTCCATTCGCCTTCCCAATCAGAAAGAGAAACTTCTTCTGTTTTTTCTTCACTAGCTTTTGTATTTACATTTTGCTCGACTTTAGTATTACTTTCTTTTGCGTTCGCATTATCTTCTACATTTCCATTATTTTTGTTGCAACCAATGAGTAAAGCAGAAGTCATAGCAAAAATAGCTAATGATGTTTTAAATTTTTTGTTCATAAATCCTCCTTTTTTTTAAGTATTGATATTTTGTCAAAAAAGAAAATTAAAGTAATTTAAAGAAAAATAATTATTTGTCCTAGACAAATTAGGAGTGACAAAATAATCGCAACTTTCTTAAATGATATTTTTTATCATTTTATAAATATAGTGTAACAATTTTAGAAAGTTTTTTTTAAGACCTTTACTAAATTATTTTTAATAGTTAAAAAGGATTTTACGAAAACTTTGTTAAGAGGAAAAAAGATTGAAATCATAAAATAGTTTTTGTATAAATCTTTGGGGTATAGTTTTATAAGGTGATTAAATGAATAATATTAAAATCATATATTTAGCTGGTGGATGTTTTTGGGGAACAGAAGCTTATTTTAAAAAATTAAAGGGAATTTTAAAGACAAATGTTGGTTATGCCAATGGAGATGGTGACAAGACAAATTATGAAATAGTTTCAAGGACTGATCACGCAGAAACTGTAAAGATTTATTATGATTTTTCTAGAATTTCTCTAACAGAAATACTTCTTCATTATTTTAGGATAATAGATCCAAAATCAATTAATAGACAGGGAAATGATTTTGGCAGACAATATCGCACAGGAATTTACTGGGAAGATGGCGATGAAGAATCTGAAAGAATAGTAAAAGAATTTATAAAATATGAAGAAGATAAAATTGGAAAAGTTGCAGTAGAAATTTCTTCAATTAAAAATTTTGTAAAGGCAGAGGATTATCATCAAGATTATTTAGACAAAAATCCTATGGGATATTGTCATGTTAATTTAAATTGGGCAGATGAACCTATAATTGATGACGACAGAAAATTTGCAGAAAAAAATAAAAGAGAATTTTTAGATGACTTAAGTTATGATGTAATGGAAAATGCTGATACTGAAAGACCTTTTACAAGTAATTTAAACGATGAATATAGAAAAGGTATTTATGTAGATAAACTTTCAAAGAAACCTCTTTTTGCATCAAGTGACAAATTTGATTCAGGTTGTGGATGGCCTTCTTTCTCAAGACCAATTATTTCAAATTATTTGGAAGAAGAGAAGGATAATTCTTTTGGAATGATAAGAACAGAGGTAAAATCAAAATCATCGGATTCACATTTAGGCCATGTTTTTAATGATGGGCCAAGAGAAACGGGGGGACTTAGATATTGCATAAATGGCGCAGCACTTGAGTTTATTCCTTATGAAGATATGGACGATGAGGGATATTCTGATTACAAAATTTTTGTAAAATAAAAGTTTTAAAAATCAAAGGGAAAAGGCTCACTACCAAAAGTAATGAGCCTTTTTAGGGTAAATATTTATTAAAATTTAAAAATTTTAAGCTTTTCCTTCAAGACCCTTGTCTACTAAAGCTTGCTTAGCTGGGTCGATTTTTGGAGTATCCATTGTAAATGAATTGTTTACTACTGTAAAGTCAAAGTATCCAAGTCTTGCAACTGGTCTTATTTTACATACGTCTACTTTATCTTCATCTGTTATAAATTCATCTTTAACATGAATTCCAACAACTTCTCCTATAATTATGTCAATTGTATTTAGTTTATCTACACCAGGAAGTCTAAGAGTTTGTACATATTTTATTTCATATTGTACTGGTGATGCCTTTACTCTTGCAACATCTACTATTTTTGATTCTGCTTTTTCAAGACCGCAGTAATCAAATTTGTCTTTAAATCCTTCAGGAAGTTCTGCAATTGAAGATTTATTCATTGCTTCTGCAAGATCTTCTGATACCATGTTGTAAACAAATTCACCAGTTCTTTCAATATTTTTTACAGTATTTTTTCTATCGTCAAATACATTTTGATTTGCAGAAAATAAAACTAGTGGTGGGTCAAAAGTTAAATTTGTAAATTGTGAATATGGAGCAATATTATCTGTTCCATCTTCATTTTTAGTTGATATCCAACCGATTACTCTTGGTACTGTACATGATTTAAATGGATTTTTCTTTAGTCCATGATTATTTTTCTTAGGTTCGTAAAACATAAAATCTCTCCTTTTGTTAAGTAATTATTATTTAATTATTAAAAATGCTATTGGTGTGGTGATTAAGAAACACAATATAGTTCTTTCAAACCATATAAGTACTAAGTCCTTAATTGATACATCTATTTCAGAAGCTACAATTGTAGGAATTGTAGTTGAAAACATTATTACTTGTGCAACGCTCATTACAGAGATTATAAATCTTGTAACAAGAGGTGCCTTAGTTATTACCATGACTGGCAAAAACATTTCTGCTAAGCCAAGCATTGCTGCTTTAGCTGCAAGCAATGGTTCAGGTACTCTAAGTAAAAGTGTAAGAGGATATAATATATATCCAAAGTAATCGAAAACCTTAGTGTAGTTTGCAATTATAAGAGCAATTAAACCAATTGACATAAAATTTGGAAGAACTTCAAATGCCAAATTAAAGGAATCTAATACATTTTTTGCAGTTCTAGGTAAAACAGGACCAGAATTTTTGCAAAGAGTTAGAGCTTCATTTAAAGAAGATTTAAATAAATTTCCTTCAAGTTTTTCTTCAGGATAGCCTTCCTTATTCTCGTAATAAACATTAGGTGCTGTTGATATAGGAGGTATTCTAACTGTAATAGCACTAAGAAAAAAAGTTACAAATAGAGATACAAAAACATATTCTCCCCAATATGCCATTAGATCAGTTGTGTTTGCAATAACAATTAAAAATGAAATTGCTACTGTGGTAAAACCAGTGACAACTGCTATTGCCTCCCTTAGGGTATATTTTCTTTCTTTATATAAATCATCAGTCATCATAACTCCAACAGCAGTTGATCCCATAAAAGCAGCCACTGCAATTACAGCAGTTCTTCCTGGAGTTTTCCAAATTTTTCTCATTACAGGTCTTAAAAAATTTCCAATAAAATCAATAAAACCATAATCCATTAGAAATGTAATAAATATGGCAGATACAGGTATGAGAATTCCAACTTGTATTGCGAGTGAATTAAACAAAAAAGGACCATGATCGGATCTTGATACAGCTTCTGGTGCAAAACCTGAAAACAAATAAATTGTAAAAAATGCACCAATTAATTTAGTAATAGAAAATATAGTTGAAACCTTATCTTCATTCCAATTTTTCTTTACAAAAGGTCTAATTGCTCCAATCATTATTATTATAAAAGCATAAGTTGTGGCAACTTTTGGAAAATTATTTATAAATAATGAAATTACATATTCAAGTGGAATTGTTGAAGACCCATTTACCTTTATAGGTATGAAAAATACAAAAATACCAATTGCACTTAGAATAATAAATTTAAATAGCAGCTTTGGATCTTTATAAAGTTTCTCATCAGTATGTAAAGTTTTCTCATTCACATAAATCCCTCCTTCTTGATTAAATAATAAACTTTTTAAGATAGGTTTCACATGGAATATATTGCTTTATATTTTGAAGTTTTTGCTTTATAATTTAATTACAATAAAGTGATAAGATTTTATAGATAAGAAGAGGATAAACATGGAAGAAAAAGTACTTTTATACGACATGATAACTAAAGAATATATTTACAACTTAATTTATGGTGACCTTGCTCGTGCAAAATTATTTAAAGACACTTTTGAAAGCTATAAATTAAATTTAAAGACAAATTATATTTTAATTGTGATGTACGATGATTTTTGGAAAATTTGCAGAAATAAGGACAATCAATACAGATACTACATTAAGAAAAAACTTTTGTCTTACACTAGAGTGATTTTAAAAAATTATAAAACTATCTCCACCACACTAACTGGAACGGATAAAATAATAATTTTTTTAGATTGTGAAGGAAAAGATGAAAAAGATGCATATAAATTGAGTATGGAAGTTGCAAAAAAGATAATTGATGAACTAAAAAATAATATAATAAATTCTGTAAGTATTGGCATAAGTTCTTATTGTGAAAGCGACAGAGAAATAGCAAAGTGTTACGAAGAAGCTTTTAGCGTTTTGGAAAATATTTTTAACAAGGGCAGAGGGAAAATATTAAGGCCCACAAAAGTTAATTTAAATGTAGAGGGAAATTATAAATCTCAAATTGACAAAAATATTTATGAGTTATTGATAAGAATTGGATTTCAAGATAGAGAGGCTTCTTATGAAATTATAGACGAAATAATAGAAGAAATGATAGGTAGAAATATGACAGAGGAGTATGTAAAGTCAAATGCAATAAGAATTTTAGTTGAAATTACAAATTACTTTAAAAGGGAAAATTCCAAGTCAGATCTTTCTATTTTAATTGTTAAAATCATAGAAAAAATTGTAGATGCAAATAATATTGAAGACATAAATAATTATCTAAAAAAGACAATTGATCTTATAGATAGAGAATTGGATAGAGAAGATAGTAAAGAACTTGCTATGAATAATGCAAAAGCTTATATAGAAAAATATTATATGAATGATATAAGTTTAGATAAAATTTCTTTAGTTGCTGGATATAGCAAGAGCCATTTCTCAAGGACTTTTAAGGAATATGTTGGCAAAAATTTTTCAAAATATTTAATAGAAGTTAGAGTTGCAAATGCAGAAAAACTTTTGAGAAGTTCGGACAAAACAATTTACGATATTTCACTTGATGTTGGTTTTAATGACTACTCTTATTTTTCTAAAGCTTTCAAGGAGATTTATGAACTTAGTCCAAAGGATTATAGAGATAGAAAAATTAAATCATAAGGTTTTTTGTTAAAAAGCTTTAATTGTTCTGCAAAAAATTTTATGTTAGAATTAAAAATATGGAGGTGTTTACATGGATACCAGTCGACCCTGGAAAATTATTTGTGTAAGAAGTCTAAGTGATAAGGAATTATTTTTAGAAGATTTATTTATAAGATAAGTCTATTTAATTATGCCTCTTTACCGCTTAGATAAGCGGTTTTTGTGCCAATTAGGAGGTATGATGTGAAAAAATATGATGTAGAAAAATTAAAAGAGCTTCAAAATGAAATTAATAGAATGGATCCTGTTGATATTGCAGAAAATCTTGAAGAGCTTCCAAAAGAAGAAGTTGCCATTTGGATAAAACTTTTGAACAAGGATCTTTTGGCAGATGCTTTTTCACTTTTGCCAAGAGATAAAAAAATTGAGATAATGGGTTCTCTTTCAGAAGAAAGGATTATGACTCTTATGAAAGACTTGGAAGAAGATGAACTTGTAGATACACTTCAAGAACTTCCGGCCAATATGGTAAGAAAATTAATGGATCATTTTATTGAAGCTGAAAGAAGACCTATAATAAATGAACTATTAGGCTATCCAAAGGAATCTGTTGGTTCTATTATGTCAGTTGGATTTATTTTTGTGAAGAGCAGTGCAAGTCCAGTGGAAGCACTAGAAAAGATAATTCACTCAGATTTAGACGCAGATAGACTTGAACAAGTTTGGGTTACAAATAGTTCACTTGTTTTGATAGGTTATGTAAACTTAGCAGACCTCATTCGTAATAAAAATAAAAGTGACAAAGTAGAAGACTTTATGAATTCAGTGAATTTTAGTGTCTATGCAACAGATGACCAAGAAGTAGTTGCAAAACTTGCGCACAGATATGATTTGTCAGAAATTCCCGTAACAGATTCAGAGGGAAGACTTGTGGGAATTGTTCCAGTTGAGTGGGCAATCGATGTAATGCATGATGAATATGACGAAGACCTTGGAAATATTCATGGTATTAGCGATTCTTCTTCAGAACACTATTGGGATAAGTCAGTTTTTGAACTAGCAAAGAATAGGACTATGTGGCTTATAATTTGTCTTGTCACAGCAACTTTTACGAGTTTTATTATAAAGAGATATGAATCACTTTTAGCGACAAGTGTTGCCCTTGCAGCATACATTCCAATGCTAATGGATTCAGGTGGAAACGCAGGGACACAATCATCAACAACAATTATAAGAGGACTTTATACAGGAGAAATAGAATTCAAAGAATTTTTGAGCGTAATGTTTAAAGAATTTAGAATAGGAATACTTGTTGGACTTGCTCTTGTAATAGTAAATATAGTTAGAATGTCTATACTTGATGATGTAAGTATTGGAGTTACCATGACAGTTTCTTTGACACTTTTAACGACGATAATACTTTCTAAAATGATTGGAGGAATACTACCTTTAATTGCAGAAAAATTAAAAGTAGATCCAACAATTATGGCAGGGCCACTTATCACGACAATAGTAGACACATTGGTGTTATTTGTATATTTTGAAATAGCAACAGTTCTAATTGGAGTTTAAAATTTAATAAATTAAAGGCATTGGAAAGATAATTTATAAAAAAGGGGAAGACTGAATTTTAGTTCTTCCCTTTAATTATTTATAAAATTTCTTAAGCTTTCTTCGTTTTCTGATATTTTGTCAAGACTCATATTTTCT
Source organism: Peptoniphilus rhinitidis 1-13 (assembly GCF_000246925.1). Taxonomy (NCBI): domain Bacteria; kingdom Bacillati; phylum Bacillota; class Tissierellia; order Tissierellales; family Peptoniphilaceae; genus Peptoniphilus; species Peptoniphilus lacydonensis. The sequence continues at coordinate 61,986 of NZ_BAEW01000005.1, read as the reverse complement.
TTTTGGAGTTTTTCTTCTACTTCAAATCGAGTAAATGTAAAAATTTCTTTTTCCTCTTCATCTACATAGTATAAGTTGGCTAAGTTTTTTATTAAGGAAAGTGTTGTGGCTGCATTTTTAAAAAGTTCTTCTTTTTTTATGTCATTATAATTTTTGCAGAAGACTTTTAACCCATAAGGCTCTTTTTCCGATAGTATTTTAATTTCTCCCGGTTCAAAATTTTTGGGATATTTTTGTTTATAAACTATTTGAGATACTTTTGAGTTGTCACCTACATAATCCGTCTTGAAATCGTAAAGTACTTCTTCTTTTTTGCTACATCCAGAAAATATAACAATAGATATCAAAATAAAAGAAATTAATAGTTTCTTCAAAGTTATATTACCTCCTTAGTTTATTTTAACAAAAAATAAAAAGTCAAAAGGACTTTTTAAATTCATTTATTTTACATAAAAGTTTTGAGAAAAGTCTAAAAGATTAGAACACTTAAAAAGTTAGAGTAAATTTGTAATCCAAAAAACTCACGCTAAATAACTACTTAAGTATTTCTTTTAATTCATTTATAAGGGTTAAATTTGTTACATCATATAGAAGTGGGCTTACTGTTGCGTAATTTTGTCCCAAATAATAAACGTCGGAATCTTTGGCGTTGTTTTCTTTTGGGAATCCCTTTAACTTCATGTTGTATCCTTCCCCTTCTTCAGAAATGTCGTAGATACTCATGACATCGGCACCAACTTTGCAAACTTTAATTCCCTTTAATTCTTCGTAGTCAAGGTAAGGAACATTTATATTTAAAACTTGAAGTCTTTTTAAATCATCTAATTTGTTAAAAACATCTATTGCAACTTTTGCAGCTGTTTCAAATTTAGAATGACCCTTTACCCACTGCGATGATATTGCAATTGATGGTATATTAAATAAATTTGCCTCTATGGCGGCAGAAACTGTTCCAGAATAAAGAACGTTCGTTGCAGTATTAAATCCAGAATTAATTCCTGAGAAACAAAAATCAAAGTCTTCTTCTAATAGATGAACTGCAGCCCTCACGCAGTCTGCTGGCGTTCCATAAACACAAAGGCTTCTTACATTATGAAGTCCATCTAGTTTTGCATCTTGAACAATTAGTGGACTTTTAAAAGTAATGGCGTGAGATTTGCCAGAGTTTTCTACATTTGGTGCTGCAATTGTAACCTTATGTCCCTCAGAAATTAGTGCTTTTGCAAGAATTTCTATTCCTTCAGCATTTATTCCGTCGTCATTTGTAACTAGTATATTCAAAAAATTTCCCCCTTTAAATTTCAAAAACTTCTGATGGCAAAAATCTTGGTGCGACATCAATTGTGTAGTCAATATTTTCTTCTTTATGAGATGATAAAAGCATGTTATTAATTGTATTTAGTGCAACTTCTGGCAAGTTGTTGTCAGATGATAGATGTCCCAAGATAATTTTTTCTTTTTTCTTTTTCAAAATCATAGAGAGAACTTCTGCTGCATTTTCATTTGAGAGATGACCCTTAGTTGAAAGTATCCTTTGTTTTGTGGCGAAGGGATAGGTTCCATTTAAAAGCATATCAACATCGTGATTGGATTCAAGATAGAATAAATTTGAATTTTCCATTTTTTCCATTGCGCTGCTATTTACCCAACCTGTATCTGTTAAAATTGAGATTTTTTTATTACCTTTTATTACAAAACCACAGCCGTCTTGACAGTCATGAAAAGTGTGAATTGGCAAGATTTCAAGGTCTTTAAATGTAAAATTTTTTCCGTTTTCGAAAATAAAAGTATTTTTTGGATCCAGTTTTTTTACTGTGGGAAGCATGGCATCTAGTGTCATCATATTTGAAAAAACTTTTAGGTTATGTCTTCTAGATAAAACTCCCACAGATTTTATGTGGTCAATGTGTTCGTGCGTGACAAAAATTGCATCAAGTTCACTTGCATCTACACCAATTTTTTGCAAATTTTCTTCAATTTTTTTGCCTGAAAGTCCTGCATCTATAATAATTTTTGTATCTTTATATTCAATATATTGGCAGTTGCCACTAGAGCCACTTGCCAATGAGCAAAATTTCATAAAAACCTCCAAAGATATTCTAACACAGGCTTTAAATTTTGTTAAGTTTAGTAATTGTATAGTACAGTGTACTCTCCATCAGAAAATTTTACTTTCCACGCAGGGATGGCTCTACCCCTTACGGCACGAGTTATATCCTCTATATATCCTTGATCTTCTGGATTAAAGTAAAAACAGGTAGTTATTTTTTCAATTGTTTTGTTGTAATAATCGTTGTTGTCAATTAGTGAAAGTAAAAGTCTTGGGGCAGGAGGTAGATAAATTTTTTGTTCAGATTCATCTAACACGTTTAGCCAAAGCCTATCCATTGAGAGCACACCTCTATTGTCAATCACAAAATTTGTGTAGGAACTTTCAACAGGTATATTTTCATAAATTTTTGTGTAGTTTAGAATATATTTATCTCCATCTATTGCGTAGTAACTTAGATAAGTATCTCTATTGTCATATTTTTTATCTAATAAAAATTTTTTTGCAATTTCTTGTGCATCTTCAAGATTTGTAATTTTATATTTATTTTCTTTTATTCTATTTTCATAAAAGATTCTTCTGTTATTTACGAGATTAATATATTCATCTCCGCGAGAGATTTCTGCAAGGTCTGTACTAGGTCTTACAATTTTTCCATTGCCATTAAAATATCTTTCGTTTATGTCTTCTTCTGTTGATGTTTCCAAGGAAACTAGAAGAGAAGGTAATTTTTCTACCTTCCTTGGAATATTTGTGTCAATTTTAATATCTTTTTCCTCTAAAAGTCCTTCTACTTCCTTTGAAAAGTCCATTCTACTTGATTCATTGCCAAGTCTTATATTATTGTAATTGATGTAGATAAATAAAACAGCATTGGCAATTAGGAGTGCAATTATTAAAATTTTTTTAATTTTTTTCCAATCCATAATATCTACCTTACCATAATTAATTTTCCGTCTTCGGTGTTGAAATAATAAATGTTATCCATGTAGGACATTTCATATACTAACATTGGCTCTTCTGTTTCAAATTTATTGAAGCTTAAATAGACGAGATTTAAGCTATCTATATTTTTTAAAATATCCATTGCAGATTTGTAAGAAAATAATTTTTTGTTTTTATTTAAAATTCTGTGAATATCTGTTAAATAAATTTTTTCCTTTTTGTAAATTGGATTGTCATCTTTTCTAATATAATATTCTCTATAATTTTTTACAAATTCAGAATACACATCAATTTCAATAAAGCTATGTTCCTTTGAAGGCAAAACTAATGGGATTTGTCCGTCTTTTAAATTAAAGAAGAACCTGTATCCTAAATTTTTATTGTATTCAATTGGTTCAATTTTTTCTAAATATATCCCGCTACTTATACCTGCTTTTTGTGCAATAAATTCAACCGCTTGGTCCAAGGATTTATTTAAATTCCTCATTTTAGAATCAAAAAGAGATTCCAAGGAATATTCTATTATTCCATCGCGAGAAAGAGATAAGTACTCATTTTCATATATATAAGTGTTTTTTCCATCGGCAGAAAGTTCTCTCATAAAATCTGAATCTACATTTAAAAATCTTTCGGCTAAGGCATTTTTTTTATCATCTTCCAAATTGTAAAGGCCAGAAATATAAGAAACTTTTTGCAAAAATATATAATTTTCAGAAGGAATATATATATCTTTTTTTATCCCATAGGCTTCATAGAAATTTACTGCGTGAAGTCCCTTTTCTCTTACTTTATCCAAAATTTCGTCGATTTGAAAATCAACTTTTATGTCAATTAATTTATAAAAATTTTTGCTCCCAGAGATGTAAATTTCACCTTTATCAGAAATGTAAATGGAGTCTACACTTAAATTAATTTCGTTGCTATTTCTATTATCGCCAATTAAATTTACAAAAACAGAACCAGAAAGAGGAGAATTAAATTTAAAAACAATGGATCTTTGACTTTGCAGATTTAAATATTCATCTATGCTTATGACTTTTAAATTTTCTGAAGTAGCATTTTGGAGTTTTTTAGAAATACTTTCTGCAGTTATCTTCCAAAATTCTGATGTGTCAGATGTCATAAAGTGTTCTCTTTCTGAAAAGTTTGCAATAATTCTCTGTGGAGTTAATATTTCTTGTAAAAACTCATTTGCATTGAAATTACTTTTTGGGTTTTCATCTGTGGTACTAAAGGAGAGCCATAAATTTTTGGACTGAATAACTAGAAGAATTATCAAAAAAAATATTAGAAAAGTGGATAAAGATTTTTTATTTTTTTCCATTTTCATCACCAGTCCTAAATAAAAGAGTGACAGTTGTTCCTTCGCCAAATTTTGAATCTAATTTTAAATTTCCACCCAAAAGTTTTATCATTTCATTTGCAATAGAAAGCCCAAGTCCAGTGCCGCCCATGGCTCTACTTCTTCCTTTTTCAACTCTGTAAAATCTTTCTGTTATTCGAGGAAGATCTTCTTCTGGGATTCCTATACCATTATCAGATATTTTTATTTCAACAAAGTCATCTACATTTTTTGCAAGAATAGAGATTTTTCCATTTTCAGGAGTGTACTTACAAGAATTAGAAATAATATTTGTAAGGATTTGATCGGCTCCATTTCTATCTGCATAAATGTCATTTATATCCATGGCAATATTAAATTCTATTTTGTGATTCTTGCTAGAAATTAAAATTGATTGCGACTCAATTGCTTCGTCTATAAATTCATAAGTGTCAAATTTTGAAAAACTCAAATTATTCCTATTGTAATCAATGTTTGAAAGAGATAAAAGATCTGTTACAATCCTAGACATTCTAGAATTTTCTCTGTCTATCACTCTTAAAAATTTCTTTTCAGATTCATCGTCAAGCTCACTTTCCAAGAGAGTTTCTGTGTATGATTTAATAGTTGTTATTGGAGTTTTAAGCTCGTGGCTTACATTTGCAACAAATTCTTTTCTCATAATATCAAGAAGGTGTTCTTTGTTGACATCTTGTAACACAATAATAAGCCCAGAATTTACAAAGGCATCTGATTTATAGGGAGCATATTTAATTTTATAAAAATTATCTCCAATTTTTGTCAATTCTTCGCCCTTTAAACTTTCTTCATTTTTGTAATCTACATTGTATAAATTAATACTTTTTAAATTGATTTCTCTATTAAAATCTTTTTCAGAAATGTTTAAAATTTTCTTTGCAATGGAGTTTGCGTGAATAAGCCTGTTTTTTCTGTCAATTGCAATTACACCTTCTGCCATGTAATTAAAAATTGTGTCAAGTTTAGATTTTTCAAGATCCATTTTTTCAATAGTTTCACGAAGTTCTTTAGTTAAAAAATTAAAAGTTTTTCCAAGTTCGCCAATTTCATCGTCACTTTTAATCTCAACACTTTGATTGAAATTTCCTTTTGCCATAGCCCTTGTTTTTTTAGTGAGGGCTCTAATTGGATCTGTGATAGAATTGGCAATAAAGTATCCAAGAATTGAAGTTACAATAAGAGAAATTAAAGTTGCGTAAGTGATTATGACCTTTGAGTCGTCAATGACAGAATAAATTGAATTTAAATTTCTAGTCACATAGATTATAGCAAGGATCTTTCCGTCACCAGATAAAATTGGTCTTGTAATGTGTTTTTCTACATTTTTTTCATTTTTGTATTCCACAATTTTTTCACGACTTTTTCCATTAATTGTGTCCATGACAAGTTTTGGCTCAATATATTTAAACTCATAGGCACTTTTTAAATCTTTATAAGAAATATTTTTTGTGCTTGCGATAATTTTGGGATTTTTTTCTGCAGATATAATATAGGCAGATTCTTCACTGGAAATACCCCAGTCTTTTAGAGTTTCATCAAGCTGGGGTAGTGTATCATAATTATTATTTTTAAAAAAAGCAGATGTTGTAGTTGCAAGGGTGTCCATAGTTTTAATCATAGAAGTAGTTGCAGTTTCCACTTGTACCCTTTCAAGTCTATCTATTATAAAGGAAGAAGCTATAAACATTGATATTAAAACGAGTACGACATAAATCAAAATAAATCTAGATTTAATACTGTGATTCATGAGGATTCACCATTATCTTGAGCGAATAAATATCCAACTCCTCTTTTTGTCTTAATATATTTGAAACTTTTGTTTTCATCTTCAATTTTTTCACGAAGTCTTCTAACAGTTACATCCACAGTTCTTATATCGCCATAATACTCATATTCCCAAACTTCTTGCAAAAGTTCTTCCCTTGAAAAAACTTTTCCTGGGTGAGATGCCAAAAATTTTAAAAGTTCAAACTCACGAAGAGTTAGTTCAATTATTTCGCCATTTCTCGAAACTTGATATTTGTTTAAATCAATTTCAAGATCCATTGCATTTAAAATTTTTACATCTTCTTCTTTTTTTTCATGAACATCAAATCGACGCAAAACTGCCTTTACTCTTGCAATTAATTCTCTCATGGAGAAAGGTTTTACCACATAGTCATCGGCGCCAAGTTCAAGGCCCAAAACTTTATCGACCTCATCTTCTCTTGCAGTTAGCATAATTACAGGGACGTCAGAAGACTTTCTTATCTCGCGCAAAGTTTCAAAACCATTTAATTTTGGCATCATAATATCAAGTAAAATTAAATCGTAGTTATTTTTTTCTACAAGGGCAATTGCACTTTTGCCATTGTTTGCAGTGTCAATGACATATCCTTCTTTTTCAAAATTAAATTTTATAATATCAGAAATTGCAGTTTCATCGTCTACTACGAGTATTTTCTCTTCCATAAAACCATCCTTTGTTAATTTTCATCAACTCTTGTAAAAATTTCGTCATTCCCCTTTTGTGAATACAAGATTAAAAGAGTTTTTGTATCAAGTATTCCGTCTATTTTTAAAATCATATCATAAAATCTTGTCAAATCTGAAGTATTAATAGTTTTAATTCTAAGCATAATGCAATGTTCACCAGTTACTCTGTAACATTCAAAGATTTTAAATTTCCCATCTTTTATATTCATTATTTCTTCTATGAGGCTTTTAAAATCATTGGTATTGACCTTTGCCAAAACATAAGTGTCCACATTGTATCCAATTTTTTGCCAATCCACAAGAACTTTATAACCTTTGATAAAGCCAGCATCTTCCATTTTGTAAATTCTTCTGTGTATAGCAGGCCTAGTAAGATTTAATTTTTTAGAAATATCTTCGTGACTCATTCTTCCATTTTTTCTCAAGAGTTCTAAAATTTCGATATCAATTTCATCTAAATTTTCATTTTTTCTCATAAAATTCTCCCTGTTACGATTTGTATAAAAATTTTTATTAACCTTACTTTATTTTAACATAAATTAGAAAGAATTGAATAATGTAAAAAATTTATTTATACAACTCTTTAAAAGTAAAATAATTATTTCGAAGTGAAAAAATTAAAAGTTTTTATCTTATAATAAAAATTCAAAAGATTATAAATCTTTATAGACGAGATAAAATAGTATATAATAATCTTTACGGAGGCTTCTTATGGATAATTTATCATATCTTAGTTTTAGAAAGATGGAGCTTGAAGACGTATTTACTTTTAAAAATTGGGCAAGACATGATTCAATTTTATTTTTAGATTACAATTTTATTGAAGAGAGCGAAAAAGAAGTAGTAGATTGGTTTAATTGGAAAACTAAAAAACCTATGTCAGAATACTATGTTGCTCTTTTTAAAGATAAAATAATTGGATATATGTCTTTTAAAAATATAAATAAAATTTTAAAGACGGCAGAACTGGGGATAGTATTAGATCCTAATTACATAAATAAAGGACTTGGAAAAGATATTTTAAAAAAATTTTTGGACTATGCAAAAGATAGAGGATTTAAAAAGATAATTCTTTTTGTAGCGGATTACAATAAAAGGGCGATAAGAGTTTACGAAAGCCTTGGATTTAAAGAAAAATATAAATTTTTAATGTTATTCCAAAATGGAGAGTACGATAAAGATAATGAAGATTTTATAGAAAATAAATCTTCTTTTAAAATAATTTTAAACAAGACTTTTAATTATGCAACTAAAATGGAACTGAACCTTGAAAGAGATTGGTGAAAAATGTTTTTACTTGAGAAAAATAAATATGATTTGGGAGAAACTTCCTTTGAAAATATTTTTATAAATGACTTTATGCCAGGAGCCAATGGAGAATTTGTAAAAGTTTATATTTTAGGATATAAATTTGCAAAGGAGAATAGGGAAGATATTACAAATGAAAATATAGCCGATTACCTTGGGATTTTAGAGTCAGATGTAAAAAGAGCTTGGCAATATTGGAAAAAAATGGGCATAATTGAGATTGAAGATGAGAAAATAAAGTTTGTAAATTTAAGAGAACTTTATATAAATAATGTCTACAATTTAAAAGAAGAGAAAAAAGAGGATAGAGGATATTCGAAAATTGTAGAAAATCCGACTTATGCAAATCTCTTGACAAGAGTTGAATTTCTTATGAGAGAGCCAATTGCTCCAATGAAAAAGATTGATATTATAAATTGGATCACATCTTACAATATGCCTGCAGATTTAATTGAAGAGGCTTTTTTTTATACTACGGAGATAAAGGGAATCTACAACATTTCCTATGTTGAAAAAGTTGTTAGAAATTGGTCAAAAGAAAATATTAGGACTATGGAAGATGTGGAGAAATCCTATATTGAACATGATGTAAAATATTATAGATACAAAAAAGTTATGAGATATATTGGAGTGGACAAAAAATTTAGTCAAGCGGATTTTAATATTATTAATTCGTGGTTTGACGAATTTAAATTCTCAAAGGATTTAATTTTTGCAGCCTGCAACAGAACTTCTAAAATTTCAAAACCAAATGTGGCGTATGTTGATGCGATTTTAATGAGGTGGAAGGATTTAAATATTAATTCTGTGGAAGAAATTGAAGAAAAAGATCAAAAGAAAAAAAGAAAAAGCCCACAGCATTTCACAATTTTAAACAAATAACTGACAAATATTCTGAAGAAGAGTTAAATGATGTCGCCATGAGAAAGCAAAAAGAAGGCTTTAAAAAGTTAGGTGTTGATTATGGAACTTACCACAAAGATAAGTAATTATTATGAAAATCTCAGGAGAAAGAATGCAGAAACTCATGAAAAAAGAGTAGGAGAAATTTACAAAAAGATTCCAGAGATAAGGGAAATGGATGCACTAATAAGAGATATTGCACTAAAAGCATCAATTGAACAGATAAAAAATCCTGATTCAGATAAATCCATAGAAGAATCGGAAAAAATTTATAAATTAAAGTTAAAAAAGATGGATTTTTTAGAAAAAAGGGGGTATCCTAGAGATTACCTTGATGATATTTACACTTGCAAGGATTGTCATGACACTGGAATAATAGAAGATGAAGTTCATCTAGAAACTACAGAAAAGTGTCACTGTCTCAAAAAATTAATTGTATCAGAGCTTTATGATATGAGTTCCATTTCCTATATGTTGGAAAGAGAAAATTTTGACAACTTTGATTTAAATGTATTTTCTGAAAAAGTTTATGATAAATTTAATATGTCGCCAAAGGAAAATATGAAAAATATTCTTGCGATTTCCAAAAATTATATAAAAACTTTTGATGAAAAAAATGATTTAAATTTACTTCTTTGGGGTCCAACAGGACAGGGAAAGACTTTCTTATTAAACTGTATTGCTGCGGAACTTATAAAAGAAGATGTTATAGTTATCTATCAGACAGCTTACGAGATTTTAAAGACAATGGAAGACAGAAAATTTAAGAATAAAGATAATGACAAATACAATTTATACTTTGAAGCAGATCTTTTAATAGTGGATGATCTTGGGATTGAATTTGTAAATTCTTTTACAACTTCAGAAATTTTTAATATTATAAACACAAGACTCTTGCGTGGCAAAAAAACTTTGATCTCTACGAATTTGTCGCCCAAAGAACTTTCGAAAACTTATACAGATCGAGTTTTTTCAAGAGTTTTCCAAAAATTTGTTCCAATTAGATTTTTTGGACCAGATTTAAGATGGCAGTAAGTATTTTATGGAAAAGGGGAGAAAAATGAAATTATCAAACAGAATTCAAAAAGTAGGATATTCAGCAATTAGAGAATTAATTCCTTATGAACGAAAGGCAAAGGAAAATGGTAAAAAAATTTATGAATTGAATATTGGAGCGCCAGATGTATCTGTACCTGATGTCTATTATGAAACTTTTAAGACAGTAAAGAAAGGTGCACTCCCATACGCCCAAGCACAAGGGCTTCCAGAACTAAGAAAGGCAACAGCAAAATATTATAAAAATAGAAATATAAATTTTGATGCTGATGATATATTTATAACAAATGGAGCAAGTGAAGCACTTTTATTTACCTTTGAAACAATTGCAGATTATGGAGAAGAAATCTTGACAACAAATCCATTCTACACAAATTATATGACAGCCTTTGATCAACTTGGAATAAATATAGAAACTTTTGACACGGATCCTAATGATGGATTTGCACTTCCAGAAGAAAAAGAAATAGAAAAGCATATAAGCGATAAAACAGTAGGTATTCTTTTGTCAAATCCTACGAATCCAACAGGAGCATTGTATTCAGAAGAAGAAATAGAAAGAATTTGTAAAATTGCAAAAAAATATGATTTATATATTGTTGCAGATGAAGTATATAGAGAATTTGTATATGATGGAAATAAATATAAATCCTTTGGAGAAGTTGAGGGAATTGAAGAAAATTTAATTTTAATAGATTCAATTTCAAAGAGGTTTGGAGCTTGTGGTGCAAGAATTGGTTCAGTAGCTTCAAAAAATGAAGAATTTAAAGATGGAATAAATAAACTTTGCAATTCAAGACTTGCAGCACCAACAATTGAACAAATGGCAGCAGCAAGACTTTATGATATCGAAGAAAGTTATTTTAAAGAAGTAAATGAAGAGTATCAAAAAAGGCGTGATTTAATTTACGAAGAACTAATTAATATTCCAGGAGTCACAGTAAAAAAACCAAAGGGAGCCTTTTATGTAATGCCAAAACTTCCTGTTGATGATACAGAAAAATTTGCAATTTGGATGCTTGAAAACTTTGATATAGATGGAGAAACTATTATGTTTGCTCCAGCAAAAGGATTTTTCAAAAATCAAGAAGATGGAAAGCAAATGATTAGACTTGCCTTTGTACTAAACACAGAAGATTTAAAGAAGAGCATGAAAATTTTGCGCGAAGGTATAAAAGCTTATGTGAATGAAAATGAATAGAGATAAGGTTTTAAAAATTTTAGAAAAAATTACAATAATTCTTGTAACTGCCATTATGGTTTTAGTAATGGCAAATCAATATATAAAAACAAGTCAAGGAGCAATAAATGAATCCTTTAGAATGGCACAGATTTTTATTGCAATAGCAGTTGTAGTTTTGACACTTATAATGGCAATTGTGAGCAAAAATAAAAAAATGTTTTTTGTAATGCTTGGATTTTATGCACTGACGGCAGCATTATTTTATGTATTTAAATCAGCAAATAGAATTTAAAATTAAATAAAAATATTATAATAAACTCATATGTTAAATATGGTATAATTATAATATAGTTATGGGGACTGTTTTTACAGCCCCTTTTTTAGAAAGAAGAGGAATTTATGAATTTATTACTAATAACTCTAGTTCTTTTTTTGGCAATTATAGCTACAAGAATTTCAAATAGATCAGGACTTCCATCGCTCCTTTTATTTTTAACTCTTGGAGTTATCTTTTCTTGTTTTGGATTTGATTTTAATAATTTTAAAATTGCAGAAGACATTGCCACAATATCTCTTATGATAATTATGTTTTACGGCGGATTTGGAACGAACTGGAACATGGGAAAGTCTACTGCAAGAGAGTCAATAATTTTGGCAACAGTTGGAGTATTTTTAACTGCAATTATAACTGGATTTTTTTGCCACTATATATTGAAATTCAACTTTTTGGAATCCATGCTACTGGGTTCTGTTGTAGCATCAACAGATTATGCTTCAGTTTCAAATATTTTAGTTTCTAAAAAATTAAATTTAAAATATTCAACAGCACCGCTGTTAGAAATAGAAAGTGGTTCAAATGACCCAACTGCTTATACAATGACAATGGTTTTTTTGTCAATACTTTCAGGAAATAATGTATCAATTCCACTTTTAATTTTAAATCAAGTAATTGTTGGATTAATATTTGGATTTCTTCTTGGATTTATATTTTTAAAAATAATAGAGAAATTGTCTATAGATGAAGATGGACTTTTTTCTGTATTTATTGCAACTATTATGATTGGAACTTATGCAGTGACAGTTCTTTTTGGCGGCAACGGATTCTTGGCACTTTATATTTTAGGAATTTACATTGGAAATCATGAGTTTAAAAGAAAAAGAGATGTAGTATTTTTTTATGATGGGCTTTCAACAATTTTTCAAATAGCAATGTTTTTCCTTCTTGGACTTTTATCAGACATACATTTGATAATAAGAGTATTGCCAATTGGGTTTATTATTGCAATTTTTATGCTTTTTATCGCAAGACCAATTTCTGTTTTTGGACTTATGGCACCCTTTAAAATGAAAAGAAACCAGCTAAAACTTATTTCAATTGCAGGACTTAGAGGAGCAGCAGCAATTGCCTTTGCCATAATGGTTGTAAATAGCGGGCTAAAATTATCAATAGACATTTTCCACATAGTTTTCGTAATTTGTATAATATCACTTTTAATTCAAGGCACAGCACTTCCCTTTGCAACAAAGAAATTAGATATGTACGATCCAGATGATACAGTTTTGAGAACATTTAATTATTACTCTGACAAGACAGATTTAGAATTTATAAAAACTAAAGTAACAAAAAATTCTCCTTGGGTAAATAAAAAAATATCAGATGTAAAGATAGAATTCAATGTAATAATTGCAAAAATTGAAAGAGAGAGAAAGAGTATCGTGCCAAGAGGAGATACTTATCTTAAAGAAGGTGACATCCTTGTATTAGGTGGAGAAGCATATTTTGATAAAACTGGGGAAGATCTTTTAGAGATAAAAATTTCTAAAAGTCACAAGTGGGCAGGGAAAAAAGTTAAAGACATCGATGTGGGTAAAAATGAATTAATAATAATGGTAGAAAGTCCAAGTGGAGAAATAATAGTTCCACGTGGAGATACCATATTGATACCAGGTATGAGAGCAGTTATATCCAAAGAAATAAATAAAATCTGATAAGATTATCTAAAAAATTATTGAAGACAAAAGAAATAAATGAAAGAAGGGTTACACTTTTAGTGTGAAAGAAAAGATAAAAAAATTGTGCTATAAGTTAAAAAAATTTAATAAAAAGTATTTGTAATTATGGATTCATAATATATGCTGAAGATTCATTCATCAAGAAGCATTCACATAAGTCATTTTTTATTATAGTCTTTTAGCATTTCAAAGGCTTTATATTGAAAGTTGAGTTTTAGAAAGGAAGAGTACAAGCATTAAAGTTCAAAAACAATTAATAGATTTTACTATTAATTAGTAAAGATTTTAATTGATTTGGGACTTAATAGTTTTAGTATTTTTATAAGCAAAAGTTACTAAATTAAATAAGAGATAAAAATAGAGCATATATAAAATAAAAATTTGATTTTTTATAATCTCAGATTATGTATTGCATTTTTCATAAGAAATATGTACAGCATTAATAGTTTATTCTCTAGTGCTAAATTCAACTATGTTTAGTTGTTTCAACTTATCGATACTTTCCCAATATGCGTAGTTAAATTTATGGATGTTAGAAATTTCAATATATTCTTCACGATTTGAGTTATACTAACTATAACTCCTATAAACGAAATTAATATTAAAATAATTACAATGTTATCCATTTTTATTGTCCTTACAATAATTCTGTAGCTTTTATTATTTTGTAAATTTATTGTCCAATTTTTTGAAAATAATTGATCTTAGTAAAGCTTATTAATTTTAGTATTTATTAGTTATGTTCGGATTATTATATGCAATATTTTTTTCTACAAGATATTTATCCTTTGATTTTAAGTAGAAGATATCTCTTATATATTAATGCGGTTTAATTAGTTAGGAGTTTATTTTGTTTTGTACTTGTTATGATAATTTATCTTTACAAGAAATTTGTCATTATCAGTAAAATAAAAAAGAAATAGCAAGTAGATATTTCTAGATTTTTATCAACTTGACTTTAAAAGTTCTTCATATTTTTCAGTAAGTTCTGTTGGTATTACAAAGTTAAAGTATGTTCCTGATTTTGATAGAAATAAATACATTATGCCTAGTGCTGTAAATTTTTTCATGTTTACATATACATTTTCGTCTGAATAATCTACTGCACCGTTATAAAAATCGTAGAAACTCTTATGCTCTTTTTCATCAAAGTTCATAAGAGTTTTTTCAAATTCTGATAAAATTTTTTCGTGCAATATTTTATTTTGTTCTTCTTCATTTAACTTAGAAATATCAATTTTATAAGAACTTGATATTAGTGCTCTTTGGGCATCGTCTAAGTTTTCAATAATAGGGTATAATTTGTCAATAGGTAGTTTGTTTATTGTTTCTACTTTGAACAGTTTTAATAAAAAATCGCTCATAATTCACCTCTTATTTATTATACATGAATTGAGCTTTGGGAGGAAATATGTCTGAGATAAAAAAATTGCAGGATGGAATTTTTTGTAAAATAATTCCTTTAAAGGGAAATCCGCTTAAAAGTATTAATATTTATATGGTAAAGTCGAAAGACGAAGCAATGATTATCGATACAGGTTTTAATACTGAAGAGATAAAAAGTGAAATGTTGTCCTTTATAAGGGATATGGAAGTTAATTTAAATAAAACAATTTTATTTTTAACGCATCTTCACTCTGACCACACTGGTCTTGCAAATTGGTTTTCTGATGAACTTGGCGTGGAAATTTATATGGGAGATATTGATTACAAAATGATGTCTTCAATGGCTGATGCGAATTCTAAGAGATGGAGAGAAGTCATGTATACAACCCATATGCAAGGTCTTGATGAAGATAATTTAAAAATTTGGGAGCATGCAGGCTTTAAGTATAGACCTAAAAATGAGTTTCTATATATTTCTTTTAATCCGGGGTATACTTTAAAAGTTGGAGATTTCAGTTTTACAGGAATGGATTTTTCTGGACACACGCCTGGCATGGTTGGTCTTTATGAAAAAGATAAGAAGATTTTATTTTGTGGAGATCACCTTCTTAAAAAGATTACTCCAAATATTACTTTTTGGAATTTTCTAGTGGGAGATAGTTTGGGAAGATATTTAAAAAATATTGAAAAATTAAGAAATCTTCCCATTGATCATATTTATTCATCTCACAGAGATTTAATAGAAGATGTGCCAAAGAGAATCGATGAGCTAGAAAATCATCACAAAAAGAGAATAGGTGAAGCTTTTGAAACTTTAAATAGAAATAAAGAGTGCACAGTGAGAGATATTGCCATGAATATGAGTTGGGATATGAGAGCAAAAGATTTTTCAGAATTCCCAAATACACAAAAGTTTTTTGCAGCAGGAGAGGCTCATGCTCATCTTGAATACTTAAGAGCAATAGGAAAAGCTGGTGTTAAAAAAGATGAGAATGGAGTTCTCAAGTATTTTGCAATTTAATCTTTTTTGATTTAATATAAGTTTAGAAATAATAAAAAAATGGAGAGAATGGGACAATAATGGAAGAATTAATTTGTAAGTACAAAAATAAAGTTTTAGAAAGTGGTAAGGAAACAATTTTATGTGGAATTATAAATGTTACCCCAGATTCTTTTTCTGATGGTGGAAAATTTTTTGGAGTGGACAAAGCTGTAAAAAGAGCAATGGAATTAATTGAATCTGGAGCTAGGATGATTGATGTTGGTGGAGAATCAACAAGACCGGGTTCGACTTATGTTGAAGTTGAAGAAGAGATAAGTAGAGTTATTCCAGTTATAAAAAAATTAAAAGAGATGACAGATGTGCCAATTTCTATAGATACTTGGAAAGCTGATGTTGCAGAAGCTGCAATAGAAGCAGGGGTCGACTTTGTAAATGATATAACTGGATTTATGGGTGATCCCAAAATGGCAGAAGTTGTTGGTAAAAGTGATGTAGGTGCAATTGTAATGTTTAATCCAAAAATTGCAAGGCCAAAACACAAAAGTAGTGCAAATTTTCCATCTTTTGGTGGAGAAGGTGCTTTTACAGAAGAAGAATTGAAATCCTTTGAAGATATGGATATTGTTGAAGTTATGAAAAAGTATTTTGAAAAGGCTCTTCTTCGTGCTCATGAAAATGGAATTGAAAGAGAAAGAATAATGCTTGATCCAGGAATTGGATTTGCTCTTACAAAAAAGGAAAATTTAAAATTAATTGATAAAATTGATACAATAAGAGATTTTGGATGTTTTATATTTTTGGGAGTTTCTAGAAAGAGATTTATCACAAATATTTTAAGTGAAAATAATATTGACGCAGACGGGAATAATGAAGAAGGTTTTGAAAATAGAGATGAAGCATCAGCTGCACTTACTACAATAGCTTCATATAAAGGTGTTGAAGTGCTAAGAATTCACACAATGAAACATCATCTTCTTGCAAAACTCGTTGCTGATTCTGTTAGATTGAATGAAGTTATTGAAGATGTAAATTTCAAACCTTATTCACTTTAAATTATTTTTTATAAGAGATATAATATATTTAGAATAAAAAAAGGGGGACATTATGTCATTAATTGAAAATTTGAAAGCTAGTGTAAGATCATCAAAACCAGAAATAGTTTTTCCAGAAGGCAATGATCCAAGAATTTTGAGAGCAGCAATTAGACTTAATGAAGATGGAGATATTAAACCAATAGTTCTTGGAGATAAAAAAGAACTTGAAACTCTTGCAGAAAAAGAAGGAGTAAAATTAGGAAATCTTGAAATTTTAAACCCAGCTAATTATGATGAAAAAGATGCAATGGTAAAATCTTTTGTAGAAAGAAGAAAGGGAAAAGTATCAGAAGAAGATGCTGAGGAAATTTTAAAAGACCATAATTATTTTGGAACTATGTTAATTTATATGGGAAAAGCTAAGGGACTTGTATCAGGTGCGGCACATACAACAGCAGATACAGTTAGACCAGCTCTTCAAATCATAAAAACAAAAGAAGGATACAAGAGATGCTCAGGAGCATTTATTATGTTAAGAGATGAAGAAATGTATTTAATGGCAGACTGTGCAATAAATATTGACCTTGACAAAGATGGACTTGCAGAAGTTGCACTTGTTTCAAATGAAACAGCAAGACAATTTGGAATGGATCCAAAAATTGCAATGCTTTCTTTCTCAACAAAGGGATCAGCATCTCATGAAAGAGTTACAATGGTTGCAGAAGCAACAGAAATTGCTAAAGAAAAAAATCCTGAAATGGCAATAGACGGAGAGCTTCAATTTGACGCAGCTTTTGTAGAATCAGTTGCAAATAAAAAAGCACCAGGTTCAGAAGTTGCAGGTCACGCAAATGTGTTTGTATTCCCTAACATAGAAGCAGGAAATATTGGATACAAAATTGCACAAAGATTTGGCGGATTTGAAGCAATAGGACCAATTCTTCAAGGACTTAATGCCCCAGTAAATGACTTATCTCGTGGTTGCTCAGAAGATGAAGTATATTCACTTGCAATTATAACAGCAGCACAAGCAGTTCTATAATTAAAATTTGACTTAAAGACTTCCAATGGGAGTCTTTATTTTTTTATTTTAAAAGATATAGAAAATTAAAAAATCTTTAATATAGATTGAATATTTTTTTGGTTACAATATAATTAAATTAGATTAATAATTTACAAGGGTGAAGTAAATGTTAGATAAGTTATATGCACACATTGATGGTAATAAAAAACAAAATTTATTTTCGCATCTAGTCAATACTGCTTGTGAATGCAAAGCTATTGGAGAGAAAGTTCACATGGCAAATCTTTCTTTTTTAATTGGTCTTCTGCATGATATTGGAAAGGCAAGTAACGATTTTCAAGAAAAGATCACTAAAAATAGCAATGCTTTAGTGGATCATTCTACTTTGGGTGGACTTTTTATTTTAAAAATTTATGAAGACTTTAATAGAGATGTTGAAAATAAAAAATTTGATAATTGGCAAGATTTATTTTCTATTTTAAATGAGGATTCTTCTTTAGTTTTTGAATTGGGAGATTATGCAAATATTTTAATTTACACGATTATGTCCCATCATGGTCAGTATGATATGGTAAGAAAAAATGATAAAAATGAGTTTGTTTTTACAAGTTTTGATAGAATTAAAAAAATTGAAAATAGTCTTTATAAAGATAAAAAAATTAATAATGAAAGAATTTTAAATATTGATGAATTTTATGAAGATTCACAAAAGTTTTTTGAATCAAAAAATATTTACATAAAAGATTTATTTTGCAAAGGTTTTTGTGAATATGCAGAAATTTTAAAGAGTTTAAAAAATGTTTCTTCAAAATTTAGCGAAGGTAATGAAGCTCTATTTTTTTATAAAGGCATGATGATAAGGCTTTTGGTTTCAATTTTAAAATCAGCAGATATAAAGGACACTATAAATTCTTATGATGAAATAATTATAAAAAAAGATGAAGAAGAACTCAAAAAAGTTATTAAGAGTTTTGAAAAAAATGTAGAAAATAAATATGCTTCCTTTGGAAATCCAGACGGCAAGTTAAATATTGTGAGAAATGAAATAGCAGAAGATATTTTAAATAGATCAAAGGAAGACGGAACTGGAATTTATAAACTTGATCTTCCGACAGGCGCTGGAAAAACTTTATTATCTCTTAGATATGGCATTAATCAAATGAATTATCAAAATAAAGAGAGATTTTTTTATGTAACTTCTTTTCTTTCTGTTCTTGAGCAAAATGCAAAGGAAATGAAAGATGTGCTTGACAACGATGATTATATACTTGAACATCACTCAAATATTATTGACGAAGACTATGATAGCAAGACAAATGATGATATCGATGATTCAATAAAGAAGGTTCGAAAGAAATATCTTTTAGATGATTGGACATCTCCAGTAGTATTGACTACAACAGTGCAATTTTACAATACTATTTTCAAAGGTAAATCTTCTAATTTAACTAGATTTAAGTCAATGATAAACTCTGTAATTATTTTGGACGAATGGCAATCTATTCCAACAGAATTTTTATATTTAACAAATTTAGCTTTAAATTTTATGAAAGTTGTAATGAATGTAACTATTGTGTTATCCACTGCAACTCAACCAACAAATGCATCAAATTATTTAAAACATAAACTTTTTTATGGAGATTTAGATGGAAAAAATGAAGATATAATTGACTTAAAAAATTATGAATGCAGTGTTTTTGAAAGGGCTAAATTAAAAATATTTGGAAATATTAGAGATATGTATGGTATAGAAGATATAAGAGATTTAGTTCTGGAAAATCCTTACAAGTCAAATTTAATTATTTTAAACACAAAAAGTGTAGTTAGAAAACTATATGATTTGTTAAAAGAAAATTATGATGAAAAAGATTTATATTATCTTACGACAAATTTAACTGCCAATGATAGACTCAAAAAAATTTCAGAGATAAAGAAAAGATTAAAAAATAATGAAAAAATTTGCGTAATATCAACTCAATTAATAGAAGCTGGAGTTGATGTGGACTTTGATCTTGTGATAAGGTCTTTAACTGGGATGGACTCTGTAATTCAAGCGATGGGAAGGTGTAATCGAGAGGGCAAGAAAGAAATTGCATATACTTATTTAATAAATTTGGACAAAAATGAAGAAAAGTCATCTCTATTAAAAGGTGTCGATGAGAGAAAAAGTGCCAGCCAATTTGTTTTGGGAGAAGTAGAAGAAAATTTTGATCTTAAGTGCTTGACTGAGGACTATTTTGAGAAACTATACGCAAATTTAAATGAAGATAATTTTTCTCCTATTTTGGAATGGCTGTCTGAAAATCCAGAAAAAATTGACAATTTATTAAAAACTAAAGATGAAAATATTAAAAATTTGGAAGATAGATTTCTTTATGCACAAGAAGAAAAAATGATTTTAAATTTATTTCAATCTTTTAAGAAGGCATATAATAAATTTCAGCTTATTGAAGAAAACCAGAAGACAGCCATAGTAAACTATGACGAAACAAGGGAAGAAATTAAGAAAATTTGGGATTTGGAAGAGAAATTTTTGGAATCTTATGATGTAAATATTTTAAAGGAATTAAAGGTAATTTTAAAAAAATTAAATAGACACACAGTTGCAATTAGAGAAAAAGATGTGAGTAGTTGCGACAAAATATTAGATGGAGAAGTGTATATTTTGCCAGAGATTTATTATGATAAAAAATTTGGATTAGATTTTAAAAGTCTTGGAGGGATGATTTTATAATACCAAAGAAAAAAGACCTATTAAATTAATTAGGTCTATTTTCCATATAAATATTTTTCAATCCACAGCTCTTGCTGATAATCTATTATATCAAAAAAATAAAAAATTTAAAATTCAAAAACAGTTGACAAAAATAAAATTTCATATTAATATGAAATTAAGGAAGTTATTTTAATTTAAGCTTGAGGAGGTGAATTATGAATAAATCAAGATATTTTTACGCAAAAATTTACGGGGCAAAGGCATTAATTACTGCTCCTGAAAGCAAGAGTGGGGGAGAAAAAATTTCATATGACATTCCTACAGGAGAAGTTTTGAAAGGTATAATTGATGCAAATTATTTTAAACCTACAATTTTAAATGTGATTGACGAAGTTAGAATAATGAATAAAATTGAATCCTATACTCAAGGAATAAGACTTCTTTTAAAAGATTATAAATCTGATCTTAGTGCATATACATTTTTGACGGATGTATGCTATTATGTGAAATTTCATTTTGAATGGAATGAGTATAGAGAAGATTTGAAAAATGACAGAAATTTTAATAAACACGAATCTATAACAGAAAGATCCCTTAGAAGAGGTGGAAGAAGACCAATATTTTTAGGGGTGTCTGAATGTATGGGTTATATTGATATTCTAACTGAAGAAGAATATGAAAATGATATTGGATATTATGATGACACATCAAAGGGATTTGGGCTTATGTTTGTTGGATTTATTTATCCAAAGGAATCTGGAGAAATTTTAAAATCAGCTTATGCACCAATTAACATGAAAAATGGGAGGATAGTTTATCCAAAGGCAGAGGAATGTCCGATAATAAATGAAGTTTCAAACTATTCTTTTAAAGAGCCAAGTCTTACTAAGACAGTTGATGAGGAATTAAAGGATTATTGATGGAGGTGATATATTGAGTTTTTTGACAGCTTTATACGATAGTTATAACTATGGACTTGAAAATAATTTAGTGGGAGATTTAGATAATAAATCAAGTTTAATTTTACCTATTTATCACAATTCTATGAAGTCTAATGGGAAAAATATTGTAGAGATTCTTGTAAATAAAAAAAGTGAATTAGTTGATGCTCATTTTTTAAATGAAAATGAAATTGTAATTTTTCCAGTTACAGAAGATTCTGTTGCTCGTTCTAGTGGGGTTGCGCCACATCCTTTATTTGATAATTTTGATTATGTAATTCAAGAGGACACCAAAAAATCTAATGCATATATAGAGCAACAGGAGTTTTGGTTAAATTCTTGTGAAGATGATTTTGTAAAGATAATTCATGACTTTATCATTAAAGAAAAGGTTTTTGAAGAAATATTAGGGAAACTTTTTAAAGAATATAAAATTTTAAAGGATAAAAATGTTGAATTTATTGATAATTCTGATAAAAAATCAAAGAAGATGAACATAGATTTTTCTAAAGTTTTTTTAACTTTTAAAATCCAAAATTATGATGAGAAAAAAGACTTGAGCCTTTCTGAAAATAAAAATTTACAACAAAAGTTTATAGAATATACTAGAAAGACCTTTGAAAGGGACAAAGACTCTGAAAAAATAATTTGTAATATTAGCGGAAAAGAAGATTTTTTGTGTTTAAAGCATAAACCTTTAATAGGTTCTGCAAGATTAATTTCTCAAATAACTGCTAACAATGAAAACTATTTAGGTAGATTTGAAAAGCCAGACAATACTATAAAAATTGGAAAAGAATCTAGTCAAAAAATTATTCAAATGGCAAAATCTCTTTTAGATGGAGAAAAAACATCTAGATGGCTTGGAGAATTCACTTATGCCCTTTCTTGGTTTTCTGATGATATACAAAACAAATCTGGACTAGATCCAGGTAAGAGTGTTGAAATTGAAAATGTTGGAGGAGTATTATCCCTACTAGGGAAAAAAGATGGCATAAAAAGCTCTGGAATTCTTAAAAAAGAGAAAATATCTGATGAAAATTCAGAAAACATAGTTAAGTCATTTACAAGTGGAAAGATTTTATTTTCAAATGAATCAAAATATTATATGGCGATAGTTGACAAAGTTAGCAATGGAAGGGTTGCTGTAAAATATTTTAGAGAGATGGATAGTTCAAGGTTAAAAGAAAATTTAGTGAGTTGGCAAAATAAATATAATTGGATTAAGCACACTAAAGATAGTGAAATAAAAAATTACACACCAAGTCCACTTATGCTAATACTAGCAGCTTATGGAGTTGAGAGAGAAAAGGGGTTAGAGGTATCTAAAAAGAAGTTTGTCACAGATCAATATAAAAATATTTTGGCATCAATAATAGAAGGTAGAGATATGCCAAAAAATATTTCATATGCATTGGAAATGAACATAAGAAATAGACTTAATTATGATAAATCTTGGGCACAAGTAAAGCTATGTGCTTTAGCAGTTTTAAAAGAAAAGGAGGGAATAACAAGCGATATGTTAGATAGAAAAGATACAGATAGATCCTACTTATTTGGAAGACTTTTAGCACTCTATGAAAGATTAGAAAAAATTACTTATGATACTGATAACGAAAGAGTAACTAATGCAGAAAAACTATGGACGAGTTATGTCAATAAACCTGTAACAATGAATTTAAGACTTAGAAATTTACTAAGACCTTATGAAGATAAATTGATTGTCAATGAATCTAAAAGAGGAATATATTTTAAAATAAAAAGAGATATACGAGAAGTTTCAAATCTATTGAGTGAGAATTATGATTATAAGTTAAAAGAAAACAATAGACCACTAGGGCCAGGTTTTATATTTGGATACGAAGCTCAAATGAAAGATTTATTTACAAAAAGAGAAGATAAAAAAGATTTAGAAAGTGAGGAAAAACATGATTAACAATAAAATAGATTTTATATTCACGATTGAAGTTTCTGGAGCTAATCCAAATGGGGACCCACTTACTGGTAATATGCCTAGAATTGACAATCGTGGATTTGGAGAAATTAGTGACGTTTGCTTAAAAAGAAAAATTAGAAATAGAATGCAAGATATGGGCAATGAAATATTTGTAAAATCTTTGGACAGAAGTGATGATGGATTTAGATCTCTTGAAAAAAGATTTGAAAATATTTTTAAAAAGGATGTAAGTGATGAAGAAGTCGAAAAAAGAGCCAACGAAATGTGGATTGACATAAGATCTTTTGGGCAAGTATTTACTTATCAAAAGAGGGCTCTTGGAATAAGAGGACCAGTAAGCATTTCTATTGCAAAATCAATTGAGCCAATAGAAGTAACTACAATGCAAATAACAAAAAGCATAAGTGGAATGGAGCCTAGTGCTGGCAAGACAAGAAGTGCAGATACCATGGGTACAAAACACTTTGTAGATTATGGAATTTATGTAGTAAATGGAAGTGTTAATTCATACTTTGCAGAAAAAACTGGTTTTAATGAAGATGATATAGAAACTTTAAAAGAGTGTATTAAAACTTTATTTATAAATGATATATCTTCAGCTAGACCAGATGGCTCAATGGAAGTTAAAGACATATTCTGGTTCAATCATTCTTCTAAAGTTGGCGATGTATCAAGTGGAAAAATAAAAGAACTTTTAAGATATGATTTGCCTGACGCAGAAACTTTAAAACCAAAATACGAAAATTACAATATAAGATTAGATGAAGAAAAATTAAAAGAATACGAAGAAAATGGAATAAGATTAGAATATATTAAAGGGATTTAAAATGTATGCTGAAGACGACTATTTAATGCTAAGTGGTTTACAACACTTTTTGTTTTGCAAAAGACAGTGGGCACTTATTCATATAGAAAATATATGGACAGAAAATTTTTTCACAGCACAAGGTCAAATAGTTCACGAAAAAGCAGACGAACCTTTTATAAAAGAGAAGAGAAAAAATATAATAATATCAAGAGCAATGTCAGTGAGTTCCAAAACTTTGGGGCTCTCGGGCAGGCTTGATGTAATAGAATTTCATAGGTCAGAAGAAGGAATCAAACTAAAAAATAGAAGCGGAAAATGGAAACCAATAATTGTCGAATACAAACGAGGAAAAAAGAAAAAATATGATTATGACAACGCTCAACTAATGGCACAAGCAATTTGTATAGAAGAGGACTTTAACATAAAACTTGAATATGGATATGTTTACTACAACGAAACTGATACAAGAGAAAAAGTAGAATTCACAGAAGAACTTAGAAGTTTAACAATAAATTCTTCAGAAAAAATGCATGAATATTACAAAAACAAATACATACCAAGAGCAGAATATTTTAAAAATTGCAAACTTTGTTCACTTTGTGAAGAATGTAGACCTAGACTCACAAAAAAGATAAAAAGTGTTAGTAATTATATTTATGGAGCAGAGTTATGAAAAAATTATTAAACACACTTTATGTGACAAATCCAGATTACTATCTTAAAAAAGAAGGAAGGAATATATCAGTAACATTGGATTCAAAAAGAGTAGCAAGATATCCTATCCACATTTTAAAACAAATAGTTTGCTTTAACTATATGGGAGTAAGCCCAGCTCTTATGAAGATGTGCATGGAAGAAAATGTTGCAATAACATTTTTTACACCCTATGGGAAATATTGTGGCAGAGTAATAGGTGCATCTTATGGAAATATTTACACAAGGAAAAAACAATATAAAATGCAGGAATCAGAAGAGTCCTTAGATTTTGTAAAAAATATAATTTATGCCAAAGCCTACAATTCTAGAAAAATTTTAATAAGAGGAAAATTAGACCACAAAGATAAAGTGGATGTATTAAGATTAGAAGAAGCAATAGACGCAATAAAGATATTAATGTTAGAAATTAGAAACTGTAGTAATAAAGACAGTGTGAGAGGAATTGAAGGGACTATAGCGAGATTTTATTTTTCTGTATTAGATGAACTAATTATAAAACAAAGAGAAGACTTTTACTTTATAGAGAGATCAAAAAGACCACCAATGGATAGATTCAATGCATTGATTTCTTTTTTATACTCATTATTTACAAATAATATAGCAGCAGCACTTGAAGGTGTTGGAATAGATTCTTATGCAGGTTTTTTTCACACAGATAGACCGGGAAGAGTTAGCATGGCACTAGACATAATAGAAGAAATGAGAGCCCTTTTAGTTGATAAGTTTTCTCTTTCAATGATAAACTTGGGCAGAATAAATAAAAATCATTTTGAAGTAAAAGAAAATGGGGCAACATTATTAAACGAGAAAGGAAGACAAATAGTATTAGAAAATTGGAACAAAAAAGAACAAGATGAGATATATCACACATTTATAGAAGAAAATATAAAAATAGGATTACTTCCTCATATACAGGCGCAACTTTTAAATTCATACATAAGAGGAGATATAGAATCTTATCCACCATTTATGATAGGAGGATAAAATGCAAGTATTAATAACATATGACGTAGAAACAATAACATCTGAAGGAAAAAAAAGACTTAGGCAAGTATCAAAAGTATGTGTTGATTATGGGCAAAGAGTACAAAATTCAGTATTTGAATTAAATATTTATCAAGCAGATTTATTAGAAATAAAAAACAAACTTATAAAAATAATTGATCCGCAAAAAGATTCAATAAGAATTTATAATTTAGGGAAAAATTGGGAGAGAAGAGTAGAAACATTAGGAAAAGATGATTCCTATAATCCAGAAAAAGATTTACTTATGTTATAATGGATATGAGAATTAGAGTTAAACATAAAAACATATAAACTAACTCACAAAGAATAGTAAAAAAGAGACAAAACTCTAAAAAAATGATTAGCTGTATTTTTTTTAATTGATGAAAATGTCTAAAAAATGCAGTCGCACCCTTTATGGGTGCGTGGATTGAAATGAATCCTCAAATCTTAACTTTGCAAGTATGCAAAGTCGCACCCTTTATGGGTGCGTGGATTGAAATAACTATTCCTCACCAAATTCTTCCCAACGAACTTGTCGCACCCTTTATGGGTGCGTGGATTGAAATACGACTTTAGTCTCCGCCTTAGGTTTTGGTGCGATCGTCGCACCCTTTATGGGTGCGTGGATTGAAATTTTTATAAGGTTCTAACCAATGCAGAATGTACTTCGTCGCACCCTTTATGGGTGCGTGGATTGAAATTAACTTTGATGCCTTTTTGATTTTTGCTGACTTAGGTCGCACCCTTTATGGGTGCGTGGATTGAAATTAAGGGACGATTAAGTCCAGAGCAAAAAGAATTTTGTCGCACCCTTTATGGGTGCGTGGATTGAAATGTTATTGGTATTAGGTCTTCAATGATGCCATCAGGTCGCACCCTTTATGGGTGCGTGGATTGAAATCAGCACCATCAGGACATGTTCCATGCAAGGTACACGTCGCACCCTTTATGGGTGCGTGGATTGAAATTTGGCCCCTCTGAATAAAGCGAAAGAAGTTGCAGGGTCGCACCCTTTATGGGTGCGTGGATTGAAATATAATTACTCGCTTTTACATAATGCTTTTGATGAGTCGCACCCTTTATGGGTGCGTGGATTGAAATAATTTATTTAATACATACTCAAAATTTCCATCCCAGGTCGCACCCTTTATGGGTGCGTGGATTGAAATCTTAACCTTAAAGACACCAGTAGTAACATTCCAGGTCGCACCCTTTATGGGTGCGTGGATTGAAATGCTGATATAAGCTGTATGACCACATAAAGTGTTAGGTCGCACCCTTTATGGGTGCGTGGATTGAAATATTTGACCCAAGTCCCGAAATAGAGGTTTTACCCGTCGCACCCTTTATGGGTGCGTGGATTGAAATAAAGATAGTGGTCGTGTGACTGTTAAGATGACAGAGTCGCACCCTTTATGGGTGCGTGGATTGAAATTCAATGACTATATGCAAGGAATGTCCTTATCTGATGTCGCACCCTTTATGGGTGCGTGGATTGAAATACTAATAAGACAATTTGAATAACTAACAGGATAAGTCGCACCCTTTATGGGTGCGTGGATTGAAATCTTTAACTTCATTCCATTTGCTTGTTATTCCTTCTGGTCGCACCCTTTATGGGTGCGTGGATTGAAATATTACTGTTAAAATAAACTATTCTCTTGATGGTGAGTCGCACCCTTTATGGGTGCGTGGATTGAAATTATAGATGTAGCAGTCCATTTCGTTTTGGACTTCTAGTCGCACCCTTTATGGGTGCGTGGATTGAAATGGTAAATCGTAAAAATGAACTTGCTGATTGATGGAGGTCGCACCCTTTATGGGTGCGTGGATTGAAATGATTTTTAAATCACAAAACATGCCTCAAAAAATGGGTCGCACCCTTTATGGGTGCGTGGATTGAAATTTGTCTATTGCCCTGCTTAGATACCTGGACCACAGTCGCACCCTTTATGGATCCGTGGATTGAAATATAAGTTTTATTTTGTAAGTTTTGCCACCTATGTGTCGCACCCTTTATGGGTGCGTGGATTGAAATATTATTTACAATATTTCTTCTAATATAAATTTTAAGTCGCACCCTTTATGGGTGCGTGGATTGAAATGATAGGCTAAGTGGTTTTCTTTCGTAAAGCATAGCCGTCGCACCCTTTATGGGTGCGTGAATTGAAATAAAAGTTTAAAATACAAATGATGCTTTTAGGTAGAGTTAATTTTTGATTTGCTCAACTGTAAAAGCATTTTTTATTTGAATTTATTAAAAAGTTAATTATACTTTAACAAATGTGTAGTCTTAATAGCTTTGTAGTATAATAAAAATAGCGTGCTATGAGATTTTTTGTAAAAACTTGTAGAAATTTATTTTATTTATTATAATACTTTTATTATGGAGGTAATATGAGATTATCAAAACTTTATATGCCAACTTTAAGGGAAGATCCTCAAGATGCAGAGATTGCATCTCACAAGTTTCTTTTAAGAGCTGGTATGATTAGAAAATCTGCTAGTGGTATTTATACATATTTGCCACTTGGTTATAGATCTATTAGAAAAATTGAAAATATTGTGCGTGAAGAGATGGATAATGCAGGGGCTATGGAAATTTTAATGTCTGCTATCCAACCTTCTGAAATTTGGAAAGAGTCTGGAAGATGGGAAAAGTTTGGACCAGAGATGTTTAAATTAAAGGATAGAAATGATAGAGAGTTTTGTCTTGGACCTACTGCGGAAGAATATTTTACTACTCTTGTTAGGGATGAAGTCAAGTCTTATAAGGATCTTCCTTTAAATTTATATCAAATTCAAACTAAATATAGAGATGAAAAGAGGCCTAGATTTGGCATCAATAGAGCCAGAGAATTTTCTATGAAGGATGCCTATACTTTTGATGTTTCTCCTGAAACTTTAGAAATTTCTTACAATAATATGTACAATGCTTATGAAAAAATCTTTGATAGGTTAGAGCTTGATTATAAAATTGTTGAGGGCGACAATGGTGCAATGGGAGGAACTGGCTCTCATGAATTCATTGCTCTTTCTGAAACTGGTGAAGGTGTTATTGTTTATTCTAATTCTGGTAAGTTTGGTGCGACAGAAGAAAAAGCTCCTGTTGAGTATATTCTTCCTCAAAGTGAAGATGTAAAAGATTTGGAAAAAGTTCACACTCCTAATGCTAGTACAATTGAAGAGGTTTCTAAGTTTTTAGATGTTGATTCTAAAAGATGTGCTAAGGCAATTGACCTTATGATTGAAGATGAGCCTGTTATTGTTTTTATTCCAGGGGACAGGGAACTTAATCTTGCTAAACTTGTTTCTTACACTGGCGTAGCTGAACACGATATTAGAATGATGGAAGATAGTGAAATTGAATCTATAAAAACTAAAAAAGGTTACACTGGTCCAATTGATTTAGATGTTAGAAAGATTTTTGATAAAAGAATAACAGAAATAAATAATCTTGTAATTGGAGCTAATGAAGATGAGTACCACTATGTTAATGCAAATTATGGCAGAGATTTTGATGGAGAAGTTGTTGATGACCTTTTACTTGTGACAGAAGGCGATAAGGTGCCTGGTACTGATGAAGACTATAAATTTGCAAGAGGTATTGAAGTTGGGAATATTTTTAAATTGGGTACAAAATATTCAGAGGCTTTAAATGCTACTTATCTAGATGAAAATGGTAAAAGCAATTATTTCTATATGGGTTCTTATGGTGTTGGAATTACAAGATCTGTGACTGCTGTAATTGAACAGAATCACGATGACAATGGAATTATTTGGCCTATGGCTGTTGCACCTTATGAAGCAATTGTTACTATTGTAAATACAAAGGATGATGATCAAGTTGCTCTTGGCGAAAGAATTTATGAAGATTTAAAATCTCAAGGTGTAGAAGTTTTGCTTGATGATAGAAAAGAAAGAGCAGGAGTTAAATTTAAGGACAGAGATTTAATTGGAATTCCACTTAGAATTACTTGTGGTAAAAAATCTTCTTATAATATTGTTGAATATTCAACTAGAAGAGAATTGAAAAATTTTGAGATTTCTTTTGAAGATGCAATTAGAACTGTTTTAAATGAAGTAGAAAAGGTTAGGTAATATGAGCGATTTTAAATTTGAAATAACAGAACATTTAGGAGTTCTTTCTGAAAGTACTAAGGGATGGACTAAGGAACTAAATAAAGTTAGTTTTAATGATAGACCACCTAAATATGACCTTAGAGAATGGGATCCAAATCATGAAAAAATGTCAAAAGGTGTAACACTTAATGATGAAGAAATAGAAATACTCTCTAAGATACTAAGGGACAGAGGGATTTAATATATTTTTAAAATAACTTATGTTATAATATATGAATGAAAAAAAGTCATGTGCGAGGAGGCAATTAAAATGGAAATAAAAAAGAAAGAAAACAATACTGTTTTTTTTGATATTGTTTTAAAAAGAGAAGATATAAATAAAGCTGAAACTGAAGTATACAAGAAAAATAAAAAGCATTTTCAACTTCCTGGTTTCAGAAAGGGTCATGTTCCTAGACAAATGATTGAAAATATGTATGGAAAAGATGTATTCTTTGAAGATGCAATCAATGAACTTTTGCCAGCAGAATATGAAAAAGCTATAAGTGAACTTGATCTTAAAGTTGTTGATCAACCAAATATTGATATTGACGAAGAATCAATTGATAAAGATGATTTAATTGTAAATGTTTCTGTTGATGTTAAGCCTGAAGTAGAAATTAAGGATTATGAAGGAATAGAAATTGAAGATCCAACTATGGAAGTAACTGATGAACTTATTGATTCTGAAGTTGAAAATGAAAGAGCAATGAATGCAAGAATTATAAATGTTGATGACAGGGCTGTAGAAGAAGGCGACACTGTAAATATTGATTTTAAAGGTTCTTTAGATGGGGAATATTTTGATGGTGGCACTGCTGAAAGTCAAGATCTTAAAGTTGGTTCAAATACATTTATTCCGGGCTTTGAAGAACAATTAATCGGTCATGAAATTGGAGAAGAATTTGATATAAATGTAAAGTTCCCAGAAGATTATCATCAAAAAGATCTTGCCGAGAAGGATGCTAAATTTGAAATTAAAATAAATAGTATTTCCTATGAAGAACTTCCTGAACTTGACGATGAGTTTGTGAAAGACATTTCTGAATTTGATACTCTTGATGAATTTAAAGAAGATCTTAGAAAGAAAAAAGAAGAAGAATTCAAAGTTAATTCTAAAATGGAAAAAGAAAGAAGAGCAATAGATAAAATCGGTGAAATGGTAGATACAGATATTCCTGAAGGAATGATTAACGCTCAAATTGATGATATGATTAGAAATTATGATCAAACTCTTAGAGCACAAGGAATAAGTTTTGAAGACTATATTAAAATGGTAGGTCAAAGTCTTGATGAGTTTAAGGAAACTATGAAACCAGAAGCTGAAAAGACTGTTAAAAATGACCTTGCACTAGAAGCTCTTGTTAAGTCCGAAAATGTTGAAGTAAGTGATGAAGAAGTCGAAGAAGAAGTAAATAAAGTTGTAGAAGAGTACTTCAAAGACGACAAGGATCACATGGAAAAAATGAGAGAATATATGCTAAATCAAAATAAGGAAGTTGTAAGAGAGGACCTTAAGAAGAGAAAAGCAATTGATAAATTAGTAGAAAAAGTAAAATTTGTAGAACCAGAAGAAACTACTGAAGAAGAAATTAAAGAAGAAGTAAAAAAAGATAAAGAAGATAAATAATCAGAGGATGTGATTAAATGGCATTAGTGCCAATGGTAGTAGAACAAACGAATAGGGGAGAAAGATCCTATGACATTTATTCAAGGCTTTTAAAGGACAGAATTATTTTTGCCAGTGGCGAAGTAAATGATGCTATGGCAGATTTAATAGTTGCACAACTTTTGTTTTTAGAATCTGAAGATCCGAATAAAGATATACAACTTTATATTAATTCACCTGGCGGATCTGTCAGTGCAGGTTTTGCAATTTATGATACTATGAATTATATAAAGCCAGATGTATCTACAATTTGTATAGGAATGGCTGCATCAATGGGTGCTTTTTTACTTGCGTCAGGTGCAAAAGGAAAGAGATTTGCACTTCCTAATTCTGACATTATGATTCATCAACCTTCTGGTGGAGCACAAGGTCAAGCAAGTGATATACAAATTAATGCAGAAAAGATTTTAAAAATTAGACACAAATTAAATGAAATTTTATCTGATAGAACTGGTCAACCTCTTGAAAAAATTGAAAGAGATACGGATAGAGATTACTGGCTTAGTTCAGAAGAAGCCAAAAAGTATGGTTTAATAGATAAAGTTATTGAAAAAAGGTCTTGAGGTGAAATATGGCAAATACAGATGAAATTTTGAGATGTTCATTCTGTGGGAAAACACAAAATCAAGTGAATAGATTAATCGCCGGGCCTAATGTAAATATATGTGATGAGTGCATAGAGAGATGCCACTCAATTTTAGAAGAGGAAGTTCCTGTAAATATTAATAGAGAGTTCAACTTGAAGAAACCTAATGAGATAAAAGAAATTTTAGATCAGTATGTTGTAAAACAAGAAGATGCGAAAAGAGCTCTTGCAGTAGCTGTATACAATCATTATAAGAGAATTAGTTCTTCAAAAAAAGCAGATAAAGATATTGAACTTCAAAAGTCAAATATTTTAATGATTGGACCAACAGGATCAGGAAAAACTCTTCTTGCACAGACTTTAGCAAGACTTTTAAATGTTCCCTTTGCCATTGCTGATGCAACTACCCTAACTGAAGCTGGATATGTTGGTGAAGATGTTGAGAATATTATCTTGAAGTTAATTCAAAATGCAGATTATGACATTGAAAGAGCAGAAAAGGGAATCATCTATATTGATGAAATAGATAAGATTGCTAGGAAGTCTGAAAATGTATCTATTACAAGAGATGTAAGCGGTGAAGGAGTTCAACAGGCTTTGCTGAAAATAATTGAGGGGACTGTTGCAAATGTTCCTCCACAAGGCGGAAGAAAACATCCTTCTCAAGAGTTTATCCAAGTCGACACTACAAATATTTTATTTATTGTTGGTGGAGCTTTTGATGGAATTGAAAAGATTATCGAAAATAGAACTGCAAAATCTTCTATGGGTTTTGGGTCAGAGATTGTCGATAAAAGAGCAAATAGAGAAAATATTCTTAAAAAAGTTGAAACTGAAGACTTATTAAAGTTTGGACTTATACCAGAACTCATAGGCAGACTTCCTGTAACTATAACTCTTGAGGAATTAGACGAAGATGCCCTAGTAGAAATTTTGACTAAGCCAAAGAATGCCCTTGTAAAACAATACAAGGAGCTATTAAAGTTTGACGATGTTGAATTAATTTTTGACGACCAAGCCCTAAATTATATTGCAAAGAAGGCAATAGAAAAGAAGGCAGGAGCTAGAGGCTTAAGAGGAGTTATCGAAAACACCATTATGAATGTCATGTACGAAATTCCTTCAAGAGATGACATCAAGGCAGTAAAAATAACTAAGGAATCAGTAGAAGGCACAGCATCTGCTGAGTTAATAAAAAAATAAAAATAAATTTAGCCGTGGTTGACACGGCTTTTTTAGAAGGTGAAAAATGGAAAAAGTAAAATTACCACTAATCCCTCTTCGCGACTTAGTAAGCTTTCCCCACATGGTCATGCACTTTGATTGCGGTAGAAAAATTTCTGTAAACGCAATTGAAAGGTCAGAAATGCAGGATTCAAAAATATTTTTGGTGGCGCAAAGAGAACTGGAAGTTGAAGACCCAAAGAGAGAAGACCTCTTTGATGTTGGGACTGTGGCAACTATAAAACAAATTTTAAAACTCCCAGGTGGAGTTGTTAGGGTCCTAGTTGAAGGTGAAGAGAGGGCAAGAATCTCAAGCCTTGATATTAGCGAGGAGATAATTGAAGCGGATATAGAAATCCTAGAAGAAGAGGAAATTGACTACAGAGAAGACGACCAAATCGAGGCAGCACTTCGCCTTGCTTTAAATGACTTGGAATCTTACGCTTCCTTAGATGAAAAATTCTTCCCAGGACTTTTATCTAACATTGCAGACACAGACAACCCATCAAGGTTTATCGACACTGTTGTTGGCTATCTTGACTTTAAACTTGAAGAGTACCAAAAACTACTTGAGACAACTGATATTTACGAAAGACTTGTTGCCTTTCACGAGATAATGAAAAAGGAAATTGAAATTCTTTCTATTGAGAAAAAGATAAATGACAAAGTTAAAAGCAATATGGACGAAATTCAGAGGGAATATTATTTAAAAGAACAACTTAAAATAATTCATCAAGAACTTGGCGATGGAGAGGAAGAAGGCGAGCTTACAGAAACTTATAAGAAAAAAATTGAAGATAAAAAACTTCCGGAAGAAGTAAAAGAAAAAGCTCTTAGTGAAATTAAAAGATTAAACAATTTGAATTCACAATCTCCAGATTATTCTATGCTTATAAACTATTTAGATTGGATAATTGACCTTCCTTGGCTTGAAGGCAGCAGCGAAAAAGTTGAGTTAAAAGATGCTAGAAAAGTTTTAAATGATGAACACTATGGTCTAAAAAGTGTAAAAGAGAGAATTTTAGAATTTATAGCTGTAAGAACTTTATCAGAGGGCAAACAAAAAGGGCCTATTTTGTGTCTAGTAGGTCCTCCTGGAGTTGGGAAAACTTCTATTGCTAAGTCCATTGCAAAAGCTCTAGATAAAGAATTTGTCCGCATGAGCCTTGGTGGTGTAACTGATGAAGCAGAGATTAGAGGACACAGAAGGACTTATATTGGTGCTCTACCAGGAAGAATTATAAGTGAAATGAAAAAAGCAGGCACAAATGATCCAGTATTTTTATTTGATGAAATAGATAAAGTGGGAAATGACTTTAAAGGAGATCCTGCTTCTGCACTTTTAGAAGTTTTGGATCCTGAGCAAAATAATACTTTTACAGATAGATATTTGGAGCTTCCTTTTGATTTATCTAAAGTGTTTTTTATTGCTACGGCTAACACAACACAAACTATTCCAAGACCTCTTTTAGATAGAATGGAAGTAATTGAAATTGGAGGGTATACTCCAAATGAGAAATTAAATATAGCAAAAAAATATTTAGTTTCAAAACAAATTTCTGAAAATGGATTAAAAAGTGAAAATATAAATATTTCAGATAGAGCTTTAAAAGATATAATTGATTATTACACTCGTGAATCAGGAGTTAGAGGTCTTGAAAAACAAATTTCAAAAATTGTGAGAAAGTCTGCGCTAAAGATTGTAGAAGAGAATGAAGGAAAAGTTTCGGTGTCTACTAGAAATATTTCAGATTTTTTAGGGGAGAAAATTTATTTAATTAGTGAAAGAGAAAAAATTTCTGAAATTGGTTCTGTAAATGGACTTGCTTGGACGCAAGTGGGTGGAACTACACTTGTAATAGAAACAACAGTTATGCCAGGAAATGGGAAACTTACGCTTACAGGCTCTCTTGGCGATGTCATGAAAGAATCTGCCATAGCAGCAACTTCTTATATTGCGTCAAATGCAGAAGAATTTGATGTTGATCCAAATTTTAGAACTAATAAAGACATTCACATTCATGTGCCAGAAGGTGCAGTGCCAAAAGATGGGCCATCTGCAGGTATAACAATTGCAACCTCAGTTTTGTCTGCACTTACAAAAAAACCAGTGAGAAATGATGTTGCCATGACAGGAGAGATAACTCTTCGTGGGAAAGTTCTTCCAATTGGAGGACTTAAAGAAAAACTTTTGGCTGCAGAAAGATTTGGAGTTAGTACAGTTATTATTCCGGAAGAAAATAAGAGAGATTTAAAAGAAATTGAAGAATCAGCTGTTAAAAAGTTGGAAATAAAAACAGTTTCAAATTTTAAAGAAGTTGCAAAAATTGCGATAGGTGATTTTAATGAAGATAAATAACGCAGAACTTGAAAAAGTTGCTGTGCTTGAAAAGCAATATCCACATGAAAATTTGCCAGAATTTGCCTTTGCAGGAAGGTCTAATGTTGGTAAATCTTCTTTTATAAATGCAATGCTAAACAGAAAAAATCTAGCAAGGACTTCATCAACGCCAGGAAAGACTCGCACAATTAATTTTTACAAAATAAATAATTCTCTTCGCTTTGTAGATTTGCCTGGTTATGGTTATGCAAAAGTGGCAAAAAGTGAAAAAGAAAAATGGGCTGGAATAATAAATAGGTATCTTGAAACTAGAGAGAATATTCTGGAAACAATTTTACTTGTAGATATAAGACATGAACCCACAAATTTAGATAAGCAAATGTATGACTATATAATAGATTCAGGATTTTCAGGAATAGTTGTAGCTACCAAAAAAGATAAAATAAAAAGATCGCAAATAAATAAACACATAGATACAATTGCAAAAAAATTGGGTGTAGAACACAAAGAAAATATAATTCCATTTTCATCACAAGATAGAGATGAAGTAAAAGATATGTGGTTTATCTTTGAAGATATGATGCGTTTTTATGATGAATAAGAACAAAATATAGATAGAGCTAGTTGAAACTGGCTCTTTTTGTTGTAAAATAATTGTTTCAAAAAAATATATAGAAATAAATTTCACACAAATTTTAAATATAATTCATAATAAAATGATATTGTATAAATAATCGGAGGGATATTATGAAGAATAAAAATAAAATTGCAATTTTATTCTTGGCAATTTTATTAATTTTACCATCCTTTGCCTTTGCAAAAGATGTGGATGAAATTGTGATTCTTGGAAGCGACTTAAAGGAAACACAAAAAGATGAAATGCTTCAAGAGATGAAAGCAGATGAGAATGCAAAAATAATTGAAGTAACAAATGCTGAAGAATATAAGTACTTAGGTGATGTACTTTCTCCAAAGGAGATAGGCAATAAGGCAATTTCATCAGCAATAGTTAAGTACACAGAAAGAGGTAGTGGAATAAATATAAAATTATCAGACAATATACGAGTCGTAAAAGAAGATGCCTTTAGAAATGCACTTACAACTGTGGGAATAGAAGATGCAGATATTTACGTAACTGCACCAGGAAAAGTTAGCGGAACAGCAGCATTGACAGGAATTTTGAAATCTTATGAAGTAAATACTGGAAAAAAGCTTCCTGAAGATTTAAAAAAAGTTGCCAATGAAGAATTAGTAGTTCAAACAGAACTCTCAGAAGAAATTGGCGATGAGAACTCTAATGACATAATTTATCAAATAAAAGATGCAATGGCAAAAAATATGCCTAAGGATGAAAAAGAAGTTAGATCATTAATAGAAGAAGTAGCAGATAATTACGATATAAAATTAACCAAAGGGCAAGAAGATAAACTTGTTTCACTATTTAACAATATGAAAGATGCAGATGTAGATTGGAATAAAATAGCAGATGCAGCAGTAAAATATAAAAATAAAGCCTCAAAATTTCTAAACTCCGAAGAGGGAGAAAAGGCAGTAAAAGATACAAAAAATTTTATAGAAAAATTTATAGATTTTATAGTATCACTTTTTAAATAATAAATTCTAGAAAAAGTGTAGAAAATGTTAGAAAAGATTCACCATTTTGTGGCGAATCTTTTTTAGCGTTCTTAAATATGAAATTCTATGATTTTTTATTTTTTTCTTTTACTAAATTAATAGAATTGTACCAATTTGATTTTAAATAATATTTTGCTTTTTCTAAATCATTATTTTTTAATTCTTTAATTATAGATTGGTGTTCTTTAAAAGTATTTGATTTACCATCATTATCTTTAAAAAACAGCAGTTCAACTCTTTGAATCTTCTTTTTCAGTGGATGAATAATTAATGGTATTTCAGGATTTTCAGATAGATAAATTATTTTATCATGAAATTCATTATCATAATCTAAGAGTTCCAAGGTATTTGAATTCTTAAAAGCAGTATCTAATTTTTTATTTATATTTTCCAAATCCTTGATAAAGTTTTTATCGATTTTGTCAAAAGCTTGTTCAAGAGCTAGCATTTCCAAACTAGCAACAACAGAGTAAGTGTAAAGAGAAACGTCTAAGTTTATTGGAGCTACAATAGTCCATCTATTTGCTTTTGATAGGACAAGGCCTTCATTTTCGAGCTTTAGAATAGCTTCCCTTACAGGAGTTCTACTTGTGCCTAAACTTTCTGATAAATCGTTTATATTTATTTTTGTTTCTGGCTTTAAAATACCTGTGATAATCCAGTTGGAAAGAGTATCATATACTTCATCTTTTATAAAAGTTCTATTTATTTTTTTGTTATCTAAATTTAAATTCAATTTAAAAACCTCATTATTATATTAAATAAAGTATAGCATAAAATATAAATTAGTGTTGACAAAAGTTGGCGTTAAATGTAATATGTAATATATCACACAACACAAAAAAGTTTAGCTAAAAATTTTTTAACAATTTTAGAAAAAATAATATTTTTTTATATTTATATCGAAGTAAAGTTATAAATTAAAAAAAGAAAAAATATAGTTATTAGGAGGGTTTATGAATTTAGAAGTTTTTACGAAAAAGAAAAATGAGAGAAAAGAAAAATATGATATTAGTTTTTTGAATGAGGAAGAGGCAAAAAAAATTTATGATTATCATAATAGTTTTCCTATGTACGAAAAAACTCCCTTTATAGAATTAAAGAATCTTGAAGAAAAAGTTAATGTAAAAAATATTTTAGTTAAGGATGAATCTTATAGGTTCGGATTAAATGCATTTAAGGTTCTCGGGGGAAGTTTTGCAATAGGAAAAGTAATTGCAAAAAAATTAGATATGGATATTAAAGATTTAACTTTTGAAAAACTAACATCAAAAGAAGTGAAAAATAAATTAGGAGAAATCACATTTATAACGGCTACTGATGGGAATCATGGGCGTGGAGTTGCATGGGCAGCTAATAAATTAAATCAGAAAGCAATAGTATACATGCCAAGAGGTTCAGCTAAAGAAAGAGTTGAGAATATAGAAAAGGAAGGAGCAACTGTAAAAGTTTTAGATGCTAATTATGATGAATGCGTTAGGAAAGCAAATAAACTTGCAGAAAAAAAAGGATATATTATGGTTCAAGATACTGCTTGGGATGGATATGAAGATATTCCCAAGTGGATTATGCAAGGATATATGACTCTTGCATGGGAAATGTATGAAAGTTTGCAAGAGAAAAATATAAAACCAACTCATTTATTTTTACAAGCAGGGGTAGGATCCTTTGCGGCTGCGACAACTGGATTTTTCACCAATATGTACAAAGATGAGGGTAAGCCAATAATAACTGTAGTAGAACCTGATACAGTTGCGTGCATTTACGAATCAGCGATTGCTAACGAAAGAGTTCTAGTAGGAGGAGAACATGAAACTATAATGGCAGGACTTGCTTGTGGAGAACCAAATACTTTTGGATTAAAAGTACTTTTAGATAATTGTGAAAATTTTATAAAAGTATCAGATGAATTTGCGGCTTATGGAATGAGAGTTCTTGGTAATCCTTATAAAGATGACAAAAAAGTTATTTCTGGAGAAAGTGGAGCAGCTCCCTTTGGTTCAATTATAAAAATTTTAACTGATGATAAATATAAGGATGAGAGAAAAAAATTAGATATAAATTCAGATTCTAATTTAATATTTGTTTCAACAGAAGGTGATACAGATGCACAAAATTATTTAGATATTGTTTGGGATGGAAAATATGAAAGTACAGGAGGTATAGAATGAGTAAAATAACTGCAGTGGAATTAACACAAAAACTAATTAGAAGACAAAGTTATTCAGGTAATGAAAATGGTGTATCTGAAGAACTTAAAAAATTTTTTAAAGAAAATAGTTTTGACGATGTTCACGTGGACAAATATGGAAATACTATTGGTCATATTAAGGGAAATAAGCCAGGTCCAAAGATTGTATTTGATGGTCATATGGATACAGTTCCTGTAACTGACGAAACTGAATGGCTATATCCACCTTTTAAAGCTGAAATTCATGATGGCAAACTTTACGGAAGAGGTTCAAGCGATATGAAAGGGGCATTAGCATCAATGGCAGTTGCAGCTACTAATTTTAAAGAAAAAACTGCTGGAGACTTTGCTGGTGAAATTTTTGTTGCAGGAATTGTTCATGAAGAATGCTTCGAAGGTGTTGCTGCAAGAGAAGTGAGTTCTTTTACAAAACCAGACTATGTAGTAATTGGGGAAGCTTCAAATTGTAATGTTAAAATTGGACAAAGAGGAAGAGCTGAAATTAAAATTGAAGTTTTAGGAAAGCCATCTCACTCAGCAAATCCTGAAAAAGGGATAAATGCAGTTTATAAAATGTGCAAGGTGATTGAAGCGATGCAAACTTTAAAACCAATTCATCACGACAGACTTGGCGATGGAATATTAGAACTTGTTGATATTAAATCAAGTCCGTATCCAGGTGCATCAGTTGTACCAGAAAAATGTGTTGCAACTTATGACAGAAGATTATTAGTTAACGAAACTAAAGAATCTGTTTTGGATCCAATAAATGACCTTTTAGAAAGTTTAATGAAAGAAGACAGTGAATTAAAAGTTAGAGCTTACTATACAAAGGCAGATGAAAAGTGTTTTACTGGAGAAATCATTGAGGGAGAAAGATTTTTTCCAGGTTGGATTTTTGACGAAGATGAAGAATGGGTTAAAAGAGTTGTTGCAAAATTAAAAGATAAGGGGCAAAATCCAAAAGTAACTCAATATAATTTCTGCACAAATGGGAGCCATTATGCTGGAGAAAGAAATATTAAGACACTTGGAATAGGACCTTCTAAGGAAAACTTAGCACATACCGTAAATGAATATGTAGAGATTTCTGAGCTAGATAAAGTTGTGGATTCTTATGAAGCTGTAATGGAAGCGTTATTAGTGTAAAGGAGATAATATGTACGATATCTTAATTAAAAATGGAACTGTAGTTGACGGAACAGGTTTAGAAACATTTAATGGAAATATAGCTATTAAAGATGAAAAGATGTATTTTGTCGATGATGATGTAGATGCTAATAAAGTTATTGATGCACAAGGAAAAATCGTTACTCCAGGGTTTATTGACACACATTCCCACTCTTCAATGCTAGTAATCGAAGACCCATATCTTGCGCCAAAATTATTTCAAGGGATTACAACAGAGCTTGTTGCACAAGATGGAATGGGACCTGCACCAGTAAATGATAAAACTGTAAAACCTTGGAAGAAAGCAATGGCTGGACTAGAAGGAGAATATGAGTACGAGTGGGATTGGAGAAATATAGAAGAATATTTAAACAAAGTTGATAAGCTAGACCTTGGCCCAAATATTGCCTATCTTGCACCACATGGAAATCTTAGAATGGTTAGTATG
The DNA here is from genome assembly GCF_000246925.1 of Peptoniphilus rhinitidis 1-13. NCBI lineage: Bacteria > Bacillati > Bacillota > Tissierellia > Tissierellales > Peptoniphilaceae > Peptoniphilus > Peptoniphilus lacydonensis. Next base: position 20,713 of record NZ_BAEW01000005.1, on the reverse strand, counting down.
GGGCTTGAAAATAGAAAGCCAACAGCAGAAGAGCAAGAGAGGATGAACAATGAACTTCAAAAGGCTTTTGATGCAGGAGCTTTTGGAATGAGCACTGGAATGATTTATCCTCCATGTGTATATGCAGATATTGATGAATTTATAGAACTTGGAAAAGTTATAAAGAAAAATGGAGGCGTGTTTGTAACTCACCAAAGATCAGAAGCAGATGCAATGTTAGAATCAATGGATGAAATTTTAAAAATTGCAAGAGAAGGGGGATGCAGAAGTCATTTCTCACACTTTAAAATTTGTGGAAAGAACAACTGGGATTTAATTCCTGACATTATAAAAAAGCTTGATAGTGCTAAAGAAGAAGGACTTACAATTTCTTTTGATCAATATCCATATGTTGCAGGGTCAACAATGATGTCGGTGATACTACCACCTTGGGTTCATGATGGAGGAACAGATAAACTAATAGAAAGACTTAATGATCTAGATCTTCGTGAAAAAATGAAGAAAGACATTAAAGACGGAATACCTGGATGGGATAATTTTATAGACTTTGCAGGACTTGAGGGAATTTATATAACATTCGTTAAGAATAAAGAGTCAGAAAAGTATGTTGGAATGAATCTTATTGAACTTGGTGAAGCGACAGGTAAAGATCCTTACGATGCAATATTTGACTTAATTAGAGATGAAGAAAATATTATCGGATTAGTTGATTTCTATGGTATGGAAGAGCACATAAAGACATTTATGAAGAGAGATGAACAAAATGTTTGTACAGATGGAATCATAGGAGCAAAACCACATCCAAGACTTTATGGAGCATTCGCAAGAGTTCTTGGAAAGTATTGTAGGGACGAAAAAGTATTTCCAGTTGAAGTTGCTATTAGAAAGATGACAGGCAAAGCAGCGGATACAATAGGACTTACTGACAGAGGTTATTTAAAAGACGGTTATGCGGCAGACATACTAGTTATTGATTTTAATAATATAAAAGATAATGGAGATTACACAAATCCTAAACAATTAGCAACAGGTATCGACTACGCGATAGTAAATGGAAATATTTTAATTGAAGATGGGAAAGCTACTCCTAAAAAAGCGGGAAAAGTTTTAAGATTTAAAGGAAGGTAACTATGAATGCTACTCAAAAAACGACATTTATAATAATTATTATTTATATGGTAGCAACAGTTGCAATTGGTCTTTTCGCATCAGCTAGACAAAAAAAGAAATCAAAGTCTGATAATGCTAATGAAGATTTTTTAATGGCGGGAAAGTCATTAGGACCTTTAGTACTTGCAGGAACATTGTTTGCAGCTAATACAGGAGGAGCATCAACCACAGGAATAGCAGCCAATGTTTATAGCTATGGGATTTCAGCTGCATGGTATGTGATTGCCGCAGGCATTGGATTTGTTCTTGTTTCCTTGGTTGCTTCTTATTTTAGAAGATCATCAGCTAATACAGTTCCACAAATTATTGGAATGAGATATGGGAAACCATCACATATAATTACTGCTATAACTTCAATTTTAGCATTATTTATGGCTACAGGAGCTCAAATAATAGCAACAGCTTCTATAATAAATGTATTAACAGGAGTAAACTTTAAAATAGTAGCAATTATAACTACAATAGTTGTAATTGCTTATACGATGATTGGTGGATTTGCGTCAGTTGCATCAGCCAATATGATGCATGTATTTTTTATAACGGTTGGTATGACAATAGCTTTATTTATAATGGTTAAGAGTGAAACAATTGGTGGATTTACTAGTTTGTTTGATAAAGCAAGAGAAGTATCTCTTGGTTCAAATGGACAAGTAGATTTAATTAGTATGACTAAAATAGGATTTCCAACTGTACTTGGGTATGTTGCTATGTATTGTATGACATTTCCAACGGGACAAGAAATTGTACAAACATTTTCATCTGCAAAAAATGGAGCTGCGGCAAAGACAGGTTCCATAATAGCAGGGATTTTGTCTGCAGTATATGCCATAGTTCCTGCGCTTATTGGTTTAATAGCATACTCTTACATTGATGGATATTTAGAAAATGGAGTTTCAAAATCGGCGCTTGCAGATGCAACAATTAGGTTTGCACCACCAGTGGTAGCAGGTATAGTTCTTGCGGCTGTAGTTGCAGCGACAATATCAAGTGCATCTGGAAATATGATTGGGACAGCAACAATGTTTTCCAATGATATTTATAAACCTTATATAGCTAAAAATGACACAGATCCTGAAGAAGAGGTTTTAGTTTCAAAAATAGTAATGATTTTAGCAGGGCTCTTTGGATTAGGTGTGGCTCTACTGAATTCTAACATTATAAGCGTTATGATGTCTGCATTTGCATTACGCTCAGCAGGACCATTTGCAGCATTTGTTTGTGGACTATTTTGGAAAGATGTTACACAAAAAGCTGGTTTTATAGCAATTCTTTCTGGCACTATTGTATCGGCTTTGTGGATATTTATTTTAAATAATCCATGGGGACTTAGTGCAATAGTGCCTGGTGCAATAGTTGCGTTTATAGTAATATTTATTGTAACTAAGATAGATTTAGCATCTGGAGGAAAGCCGGCACCATTAATTGAATTTAATGAGGACTAGTTGTTAATAAAGAAATTTTTGAAAAGTTTATAATTACAAAAAGACGAGAAAAGTTAGTATCCTCGTCTTTTTGATATAAATTGATCTTGAATCTTCTAAAATCTTTTAAAGATTTTAGAATTTGTTGTAGTGAACTTTTGTTGATATATCAAATTCTTCGTGATCCTTTGTGCCTGATTTTTTGTATCCAATTGGAATTAAACATTGTGCTCTGTAAGGTTTTTTTATTCCAAAGTTTTCTGCGAAATATTCTTCATAAGATATTTTTCCGGCAGTTTTTCCTTCTTTTACATTAATCCATGATGATGAAAGCCCTTCTTCTTCTAATAATAGTTGAAGATAAGCTGCAGTAAGTGAAGTTTCTTCAACCCAAGTTTTACAAATTTCTGTGTTTGCAATCACTATTACAACTACTGGAGCTTCTTTTAGGTAAAGAGTTGCAAAGGAGTCCATGTTTGAAAGCTCTTCGATTTTTTCCTTGTCATCAACTACTATGAACTCTACTGGATGGGAGTTACCATTGCTTGGCCCCATTGAAGCATACATTAAAAGTTCTTCTAATTTTTCTTTGTCAACTTCTTTATCCTTATATTTTCTAACAGATCTTCTTTTTAAAATAGTATCTTTTAACAAAATATCACCTCAACTACATTTTACCACAAAGATTTAATTAAAGTAATCTGTGCAAATATATTCATAATATTTTTAATATTTGCAATCAAAGATTTAAAATTAGTTAAAATCAAGGAAATAAAGGAATTTATTTTTTTTATATTTTTTTGAAAATATTTTCATAAAGTTGTTGACAAATTTAACTTTCTAAAGTACAATATATGTGAAGTGAAAACTTCATCATCTTTTTTCTTCCCTTAGAGAACAGTTATTTATTTACATAATCTGTTCTCTTTTTATTTGCATAAAAATTTTGTAATAAATAGGAAAAAAGTAATTTTGATACATTTGTTGCACAAGTGTTACAAAGAATATTCTTTGTAATCAAAACTTAAAATAGAAGCTATTTCAAAAGAAAAAAATTAAGTTATAATTATATTGAGGGTGATAAAAATGAAGATTTTTAATAAGACTTCATTGATCCTTATCTGTGCAACGATGATTTTACCAAGTTCTGTAATTGCAAGATCCTTTAAAGATACAAGAGGGCATTGGTCAGAGCCGGCAGTTGATTTTGTAACTAAAAAAGATATTATGTCAGGTTATGAAGATGGCAATTTTAAACCAGATGAAAATATGACAAGAGCAGAGTTTTATGCAACTGTAAATAGTTTAGCTGGTTATGAAAAAACTTATACTGTTACTTTTTCTGATGTGAGTACTTCTGATTGGTTTTATAATGATGTTGCAAAGGGTGTCAAGGCAGGATATATTACTCCGACAACTGGAAAGCTAAACCCAACTCGAGAAATTACAAGAGAAGAAGTTGCAGAAATTCTTGGCCATGTTTACTCTTTGACTCCAAAGGAAAGTGCAACTAATGAATTTAAAGACAAGAACAAGATAAGTGAATCGGCTAGAGGTTATGTAGGAACTTTAGTCGAAAGTGGAATATTGCGTGGCTATGCAGATGGAAACTTTTATCCAAGAAGATCTATTAAAAGGTCAGAGGCAGCTACAATATTTAGATCGATGATTTCTAATTACAATTATCCACAAAAGAGAGCTCTAAATAACAGCAAAATTAAATTTGGAAGTAGGAATCTCTACGAATAGGACAGGAAACTGTCTTATTTTTTTGCTTTTTTGCTTTTTAAAAGTTATAAATGTATTATCATAATAATTATATTTTAGATAATAATATATAAGGAATTAAGCAATAAAATTAATACAATTGAGGGGGTTTATATAATTTGATATAATTTTTCCTAAGGAGTGACAATATGAGTATAGAAGTTAAAGTAAAGGAAGCGAGATTTCCAAATATATCGAGGACTAATTTTGAGAATAGAAATTACGAATTTAAAGGTGGCATAGTTGGGCAAACTGTTGAGATAAAGCCGAGAGGAAGAAGGTCAAAAAAGGCGAAATTATTAAAAGTAATTGAAAGATCAAGTATAGAAAAGGGAAAACCCTGCCCTCATTTTGAGAAGTGCGGAGGTTGTACATATCAAACGCTAAGATATGAAGATGAATTGGAATATAAAAAAAGTTTAATAAAAAAATTATTTGAAGAAAATGATTTTGATTTTGCACCAGAAATTGTACCTTCACCAAGTCACAAATTTTATAGAAATAAAATGGAATATACTTTTGGAGATGAGTACAAAGGTGGACCACTTGCATTGGGATTGCATGTGAAAAATAGATTTCACGAAATAATAAATACTAGTGAGTGTAATATTGTGGATTCTGACTTCAATAAAATCAGAAGTGAAGTGAGAAATTATTTTGAAAATTTGGGGAAAAGTCATTACAACAGGAAGACACACCTTGGATTTTTGCGTCACCTTTTAATAAGAAAGGGAACAAAAACTGGAGAAATAATGGTTCTCTTAGCCACTTCAACTCAAAGTGAACTTGATAGAGATGCTTTTGTAAAATTTTTATTAAGTTTAGAATTATATGGAAAAATAGTAAGTATTTTTCATGTAAAAAATGACACTCTATCAGATGCAATAGTGCCAGAAGAAATAAATTTAATATATGGTAAAAATCATATTCAAGAGGAAGTTTTAGGGCTAAAATTTAAAATAAGTCCTTTTTCATTTTTTCAAACAAATACAAAATCAGCAGAAATTCTCTACAATATAGCCAGAGAAAAAATTGATGCAAAGGATAAATTAGTTTTTGATTTATATTCAGGAACGGGAACAATTACACAAATGTTGGCAGGAAGTGCGAAAAAAGTAATTGGGGTTGAGATTGTGGAAGAAGCAGTAGAAGCGGCAAGAGAAAATGCAAAATTAAATGGAATTAAAAATGTAGAATTTATTGCAGAAGATGTACTAAAAGTTTTAGATAGTTTAGAAAAAAATCCAGATATAATTGTACTAGATCCCCCTAGAGAAGGAATAAATCCAAAAGCGATAGAAAGAATAATAGATTTTTCTCCAGAAAAATTTCTATATATATCATGCAATCCTGTTACACAAGTAAGAGATCTCAAAGTTTTTGAAGAAGGAGGGTACAAAATAGAGGAAATAGAGATTATTGATCAATTTCCAAAAACTTCTCATGTAGAGACTATAGCGTTGATACAAAAGATGTAAATATAGAAATCCTGCATTTTAAGCAGTTTTATAAGCATTTTGTCTTCGATAAAGATGAAGAAGGATACGTCAAAAAGACTCAAAAAAACTACATGAACGTAAGAGTTGTTTTGAGACTAGTATGAGGAGACACAAAGAAAAATTTAATAAGATAAACTCATTTTGTACTTTCTACAAGAGTGGCTTAAAAAGCTGCTCTTTTTTTATTGAAAGGGAGTAAGGATTCGTTACATCCTTTTCAAAATACAAAACTCTAATAGCCAACTTTACATATTCGCTTTTATGACATATAATAAAAGCGTAAACGAGAGGAGGTGGACTATGAATATACTTAAAGAATATATACAAGAAAATTTAGTAATCACCAACAAAGAAGCAGAAGAACTTGGATATACTAGGCATAATTTATCAGAATTAACAAAAATCGGACAATTAGAAAGATTAAGACCTGGACTATATCAATTAAAAGGAAAAGTAATAGACGATTTTGTTTTAATATCATCAAATAGTAATCGAATTATATTTTCCCATCAAACAGCCCTCTACCTCCACGATCTATCCGATAGGACTCCAAATGTATTTCATATATCTGTACCCCAAGGCTACAATGCCAGCCATATCAAAAAAAGATATGAGGATCTACAAGTTCACTATGTAAAAAAAGATTTATACGAACTAGGAAAGGCAGAAATAAAATCACCACAAGGCAACCTTATCCCAGTTTATGATATTGATCGAACAATTTGCGATATCATAGTCGAAAGAGAAAAAATAGATAAACAGATTTTTACAGAAGCCTTAAAAAGATACTTTAAATCAACAAATAAAAATCTAAGACGACTCATAAAATACAGTAGATTATTTAAAATAGAAAATGAAATTAGAAAATACATGGAGGTATTATTGTGATTAATATCGAGAGTATAAAGGGCAAGATAAGAAGCATGGCAGAGAAGAAAAATCTAAAGTCACAAGAAGTTCTGCAAATATATTTTTTTGAAAGATTTTTAGAAAGACTATCTAAATCACCATACAAAAATAATTTTGTAATAAAGGGAGGATTCCTAATATCATCATTAATCGGAATTGAAAATAGAACAACCATGGATATGGACACAACCATAAAAGGCATAGCCCTGAAAGAAGAAAAAATAAAAGAAATTGTAGAAGAAATTATAAATATCAATGTAGATGATGGGATAAAATTTGAAATAAAAGACATCAGCTATATTAGGGAAGAGGATGAGTACGAGAACTTTAGAATTTCACTAATAGCAAATGTTGGGAAAACTAAAAATCCAATGAAACTTGACCTTACAACAGGTGATGCAATAACACCAAGGGAAATAGAATATACCTATCCATGTATTTTTAGTAAAGAAGACATAAAAATAATGGCATATCCATTAGAAACAATTCTCGCAGAAAAATATGAAACCATAATCAGAAGAAATATAACAACAACACGAATGAGAGACTTTTACGACCTATACACCCTCTACAAATTAAAAAAAGATGAGATAGACTATGAAGTTTTAAAAGAAGCAATAGAAAGTACCTCAAACAAAAGAGGAAGTGATGAGATAATGCAAGACTCTGAGGAAATAATCGAGGACATAAAAGATGATTCTTACCTAAGATCCTTATGGGATGTATATCTCAGTGAAAATAAGTATATTGGAGATCTGACCTTTGATAAAGTTGTTGATGTAGTGAAAATTGTCTCGGAAACAACAAGTTGATGTAAGTAGACAAAGGATTTTAGGAAAATAAATATAAAAGAAAAGTTTGATGTAGAAGGTAAAAAGGAGTATTAAAATGATTTTAAAAAAGATGAAAGTCAAAAACTTTAGATTATTAAAAAATTTTGAGTTAAATTTCAAAGATGAATTGTCGCTAGTTATAGGTAAAAATAATTGTGGAAAAACGTCATCCATTATTGTTTTAGATAAAATGCTAAATTCATCTAAATTATTTTGGGAAGATATAAATTTAGAATGCCAGAAAGATCTTTATAAAAAAATAATTGGTTTTGATATAACAAAGCTGGATGAAGTTCAATTATTAGAAACTATTAATATGCAATTATTTATTGAGTATAATGATAATGATTCATATGAGAATATTCAAAAATTCATGATGGACTTAAATCCAGATAATAACATAATAGTTTTAGAATTTATTTCGTTAATAGCTGCAAAAAAAATCATAGAATTAAAAAACATTATGAGTGAAAAAAATATTGAAGATTTTAAATCATTTTCCAAATTTATGAGTAAGAATTTTGGAAACTTCTTTGAAACGAAAAAATATTCAAGAGGGTTTGATGTTGAAGCAAACAAAATAACGCAAGATAGATCAGAAGAAATTGATAATAAAGATATTCAAAAAGTCATTAAAGTGGCAGGAATAAGAGCTGATCGAGCGGTTTCTAATGATGATCGTAATCATGTTTTATCAGGTTTAACTGGTAAATATTTCAGTTCTTATAAAGCTGCAAAAGATGAAAGTGAATCGGTATTTACAAGACTTGAAGAAAAATTGGAGGAAGCCGATAAAGAATTATATAAGATTTACAATGGAGAAAAAAGTGAAGGTGAAGAACCCATTGATGGTATTTTTAGTGATGTTATAGATGTTATTAAAACTTATGGTGGTGCAGAAAATGGAATTGATATAGCAATAGAGTCATCTATTTCAGAGAAAAATTTATTGTCAGATAATACAAACTTAAGTTATAGACAAGGAGGAGATTATTCGCTTCCAGAAACATATAATGGATTGGGGTATTTGAATTTAATTGGTATTTTATTTGAGATTGAAACCAATATACAGGAATTGTTTGAACAACCAGCAGATATAAATCTCTTATATATTGAAGAACCTGAAGCACATACACACCCTCAGTTACAGTATATATTTATAAGGAATATTAAATCTCATATCAAAGCACATAGAAATAAGTTGTTGAAAGAAAAGAATAAGCAGTTGCAGATTTTAATCACTTCGCATTCATCACATATAGTTTCTGAATGTAACTTTGATGACATTATATATTTGAAGAAAAACGGGAATACGGTCATAGCTAAGAGCTTTAATTCTTTAAAAGAAGAGTATGGTGGAGATGAACAGAAAGGATTTAATTTTGTAAAACAATATCTGACAATGAATAGAAGTGAACTTTTCTTTGCGGATAAAGCTATTTGTATAGAAGGAGATACCGAACGAATTTTAATGCCAGTGATGATGCATAAAATTGATAATAAAGAAAAGCCAAGAGCAGATATTATACCACTATTATCACAGAATATTTCTATAATAGAAGTTGGAGCACATTCTCATATATTTATGCCTTTATTTTCCTTTTTAGGAACAAAAGTTTTGTTTGTTACGGATATTGACTCTGTTAAAGCTGAAAAGAAAATAGATAAAAATGGAAAAGAAAGAACTGTATATACGAGTTGTCACCCCGATGAGGGAACACATACAAGTAACGCATCAATAAAAGAATTTTTTAAAGATACTGGAATTGATACATCGAATAATCAATTTAAGGAACTTGTAGGGAAAAATGCTGAGGATAAAATTAAAGATAATATGAGAATGGCATATCAAATACCAGAATCTTATGGTGAGTATCAAGCAAGTAGTTTTGAAGATGCATTTATAGCACTAAATAAAGACTTTATATTAAAAAACAAAGAAGGGTTTTATCAATATGGAGCTTTAAAAGATTTTTCGAATGATGAAATAGAAAATGGTGATTATTATAATTTTGCTTTGAATAATGTGAAAAAGAAATCGGCATTTGCATCAAGCTTATTGTATTTTGATGATGAGAATGGCGAAGAAGATGAAAAATGGGCAGTTCCACATTATATTGAGGAGGGCTTATTATGGATACGCTAACATTGGAAAAAGAAGTATTAGAAGCTCTTCAATGTATAAAAAATGGTGAAAATTTTATTTTAGAAGGTGGAGCAGGTAGTGGAAAAACATACTCCTTAAATTCCTTAATAAATGCACTCACAGAGGAATTACCAGATATAAAGATAGTATGCATTACATATACAAATAATGCAGTTGCCGAAATTTTATCAAGAATAGAAAATGAGAATATTTGGGTTTCAACAATACATGAGTTTATATGGTCTCTTATCAGAAAATATCAGAATGAAATAAAAAATATTTTAGTTGAGCTTATTAACGATGATAATGAAAAGAACTTTAAAAAGCCAAAAGATTTTTCTGCGGATTTAATTTCTAAAGAATATTTCGAAAATCTTTATGTGGATTATGATGAGTATTATTCTGTAACACCAAATGATGAAAATAGAGTGAAAATCAGCCATAATCACATTTTGATTGTTGCAGAGAAAATGTTTGAGAAATATAAAAAAATAGCGGACATTTTAAAGGATATTGCAGATTGTATTTTTGTTGATGAATATCAGGATACAAGTCCTTTAGTTGCTGATATTTTACTAAAGCATCTTGAGCAAAGCGATAAGAAAAATGTAATTGGTTTTTTTGGAGATTCAATGCAGTCTATATATGACGACGGAGTTGGTAATTTAAATAAATATAATTTAACTAAAATAGTAAAGACGCAAAACCGAAGAAATCCAAGAGTTGTAATCGAAGTAGCCAATAAGTTTAGAGATGATGATATTGAGCAAAGACCTTCAGAAGATACAAATGCACCTAATATGGAGAATGGTACTATTAGAGAAGGTAGTATTAAATTTTTATATGGAAATGAAGTAGATGATTTTATAAGCATAAAGGAAAAGAATATTTTTGAATCTTGGGATTTTTCTGATGGAAAACAAACAAAAGAGTTAAGGCTAACACATAAATATAATGCTGAAATGACTGGCTTTAAAGACTTATATGATCTATATAATGCTGATTTGATAACTAAGCTTATAAGTGGGATAAAGAAAAAAATTGATAAGGGAAATTTAGACTGTAATAAGACTTTGGGAGAAATAGCGTTAGAGGTAAAACCGACATATAACAAAGTGGAGCTGTTAGATCAAATTAACGGAAATGAAATTTATCAGTCAATATATAGTGTTTTAGAAGATATGTCATGGGAAGAAGCTTACGAAAAATGTAGAATTACTAAGGAATCACTCATGTCATATAAATTAAATGGAATGAGTGGTAGATATGAAGCTAATTCTTATAGAGATAGGATTTTACGCAGATTAGATATATTAGAGGAGATTATTGAATTATATGAGGCTAATAGATTTAATGATTTTCTACGAATAACAAAATTTTCTATTCATAATAGAAATGATAAGATTTGCCTTAAGCAAGCAATTGATTATCTTGTAAGTGAAAATAATCAAACGATAGAAAATGTATTAAAATTTGCGGAAGTAAAAGGGTTACTCAAAGAAGATGAATTGTTTAGTGATTATATTTCAAATAAAGGGTTTTATTTATGGGAGAGAATAAAAAAGATAACATTTAATCAATATAGAAAAAGCGTTTTATATTTAAAAGAATTTTCACCAATTTGTACTCAACATAGTGTTAAAGGTAGTGAATATGACAATGTATTGCTTGTATTAGAGTCTGATTGGAATAAATATGACTTTAGAACATTATTTGGGAAAGGATCTCCGAACTCTAATGTTCAGAAACGTACAAAAAAATTATTTTATGTATGTATAACAAGAGCAAAAAAGAATTTAATAATATATATGCCTACTGATGATTCTGACATAATAGAAAAATCTAAAGAGTATTTTGGAGAAGAAAATGTTATAGATCTCTCTTCGATTTAATTGAAAAGTAGGTACTATTTCTACTTATGTTTTATGCTGCTTTTTAATATTATTCTATAGAATGAAAAAAGATAATTACTATTTTTATTTTAAGAATACTCTTGCATGAGGGTATTCTTTTTTTATTGTATTTACTATAATACTATATTTAAGTTCGGAAAGATATTTTTCAAATCATGTAGATTGATTTGAAAAATAAAAACATGATTATATTCATGAAAAATGCAGTATTTGATGTACCTAGTTTTTATTAAAAATGTAGAATTTCTCATCTGGTATTTAATGTATTTATAAATTAAATTTTGACTTATATAATAAATTTCATTTTGATTTATTAAGAAGTAGGGAATGGATCTGCCATATTTCTTTTGATAATTTTTCTATCTGTTTATTCATTGATTCAATTTCATTTTTGTATATAACACCAGTTGTATTAGTAGCTTTTGCAATCTGGTTTATATTATTTGTTGCATTTGAAAGTAGCCATTGTAGGTTTCTAAATGGTTCTAAATCTACAACATATATCTCTTTTTCTAATACACATTTTCTAAGAAAGTGGGACATAGTTTTACAATTAGCAAGTTTCATTTTCTTTTCAAAAACTTCTTTTTCTTCTTTAGTTAGCTTTATTTCTATTCTTTCATTTCTAAATCTATTTGCCATTTTATTCTCCTTTATAAAATATATTTCGGGGTCTTAGGGTTCTCCCTAACAAGGTAAAAATTAAAAAATGGAGCATTCCGTAAAGGTCTGCTCCATTAATTTTTTCGTAAGTGTCCGTACACTTACTGTGCTTGCTATTAAAGTTATAAGCGTCAAGCGTGTATTAAGTTTTATTAATTATACCGCATTTAAAGAAATTAATAAAGAAGCATAAAGGGCGTTCAAGCAAATATCTTAAATAAGATTACTAAATTTTAAAATCCTTCATGTATTGAAATTAATTATCAAATGAGCTATAATAAAACTGACGATAGCGTCGGAATTATTTATTGACAGGAGATAAAGTTTTGAATGATAAAAAATTGAAAGTTGGAGAAAAAAGGAAGTTAGAAATTCTGGAAGCGGCAAAGACATGTTTTTTAGAAAAGGGTTTCCAAAATACAACTATGGAAGATGTTATAGAAAAAGTAAGTTTAAGTAAAGGTGGTGTTTACTATCATTATGGCTCAACCTATGAAATGATTTATGATTTTATGAAATTAGGTATCAAATATAGAGGAGAAAAAAACAAAACTATCAACACATCTAAGTTAACGAGTTTAGACGCAATTACTGAGATGATGATGGAAAGAATTTATGATGAAAATGAATTTAAAAGCATATATGCAATTTTTTTGAAACTTCAAAATGAAGATAAAAGATTGTGTGAAATGTTTAAAAATTTAAAAGAAACAAACGCAGAAATTTTGTCGTCTGCATTTGATCCAAACGATAGTCTCTCATCTATTTTTGAAGATGAGTTTTTAGTGACCTTTGTAAATACTCTGATTTTAGGATATGAAAGTTTAAATCAAAAAGAAATTTTTATTGAAAATAAAAAAACAATCAAAAAGATGTTGGAAGGTTATTTGAGAGAAAAACTCATTAATTAGGAGATTTTTATGGGTAAGGAGTTAATGTGCCATCTTTATGGAAGAAATTTAGAAAAAATAATAGAAAATTCTAAAGGGAGAATTTGCGAATTTCATAATTTGGAAAATGGGAAGTATATAGTTTCGAAGTACGAAATTTTCAAAGGGGTAACAGTTTTTTATAATGATATACACACTTCTGTCATAAAGAAAAAATTATCAAAAAATTTAAATCAAAGCTATGAGATTAATCATTGTAGAGAAGGAAGATTTGAATGCGTGTTAAGCAATGGAACTATTACTTATATGGAATCGGGAGATTTTGCAATCAATGCAAGTAGTAACAGCTCTGAGGAATCTTTTTTTCCTATATCTCATTATCATGGTGTGACTTTTTATATTAATCCAAAAGAATTTGATAGCGAAATATATTTTTTAGAGGAAATGTTAGGGATTAAATTTGAAGTTGTTTTAAGAAAATTATGCAATAAGGACAAAGTTTTTGTACAAAGAGCTACTCGGAATATTGAACATATTTTTTATGAAGTTTATAAAGTTCCAGATGAAATTCTAATTGAATATCTAAGGGTAAAATTTCAAGAACTTTTCCTATATATTTCAAGCCTTGATACCAATAACAAGATAAGCGATAGGAAATATTTTATTAAGACAAATGTTGATATTGTAAAGAAAATAGATGAATTTATAAAGAATAATTACGAAAAAAATATAACTTATGATAAACTATCAGAAATTTTTAAGATAAATTCTACCACAATGAAATCTTGCTATAAGAGTGTTTTTGGGCAAACAATTAAGGAAGCTATAACAAGTAAAAGATTGGAGGTAGCAGCTGATTTTTTGAATAATACATCAATTTCAATTACGGAAATTGCTATTAGGGTAGGTTTCACAGATCATGCTAAATTTTCAAATACTTTTAAAAATAAGTTTAATCTCACTCCTTCAGAATATAGAAAAATATCTAAAACAGCACATTTAGTCTAAATAGTCAAGAAAATAAGCTTAGCCTATTATAGAATGATAATAGATATCAAATAAGGAGGTTGAATTATGGAAAGTAAAAAATTAACTATAAAAGATTTAGCAACCATAGGAATCTTTTCTGCAATCATGATTGTTGTATTCATTGCTTTTTCAATGATTACAGGGGCATCATTATTTTTCAATATGATTTTTAATGCTGTGTTTACTGCGCTAATTTTAGGACCATTTTTTGTTTATATGGCTATGAAAGTAGGCAAACCGGGAGTTGCACTAATTTATAACATTATACAAGCTATATTAGCAACTGTCTTTATGGGTCCTTTTATGATTCCATGGTTTGTAGGTGGCGGGATAATTGCAGAGTTATCTATGCTTGGTACAGATAGCTATAGGAACATAAAAAGAATTACTATTGCTTGGATAATTACATCATTAACTAGAGCGGCTCATGGTATGAGCGAAATATGGTTTTTTAAAGATGCCTTCATTAAGTCTGGCGTATCTCCAGAACAAGTTCAAATACAAACTCAGTATTATACAAATCCTAAATGGATTCTTATTTCTTTAGCATGTACTATTGTGGCGGCAATTATTGGTTGCTATTTAGGAAATAAGATGACAGAAAAGCATTTTAAAAAGACAGGCATAATAAAATGATGCATTTGGACTTACGTTCCAAATTAGTAGTATTTTTAAGTACAGTATTTTTGGTTTCAGTATTGTCAAAAGATACTGTACTTTTTTTATTAGCCGCCATTCTAGTTATTTATGTATCACTGCAAGGATATAGCAAATCTACTATAAAACTAATTATTGCAATGGGTGTTTTAAGTTTTTTGAGATTTGTCTCAAATGGTGAAGGTTTTGGCATTTTGATTCCAGATATGTTTCTGTTTATGGTTATAAGAACATTAGTTATAGTTCTATCAGTAATACCAATTTTAAAAACACCTCCAGGAGAGATAATGGCAATAATGAAAGAAATGAAAATTCATAGAAATGTTGCTTTGCCACTTATTTTCATGATGAGATTTTTCCCAGTAGTTAAAAGTGAGTTTAAAGAAATTATCGACTCGTTGAGATTAAGGGGATTAATTTCTATTAAAAAGCCATTTTTAACGATGGAATATTTATTTGTTCCTATGATGTTTTCATCTTCAAAAATAGCTGAAGAACTTGCCGCCGCATCGGAAGTAAGAGGAATTTCTGCATCTGGAAAACATAGCTCAAGAAGAGAAATAAAATTTAGAAATCTTGATGTTATTGTTTGTTTAATCACCATCTTTATCACAATGAGCATGATTTTCCTGGAGAGGAGTTATTAAGATGATCAAGTTAAAAAATGTAAGCTTTGCCTACAGTAAAGATTCAGCAAACATCTTAAAAAATATTAATTTGGAAATTAATGATGGGGAATGTGTTGCCTTTATAGGGGCGAGTGGTTGTGGTAAAACTACCCTTACAAGACTTATAAATGGTCTTGCTTATAAATTTTATGGAGGGAAATTAAAGGGGGAAATTTCCATAGATGGAATAAATCCCATGGGAAAAGAATTATATGAAATAGGAAGGAAAGTAGGATCTATTTTTCAAAATCCCAAGAGTCAATTTTTTGCAGAAAATGTAGAAGATGAAATTGCCTTCGGGCTTGAAAATTATGGGATAGAAAGAGAAAAAATAGATGAAATAATCAATAATTCCTTAAAATCTATTAATGGAGAAAATTTAAAAGATAAAAACTTATTTCATCTTTCAAGTGGAGAAAGACAAAAAATAGCAATTGCTTCAATAAATGCACTTAATCCACCTATTTATGTTTTTGATGAACCGTCTGCTAACCTAGATATGAAAAGTGTAGAAGCTTTAAGAAAACTTATGCTTTTATTAAAGAAAAAGAAAAAGACGATAATCATTTCAGAGCATAGGCTATACTACCTTAGAGGAGTAGTGGATAAATATTATTATCTTGAAAATGGGGAAATTAGCAATGTTTTTACAGAGGAAGAACTATTATCAAAAAGCGAAGATTTTTTCAATAAGTTAGGATTAAGATTCTTTTCTTTAAATAAAATATCTCCTAAACTAAATAAGTTAAAAGAGATAAATTCTATGAACTTAGAAAAAATTTCTTTTTCCTATAATAAGAATGTCCTTATAAAAGATTTGACCTACGAATTTAAAAGTGGAAATATTTATGGAATTATTGGGGATAATGGCATAGGCAAATCTACTCTGTTTAAAATTTCAAGTGGACTTATGAAAAAAGATAGTGGTTTTATATCTATAAATGGAGAAAAATTAAACAAAAGAAATAGGCGAAAAAGAATATACTACCTATCAAATAATCCTGATAGTAATCTTTTTGAAGTTTCAGCAGAAGACGAGTTAAAACTAAATAATAAAGATGCAGATACAGATAAAATATTAGCTGATTTTAACTTAGAAAATATAAAAGACATCCATCCACAAATCATGTCAGGCGGACAAAAACAAAGATTAACTATCGCTTCAGCAGAACTTTTAGAAAGAGATGTTTATTTATTTGATGAGCCAACAAGTGGTTTAGATGGACATAATATGCAAATTATTTCAGAAAGAATGAAGAAATTACAAGAAAAAGAAAAAATTATACTTATAATTTCCCATGATTATGAATTTTTGTGTAATTCCTGCAATAAAATTCTTTATCTAGACGGATACTCTTTTGAGGAATTTTCTACAAAGGAGGATAAAGAAAAAATATTAGCTATATTAATGGGAAAAAAATTTAATATTAAGGAGGGGATTTGATGGATCTAATAAAACAATATGTAAAAAAGAGAAAAGGCTCATATTTTATGTCAATCTTATTGGCAATAATTGGAGTAGTGGCTGGGCTTTTTTCTTATATATACATGGCGAAAATTATTGTGAATTTGATTAATGGCATAAGGGATATGAGCTTATACACTCCACTTTGTATAAGTATTTTCATAACATTTGTTATTAAAGAAGTGGCAGCAGGAATATCAACAAGTATTTCCCATACGGCAACCTTTAATTCATTAGGAGAAATAAGAAATGATATTTCCAAAAAATTATTTAAGATGCCATTGGGAGATGTTCTTTCAAGATCTTCAGGGGAATTTAAAAATATAATTGTTGAGCAAGTTGATTCTATGGAAACATCCCTTGCCCACTTAGTGCCAGAATTTACTGCAAACTTAGTAGGACCTGTTCTATTATTTATTTATATGTTTACCTTAGATTGGCGATTGACCTTGCTATCACTAATTCCATTTATAGTGGGAATGGCTACTATGATGTCTGTAATGAATGCTCATTATAAGGAAATGTTTGGAAAGTCAGTTGCCATTGGTCAACATATGAATAATTCCATTGTTGAGTATATAAATGGGATAGAAGTAATAAAGACATTTAATCAAAGCGAATCATCTTATAAAAAATATGCTGATGCAGTTTATGACAATGCAAGTTTTTATTATAACTGGATGGGTGAATCTATGAATAGGGTTGCCATAGGTAGATTACTTTCTCCTATGGGAATTATTACAATCATACCCTTTGGGATTTTATTTTATATAAATGGAAGTATTGATTTAGGAAATTTAATTACCTTAATCGTCTTATCCTTTGCTACGGTTTCTAGCATTTTAAAAATCATGAACTATATGGATGATATGTCAAGAATATCAACTATAACTTCTGAAATAGGAAAAATTTTAGATTCAAGAGAGTTAGAAAATATTGACAAGGGAGAAAAAATAGAATCCTATAATATAGAACTTCAAGACGTAGACTTTTCTTACGATGGAAAAAATAAGGTTATAGATAATCTTTCTATGGAAATAAAAGAATCTTCTGTTTCAGCCCTTGTTGGTCCTTCTGGGTCAGGTAAGTCCACAATAGCAAAACTTATTGCTGGATTTTGGAATGTAGATAAGGGATCTATTAAAATTGGCGGAGTAGAAACAAAAGACGTGTCGCTCGAAAACTTGTCTTCACTTATTTCTTTTGTATCCCAAGACAATTTCCTCTTTGATATGACTATAAAGGAAAATATTAGGCTTGGAAATAAGAATGCCTCTGACGAAGAAATTATAGATGTATGTAAAAAATCTGCCTGCCATGATTTTATTATGAATCTATCTAATGGTTATGATACAAGAGTTGGCGAAGGTGGAGGTCATCTATCTGGAGGAGAAAGACAAAGAATATCTATTGCTCGTGCCATGCTAAAAAATGCACCAATCGTAATTTTAGATGAAGCAACTTCTTATATAGATCCTGAAAATGAAGCTCTCATACAAAACGCCTTGGCAAATCTAGTTAAGGGTAAAACTTTAATCATAATCGCTCATAGGCTAAAGACAATTGTTGATGTAGATAGGATATTTGTTATTAAAGATGGCAAATTAAATTCTTATGGTACTCATGAAGAACTATTAAAGTCATCAGATCTTTATAAGGAAATGTATGCTGCAAATTTAAGGGGTGATGAAAATGCTTAATGTGTTTAAAAAGATATGGAATTTTTCAAAAGAAGAACAGGTATATATTAAGAAATCTATTCTCGCTGGATTTTTGCACGCAGTATTTAATGCCCTTGAGTTTGGAGCAATTTACTATATGCTAGTAAATATATTTTCTAAAACTTTAGACTATAAGGCTATCTTTGTTTGTCTTGGAATATTAGTTATATCCCTTGTTGGAAAGATAATGACACAAAAATCATCACAAATGGCACAAACACACGCTGGATATTTTATGGCAGCTCATAAGAGGATAGAAATAGGAGAAAAAATAAAAAGAGTTCCTATGGGTTTCTTTTCAAGCTTTTCACTAGGAAGATTAACTACTATTGCTACATCTTCACTTTCCCAAGCAGAAATGTGGGTGCCTATGCTTTTGGTTCTTGTACTTGGTGGAGTTTTAAATACTTTAGTCTTTGTCCTTGGAACTTTAATTTTTAACGTAAAGGTAGGACTGGTTGCTGTAGCAGGTGTGGTAGTATTTTTCATCGTTACATCAATGATGGAGAAAAAATCATCAGCTAATGCAGACAAAATGACAGAAACACAAACAAGACTTACAAAAGAAGTATTAGCAACTTTACAAGGTATGCAGGTTATAAAATCCTATAATCTTGGTGGAGAAAATAACAGGGCTTTAAGAAAGTCTATAAAAGATACATCAAATATACTTTTAGATTTAGAAATATCTGTAGCACCATACACAGTTATCCAAAGAATTGTAATGGGAATAACAACAGTAGCTATGGTCTATGTATCATTAAAATTAAATTTATCTGGTGAACTTCCACTTGCTGAAACAATTCTTATGATTATGGCATCATTTATTATCTTTGAAGGCTTAATCGGGGCAGGATCAAACATGGCAATCCTAAGAGCTTGCGAAAATGCCATTGATTCTGTAGGTTTTATCGACTCTATGCCTGATATGAGAGAAGGAAGTATTACAGAGCCTATAAAAAATCATGATATAGTCTTTAAAAATGTCAGCTTCTCTTATGATTACAGACCCATTTTAAAAAATGTCTCAGCAGAGATAAAAGAAAATACTATGACTGCCATAATTGGTCCATCTGGATCTGGTAAAACAACATTTTGTAATCTAATAGCGAGATTTTGGGATGTAAATTCTGGTGAAATATTAATAGGTGGAAAAAATATAAAAGACTATAAGATAGAAAACCTTATGAATTCAATTTCCATGGTATTTCAAGATGTATATCTATTTGAGGATACAATTGAAAATAATATAAAATTTGGAAAACAAAATGCAAGCCATGAAGAAGTAGTTCAAGCTGCAAAAAAAGCAAGATGTCATGAATTTATAGAAGCTTTACCAGAAGGATATGACACTATTATTGGGGAAGGTGGAGCAAGCCTATCTGGTGGAGAAAAACAAAGAATCTCCATAGCCAGAGCCATGCTAAAAGATGCGGACATCATAATCTTTGATGAAGCCACAGCAAGTATAGATCCAGAAAATGAAGATAAACTTAAAGAAGCAATAGAATCATTAACAAAGAATAAAACAGTAATTATGATTGCCCACAGACTAAAGACAATTAGAAATGCTGACCAGATTTTAGTCTTAAAAGATGGAGAAATAGTAGAATGTGGAAATCATGAAGAACTGATTAAAAATAATGGACTTTATTCTGACCTTATAAATGCAAAGGCTAAGGCAGAATCATGGAAATTAAATAATTAATAGAAAGAAATATTTAAAGTCTTTGAACAGGAAAATTTAGATTAGAGGATTTATGCCTAATAGCATAAGTCCTCATTTTTTTATGCTTAAATTAATCATTGAAACTCAAAAATATTATAGAAAAATAAAAATTCAGGTTACCAAAGAGGGCAATTTTCACTATATAAGGTGAGGGGTATTTTGTCATCTCTATATAAAAATCCAAATACTTTGAAGTGTGAAGATTCTTTAAATTGATTATGTGAGATTAGTAT
>NZ_BAEW01000006.1:0-104112 GCF_000246925.1 Peptoniphilus rhinitidis 1-13 | reverse complement strand
AAGATCTCTAAACGGTTCTAAATCTACAATATAAATTTCTTTTTCTAATACACATTTTCTTAAAAAATGAGACATTGTTTTGCAATTTGCAAGTTTCATTTTCTTTTCAAAGATTTCTTTTTCTTCATCTGTTAAATATATTTTAAGTTGATTTTTTCTTGTTCTATTATCCATATATTTCTCCTTTATATTTGTTTTTTGGGGTCTTAGGGTTCTCCCTAACAAGGTAAAAATCGTAAAATTATATAGCCTTAAAAGCTATTGATTTTTTGATTTTTTCGTAAGTGGGTACTCACTTACTGTGCTTACTATTATTAACAAGTCTAAAATTTATTTCTTAATATTTTTTCAAATAGGAATTAATAAGTGTAACTGTAACTTATAAAATAAAAACTTCCAAAATTAGGCGAGCTTGTTTTAAGAGTCTGTGACAACCCCTTATTATCAAGCCATTAATTTATGTAATCCTAATTTAAGAAGATTTATAACTATGGGTTACAGGTTACAAAGTTACATTTGTATCTTTACTTGATTTGCTATATCTATTTCTAATTGATTTTCTTTTTGCCATTCTTCAGGCAACAAATTCTTATCAACTTCTATAAAGTCAGTTTCATTTTCTTCTTTCTTTTCATAATATAGTTTTACTGGAATTGAGACTCCACTTGGTCATATTCTCTTGGTCTTTGATGACTTAACTGGGATCCATTCTTGAAAATAATTATCCATAATCTCTGAAAAAGATTTTGATTTTATTTGGTAGCCTTGCATGGTTAGTTCTTTGAAACAAGTTATATTTGGATCTGCACTTTTTGGCTTATATTCTTCTAAAAAATATCTAATGTCTTCCACATCTGGGTTTAGATATTTGAACTTTTCTTGTTCCTCATACAAGTCTTTTAAAAGATTTTTTAGTATAGTCCATGCGTGTGTTTTGTTTTTAAAGATTTCATATCCCAAGGCTAAAGCCTGATTAAAATCTTCTCTTATGCATGACATATATTCTTTATCCGAAAATTTTTCCTTGTTATTTTTATCTGGAAATATAGTCCTTACTCTTTGATTCGGGTTACATTCAACAGGTAAATATCTTCTTTCTCCAGTATGATCATTAAGAAAAGTTCTTTCGTTTAATGTCCCTATAAAGATGCAAGTTCTTGGCACGTCTGTTGCATATTTTTCGTAGGGTATTCTTATTCTATCGCTTAGTTTTGATAAAAAAGATTTAGCTTCATTAGCCGATTTTGCATTTCTTAAAGCAACGAATTTTTCGATTTCAACGACAGTTTTACCCATAAGGTTCATGGCGGCATCCTTGCCTTGAATGTTTTCAATTGTGCAAAACCAATCATCTGTTATGGACAAGTATCTTGCAAAAGTCGATTTGCCTATACCTTGCCCACCAACTAAAACAATCATCTCAGCAAACTTAGATCCTGGATTGAAAATTCTTTTTATCATACCCAATATCATATGTTCCATTATCCAATTGTTAAGCTCTGTATCATCTGCTCCCAAATACTTTGGTAAAAGTTTTCTAATGGCATTTTTATCTCCATTCCATTTTAAATTTTGAAGATATTGCTTTGGCGGACTCACTTCATATTGATGAGCTACAAAACGAATAGCTTCCCATATTTTGTTGGCGTTATAATTAATTCCAAAATGTTTTTCTATCTCTAAGCCTAATCTATTGTTCAAAGAATCATCCCAAAGTCGTATTTGATTTTCCTTTATATTTCTTTCTCCGATAATTTTCCCCTGGAATTTTATTTCATTGGTAAATTTATCAAAGAATATTTATCCTTCAATGATTTTTTGATTTTGACAATATTTTGGATTTAAAATAGCAGTTACAATATTCCCAGTAATTTGTCTAACCGTCCCCTTATCTGTAGTTTGTAAGTCTAAAAAGGCGTAAGTCTGATCTATTTCTGGGAATTTTAATTTAACATCTGTCATAAGGTACACTCATTTTCTTTTTACAACCATCTAATCTCTTTATTGTTTTATATTTGTTTTCCATTTTATCCTCCCGTCTGGTATAAATAAGATTCCTTTAGTAAAAGGAACTTGTCTAGAGAACACTTCTCACAGGAGTGTATGCCTTTACTCTTTGTAGTAGGAGCTTTTTTCTTTTTTGTTTTCTTCATATATTTCTAAAATATAGATTAAAATATCAGCTTCGTTGTCATTTAGTTTGCCGAACTTTTTAACAACTTTTGCTAGTTGAAATACTTCCTTGGCTATATTATCAGAAAGTCTGTAATCACTTACTAACTTAACTTCGTGATTTAATAGCATTTGTAGAAAATAATCTTGTTTTTTAAGTCCACTTATTTCAATCTTTTTGTTTATTAGGTTATATTCTTCTTCAGATACTCTAAAATTTAAAATGCGATTTCTTTTTCTATTTTTCTCTTTATTTCTAGTTTTTTTAGAAATTTCATCTAATGAATGTCTTCTAAACATCTTTATCATCCTCTTCTAATAAATCTTTCCAATCATTTGCCTTATTATTTCTTACTTGTGTTAAAGACAGAGCCATTTCTTTTTGCTTGTTAGGGAAGAGATGAACATACCTATAGGTGATGTCAATTGATTCATGTCCAACTCTATCAGCTATTGCGGTTGCAGAAAATCCAAGTTCAATCAAGAGCGAAACGTGAGAATGCCTTAAATCATGTATCCTAATTCTTTTTACTTGAGATTTCTTAGATCCCCTATCCATTTCATGGTGTAGGTAACTCTTAGAAAAATTAAATATTAAGTCTTTTGGTTTTAACTTATAAAAGCTATCTATATATTCTTTAATCTCATCAGTTAAAAATTCAGGCATAACTATTGTCCTGATACTTTTTTTGGTCTTAGGAGCAGTTATTATATTTTTCCCATCAATTCTTTGCAAAGATTCATCAATTTTTAATGTATGCCTTTCAAAATCAAATTTCTCTTTTGTTAAAGCTAATAATTCTCCCATTCTAAGACCACACCAATACAAAAGTTCAAAAGCATAGAATGATTCAGGTTTATCTTTAATAGCTTCTATAAATCTTTCATATTCATCTTGAGTCCAAAATAGCATTTCATCAGCTTCTTTTTCTCCCATAGATCCAACATCACGAGCAACATTAGTTTTTAAATTGTAGTACCTACAGGCATGATTTAAGAGACTAGATAACTGGGCATGAATAGTTCTCAAATAAGTAGGAGAGTAGTTTTTACCATTCTTATCCTTAATCTTCATAAGCTCATTTTGCCATTGAATGATGGTTACATTATTAATCTCATTAAGCATTAAATCACCAATATAGGGAAGTATTTTTTGATTTACAATTGCTTCTTTTGTCCTCCAAGTATTTTCTCTTATTCTTGGTTTTCTATCCCTCTTGTAAAGTTCAAAAAACTCCCTAAAGCTCATTTCAATTGATTCAGAATGTTGATTTAAAAAATCTTGTTCCCATTTTAAAGCTTCTTTTTTCGTTGAAAATCCACGTTTTTTCTTAGTTAATTTTTCTCCTTTCCAGTTTGTATAATTAAATTTACAAAACCAAGTCTTGTTCCCGCTTTCATCTCTAAATGCTGGCACTCTAAACCTCCTTTGTATTTGTTGGTTTATAGTAATACTTTTCCATAAAGTATTCTCTATTTACCTTTCCTCTTTGTACACGATAACCTAATTTAACTAGGTCTTGATTCATATCGTTTATTATCTGATATGCTGTTGTCCTGCTTACATCAAGAAATTCTTGTACATCTTTTGCATTCATAAAAATACCTTTCATAATGTCCTCCTTTTATAGTTTGTAAGGTTCTACATCCACAAAAGGGCGAGCATTAATTTATTTATCTTACATTTTCCGTTCAATATAGAACGGTATGTATATATAGCAACAGTTCAAATTTGTTCTGTGAAGTTTTTTCTATTTATTTTTCTCTAAAATATTTGGATACTTGCAAATATTTACAACAGAACAGTTTTGTTGAGCTTTTGTTCGTTTTGTGATAAAATATTTATAGTTATTGTGAAATAAGGAGGAGTTAGTTTGATTTCTGGAGAAAAATTAAAAAAGTTAAGACTTATGAGAAACTTAACTCAAAAAGAACTTGCCATTAAGTCTGGCTTGACAGATGCTGCTATAAGAAATTACGAACTTGGAAATAGATCTCCAAGTAAAGAACAATTACAAAAAATATCTGAAGCACTTGATTGTGATATATCAGCATTGATTAATCATGAACCTAATTCTATTTTTGAAATAATGCATATAATTTTTGATTATGAAAAAGACATGAAGTTTAGACCTTCAGCAGAAGATGGAGAGATCACTGGACTTTTATCAAATGATGTAGATTTCAATAATTTTCTAATAGAATGGAGTGAAATGAGAAAGAAGCATTATAACGATGAGATAACAGACGAGGAATTTGAAGATTGGAAGTTATCTTACCCTAAAAAATCAAGATTTTTAAAATAAAATATGTACGCAAAAAGACCGCAGCTTGAAACTACGATCTTATTTTTTGTCCAAATGTAAACCACTTGGAACTATTATTTAGTTTATTCTTTTTAGCTTCCAGTACCATTTGAGTACCAGTAGCCATTTTTTATCCTCTCTATAGCTTGTAATTAAGCCATTTTAGAAAATTTTGAGACTATTCCCATTCAATAGTTGCTGGTGGTTTACTTGTTATGTCGTACACTATTCTATTTATATGGTCTACTTCGTTTACTATTCTATTGGAAACTTTGTCCAAGACTTCCCAAGGGATTCTTGTAAAGTCTGCTGTCATAAAGTCTGTTGTTGACACTGCTCTTAGTGCCAATGTGTAGTCATAAGTTCTAAAGTCGCCCATTACTCCTACTGATTTATTGTTTGTCAATACTGCAAAGTATTGATTGATGTCTTCTAGTTTTGCTTTTTCAAGTTCGTCTCTAAAAATTTTATCTGCGTCACGAAGTGTATCTAATTTTTCTTTTGTGATTTCTCCAATAACTCTTATTGCAAGTCCTGGGCCTGGAAATGGTTGTCTATCTACTAAATAATCTGCAAGGCCAAGTTCACGTCCAAGTTCACGAACTTCGTCTTTAAATAGCATGCGAAGTGGCTCGATTATTTCTTTAAAATCTACAAAGTCGGGAAGTCCTCCTACGTTATGATGACTTTTTATTACCGCTGAATCGCCAAGACCTGATTCGATTACGTCTGGATAAATTGTTCCTTGTGCTAAGAAGTCCACTGATTTTATTTTTTGACCTTCTTCTTCAAAGACTCTTATGAATTCTTCGCCAATTATTTTTCTTTTCTTTTCTGGATCTGTTACACCAGATAATTTTTCTAAAAATCTCTTTTCTGCGTCCACTCTTATAAAGTGCATTCCAGAATTTTTAAAGGCTTCTTCTACTTCGTCGCCTTCATTTTTTCGCAATAGTCCATGGTCTACAAAGATGCAAGTTAAGTTTTTTCCAACTGCTTTGGATAGAAGTGAAGCTGTGACAGATGAGTCAACTCCACCTGATAGAGCTAGTAAAACTTTTCCATCTCCAACTTTTTCTTTTATCTCTGCAATAGATTTTTTTGCATAATTTTCCATTGTCCAATCTTTTTTTGCACCGCAAATATTTACGGCAAAGTTTTCTAACATTTCTTTGCCATGAACTGAATGATTTACTTCTGGATGAAATTGCAATGCGTATAGTTTTTTGTCTTCATTTTCCATTGCGGCTACTGGGCAATTTTCACTTTTAGCAATTATTTTAAATCCTTCTGGTACTTTTTCTACTCTATCTACATGACTCATCCAAATAGTTTCTTCATCCGATAAGTTTTTAAATATTTCAGATTTTTCTGTTTTTATTTTAGTTTTTCCAAATTCTCTTTCCTTTGGTGCGTTTACAACTTCTCCACCAAGTATGTGTGCCATAATTTGCATTCCATAGCAAAGTCCCAAGATTGGAATATTTTTTTCGAAGATTTCTCTTTCTATTTTAGGGGCACTTTCTTCATAGACAGAATTTGGACCACCTGTAAATATTATTCCTTCTATATTTTTTCTGTTTTCTATTTCTTTTAAGGCTTTGTTGTAAGGAACTACTTCACAGTAGATGTTAAGATCTCTTATGCGTCTTGCTATCAACTGATTGTATTGGCCGCCAAAGTCAACTACTAATATCATATAAACCTCCTCGTCTTTTTATACATTTTATAATAAAAAATTTATTTTGTATAGTTGCTATTATTGTATAAATTTAATTTAAAAGAAGTATTTAACTTAATTTTATTGACATTAATTATTAGTAAACATATAATTTATAGGGAAACATAAAAAATTGATTTTTATTGTAAAGAATGCCATTTAATGATAAAATATTACGTCAGGTAAAAGGAGTGGTAAAATGGGTTTAATGGAAAAGATTTTTGGTACCTACAGCGATAGGGAATTAAAAAAAATCGAGCCCCTTGTAAATAAAGTTATGGATCTCGAAGGTGAGATGGAAAAACTTTCTGATAATGAGCTAAAAGCAAAGACTGAAGAGTTTAAAAATAGACTTAACAATGGTGAAACAACTGATGACATTCTTCCAGAAGCTTTTGCAGTGGTAAGAGAAGCTGCATGGAGAGTTCTTGGAATGAAACACTTTAGAGTGCAAGTAATCGGTGGCATTGTTCTTCACCAAGGCAGGATTGCTGAAATGAAAACTGGTGAAGGTAAGACACTTGTTGCAACTCTTCCTGCATATTTAAATGCACTTGAAGGAAAGGGTACGCACATTGTAACAGTAAATGATTATTTGGCTAGTCGTGATAGAGATTGGATGGGCAAGGTCTACGAATTTTTGGGATTAAGCGTTGGTTGTATTATTCACGACATGGATCAAGAAGACAGAAAAATTGCATACAATTGCGATATTACTTACGGTACAAATAATGAATTTGGATTTGACTATCTAAGAGATAATATGGTTATCTACAAAGAAGAAATGGTTCAAAGGGGACTTCATTTCTGTATTGTCGATGAAGTTGACTCAATTTTAATTGATGAAGCTAGAACTCCACTTATTATTTCTGGTCAAGGCGATGAATCCGTTGATCTTTATGTAAGAGCAAGAGATTTTGTAAATACTTTGTCACACAGAATTAAGAGTCAAGATGAAATTGATCTTGAAAGATTTAATAGAGAATTTGAAGAAGAAACTGTTGATTACGTTATAAATGAAAAAGATAAAACTGCAACACTTACTGATAAAGGTATCGAAAAGGCTGAGAAATATTTTGGAATAGAAAATTTATCAGATGCATCTAATATGGAACTTTCTCACCATATCAATCAAGCACTTAAAGCTGCAGGAACTATGAAAAATGATATAGATTATGTTGTAAAAGATGGCGAAATCATAATAGTAGATGAATTTACTGGTCGTTTAATGTATGGTAGAAGATATTCTGAAGGTCTTCACCAAGCAATAGAAGCTAAAGAAGGTCTAGAAGTAAGAGCAGAATCTAAAACTCTTGCTACAATTACGTTCCAAAATTATTTTAGAATGTATAAAAAGCTTTCTGGGATGACTGGTACTGCCATGACAGAAGAAGGCGAATTTAGAGATATTTATAATATTGACGTTGTTGAAATTCCTACAAATAAGCCTGTAATAAGGGATGATGATAATGATCAAATTTATATAAATGAGGATGCAAAATTTAAAGCAGTTACAAGAGAAATTGAAGAAGCACACGCAAAAGGACAACCAGTTCTAGTTGGTACAATTTCTATTGATAAGTCAGAAGCACTTTCTAAATATTTAAAACGTGCCGGCATAAAGCACAATGTCTTAAATGCTAAGAAACACGAACAAGAGTCTGAAATAGTTGCACAAGCTGGTCGTTTCGGTCAAGTTACTATTGCAACAAATATGGCTGGTCGTGGTACCGACATTGTACTTGGTGGTAATCCAGAGTATCTTGCTAAAAAAGAACTTAAAAAGCAAGGTATGGAAGAAGAAATGCTTGAATATGCAGATTCATATTTCAACACAGATGATTCAGAAATTTTAAAAGCAAGAGAAGATTATCAAAATCTTGTGAAGAAATTCAAGGAAGAAACTGACAAAGAAGCAGAAGAAGTTAAAAAAGCTGGTGGACTTAGAATAATTGGTACAGAAAGACATGAGTCAAGACGTATTGACAACCAACTTCGTGGACGTTCTGGACGTCAAGGAGATCCTGGTTTTTCAAGATTCTATATTTCTGCAGATGATGATTTAATTAGACTTTTTGCTGGAGATAGATTTAAAGAAACAATGCTAAAGCTTGATCCGGAAGAAGATGAACCAATTGAACATAAAATTCTAACTAGATTAATTGAATCTGCACAAAGAAAAGTTGAAGGCAATAACTTTAGTATTCGTAAAAATGTTTTAAAATACGATGATGTTATGAATAAACAAAGAGAAGTTATCTATGCTGAAAGACGAAAAGTTTTGGAAGGTGAAAACCTAAAAGATGACATTATGGAAATGAGAAATGATGTTATTGACAATACAATAGATTTTTACAATAAACTTGATGACAACAATAAAAATTATCTAGATTTTGAATCAATTAGAAATTTTGGAGTTAGTACTTTTGACTTTGAAGAAGATTTCTTAAAGGGAATTGAAAATCCAACAGCAGAAAGTTTAAAATCTTTCATAAAAGAACTTGCTGATGAAAAATATAAAGAAAAAGAAGAAGACTTTGGAGAAGAAAAATTTAGAGAAATTGAAAGAGTTGCACTACTTCAAAATGTTGACCAAAAATGGATGGATCATATTGACGCAATGGATCAACTTAGAAAGGGAATTGGGCTTCGTGCAGTTGGACAAACTGACCCAGTAAGGGCATATGCTGAAGAAGGTTTCGACATGTTTCAAACTATGAATGAGTCTATAAAAGAAGACACAGTGAAGATGCTCTACCATGTAGCGAACCCTGAAAAAGTTAAGAGAGTTAGAGTTGCAAAAGAAGTGGAAACTGTAAATCCAGATGATGGAAAGAAAAAACCTTATGTGAGAAAAGAAAAGAAAGTTGGCAGAAATGATCCATGTCCATGTGGAAGTGGAAAAAAATATAAAAATTGTCACGGAAAATATGAATAATTAACAAAAGGACTTTCAACAAATTGTTGAGAGTCTTTTTTTGTAAAAGTATGTGTAATAGGAAAAGGATAATTCTAAAACCATAACTTTATCAAGATAAATTATTGACACAGAATTAAATATATTATAAAATTATTTTACAAATAAATATTAACTGCTTCATTTTGCATGAGCTATTACAATAGATCAATAAACAATTTGAGACCCAGTGAATAAAGTAATCTTTATTTTGCTGGGATTTTTTAATATATTTTATAATTTGTTTAGTATGAATTTTGTAATGAAGTAAATAAGGAGGGTATTTTTTGTTCTTTGTCAAGAGTTTAGGGACAACTCATCCATGTAATGTATTTAAAGTTGATTTGGGGATAAAGCTAATTTTATTCTAAATTTACTTGATTTTTATGATTTTAGGGTGCACAAACAAGACCTAAGGCCATTTTTTATGATATTATTAATAATATTTTGTTCTGAAATGGTTAAAGTTTTACATTCCAAAATTTGTTCTTTTTATGGGTTCTATTCTATTGTATAATCTTTCTAAGTATCCATTAATCCAGGAATGAGGAGGAGTTTAATACTTTTTCTTTCCAGTATTTTTTCTTCTATTGTTAGGATTCCTGAATCTTTTTTTAGATACTTTTTATTTTTTAAAGTAGATAATGGAAAGTTTTATCGGCACAATAAGGGTAATATTTTGGTTTCTTTCATAGATATTGTATTTATTTGGCAATTCGTATGCAAAAAAATATCTGTTAAGGGATATTTTTATCCCCAACAGATATTTTAGCTCCTTTTTAAAACTATTTAAAAAAGTGTTACAAATATAAAATTAATTATAAACCAGACCATTTTAAATAAAAGTTCAAGAAGTGTAAATGGAATGGCATACCATCCAATAAAGTTAATTTTAGATTCTCCCAAATCTCTATTATAAAGGGTAATTGCAATTAAAAGAGATAAAATAATTACAAGAAGTGTTGCAAGGGGCATAGCTGTCAATGCTTGCAAAATATCATATTTTAGGAATCCTCCATAAGGAGAAATTATAAATCCTATAAACAAAAATACTTTACAAATTATCCAATTTATAAGAGCGAATTTTTTAACTTCAGAATAGCTAGTATCAATATCATCTCTATCAGTAGCAATGTTTAGTGGAATATAAAATTCTAAATAGTCAAATACAAGTTTAAGAATTATAAATAAAATAAGTAAGAAACTAAAAGATCCATTTCCAATTAGAACTGAAATTGCAGTCAAAGATGCACCTATACCTATTACGATTTTACTTTCCCTAGAACCTAAATCGCCTATATAATTTGAAATTCTAGAAGTCAATATATCTAAATTTTCTAAAATTTTATCTAACCATTCGAGTAATGTTTTAGAAAATTTTGAATTTTTTTGATTTTCTCTTTTTGAGAATTTTTTTTCGATAGATTTATCAAATTTCGAATCAGATTTTTCAATTTCTTTTACAGGTTTTTCACCTTTATCCTTAAAAGTAAATAAGTCCTTAAGTTTTTCAGACTTATTTATTTTCTCCTCTGTATTTTTAGGATTTTGTGATTTTTTTTCTTTAAAAATTTTTTTACTCGATATATTTTTATTTGGTGAATTAAATTTTTTATCAGAGTCATCTTTTAAAGATTTATTATCGCTATTTTTTTTATTTAAATTATCTTTTTTTTCTTTTTCTTTATCAGATTTTACAATTGCTTCTTCAATATCAACCTTAGGAGTGCTAAGAGTATTTTCAAAATTTTTGTCAGAATCTTCTAGAGATTTACTTATTTCTAAATTTCTAGTATCTTCTTTTTTAGAATCGTCATCTTTTAAATTAGAAAAGATAGAGTACTCATCGTCATCTTCATTGATAAAATTTTGCCATTTTTCTTTAAAAGAAAATTTTCTAGATTTTTCATCTTCGGTGAAAGAATCATATTGTTCTTTTTGAGAAAGTTCATAATTATTTGAGTTTGAATCCCTATTAGCAGAAGAAAAAGTTGACTTTGAAGAATTTTCTTTGTAATTTGATTTTTTTAGTTCTTCTTGGACTCTTTTGACAAGTTCCTTCTGACTTATGTTAAAGTTATCCTTGATATTTTTGGAATTATCATCTATTAAGAAATCCTTATCAGAGATTTTCGAAGAGCTTGATAATTTTTCTGGACTATCTTTTCTATTTTCTTTAGAAAATTTAGATTCTTTATTTTTTTCTAAATTATTTGAAATAAATTTGTCTTTTTTATTTTCCCTTTCAGGTGATTTCTTTTGGACATTGCCCTTTTCATGGTCTTCAATATTTTTGGAAATCTTTCTGTCAACTTCTTCGATGATATTTTTTAATTCGTCTGTGGTGTCTATTGAATCTAAGGATTTAGGATTAAAAACTCTTGTATTTTCACTTATTTTCTTTATTTTATTGGTATCCTTATTATTATCAGACGTTACATTTATACGAACATCCTTTAGATTTTTACCGCAATAAGCACAAAAATTATCATCTTTAGAAACTGGATTTCCACATTTTGGACAAAACAAAAAAACACCTTCTTTCATATATTCTATTTTATAATTATAACATATTTTTTACACCGAACAAATTAAATAAAAAATTAAAAAGTAAGTTTGATGGCGTTAACTAATTAAAAATTTAAGTATAAAAAAAGAAAGCCCCGAAAGGCTTTCTAAATAATTTAAACTAAAATTATTTTGCAGCTTCTTCGTTGTTTGTGTTTTCAGTAGCTGCATTAGCATCAGCGTTAGCTTCAGCTTTTTCTTGTTCAGCGTTAACAGCTGCATTAGCTTCATCTTCTTTAGCGTTAGCTTCAGCTTTAGCTTCGTTAGCATTTGCTTGAGCTTTGTTAGCTTCAGCTTGTTCTTCTACTGCATTGTTTTTAGCGTTAGCTGCTTCTTCTTTTTTGTTATTAGCGCCTTGGCATGCTACCATACCTAACATTAATACGGAAATCATTCCAACGCTTGCTATTTTCTTTAAATTTTTCATTTTAATAAATCCTCCTAATTTTTGAAACACATTGTTTCTTGATTTGTCTATATATTATACTGGTCATGTGAAAATTATGTGAAGATGGTGTTAAAAATTTTTGGAAATAGAATTATAGAAAATTAAACTCTTCAAAAGAAGTTTTAAAAATTGTAAAAATAATTTATAAAAAAGTTTTTTCATGTATAATTATTTTAGGTGAGAAAATGTACAAAGCTTTATATAGAAAATACAGATCCAAAACTTTTGATGAATTATATGGACAAGATGCAGTTGTTGCTTCGTTGAAAAATCAGGTAAAAAATAATGAGATAAGTCATGCATATATATTCCAAGGGACTAGAGGTACAGGGAAAACTTCTGCGGCAAAAATTCTATCTCGTGCTGTAAATTGTCTTAATCCGATAGATGGAAATCCATGCAATGAATGTGAGAATTGTAAAAAAATTTTAAAAGAATCAGTTCTAGATGTTGTAGAAATGGATGCAGCAAGTAATAATGGTGTCGACGACATAAGAGAGTTAAAGGAAAAAGTAATTTATCCTCCACAGTCTTTAAAATACAAAGTATATATTATTGACGAAGTTCATATGCTTTCAAAAGGAGCGTTTAATGCACTTTTAAAAGTTTTAGAAGAGCCTCCAAAACATTTAATTTTTATTCTTGCTACAACTGAAATTGAAAAAATCCCTGCAACAATACTTTCCAGATCTCAGAAGTTTAATTTTAAGAGAATATCAATAGAAGATATAGAAAGAAACCTCAAGAGAATAACGGAACTTGAGGGCAAAACTTGTGACGAAGAAGTATTTACTCTTCTTGCAAAAAACTCTGATGGAGCCATGAGAGATGCGATTTCTATTTTAGATCAACTTTTGACGAAAAAAACTGATCACATAAAAATAGAAGATGCTATGGAAGTTTTGGGAATTTCTTCTTCAAAATTATTATTTGAACTTTCTAAGTTTTTAATAGAAAGAAATATAAGTAATTCTTTATTTACAATTGATGAAATTTATAGAGAAGGAGTTGATTTCACGACTTTATCGGGGCAGTTATTAGAGCACTTTAGAGATCTTTTATTAGTAAAAACTTTAAGTGATCCAAAAAAAATTGTCTATACAACATATTTAGATGAATTTAAAGAATTGGCGACAAAAGTTGACTTGGAAGATCTTCTTATTATAATTGAAATTTTGAAAAATTTGTCAAATGAAATAAAATATGCAGATAACAAGAGAGTTGTCTTTGAAATGAATTCAGTAAAAGTTTGCAACAGAGTTACAAAAGATGACTTATGTCTTAGAGTAAAAGCCATTGAAGATAAGGTAAGCTCTTTTGAAAGCGGGAATTTTATAAATAAAAGTACTAAAAAAAATAATATTTCAAAAGAATATAAGGATTATGATGATTTACAAAAAAAACATACAAAAGATGATGAAAATATTGCAGAAAGTGTAGAAGATAACTTAATTGAAAAATTTGATGATTCTGCTATAATAAAGAGTAATGGAGAAGTGGAAGATGGAATTATTAAGAGTGCTGAAGAGGCTTCTTGTAGTTCACTTTCCTTTGAAATAATAAAAATGGATTGGCAAAGAATAATTGACGAACTTATTTCTAAGGGATTTAATGGTTTTGCTGGTTTTGTAAAGTTTGCAGAGCCTAGTGAATTTCATGACAATATTTTAAAAATTACTTTTGAAGAAAAAAATAGTTTGTTTTATTCTTATTGCATTCGCCCAGAAAACAAAAATATTTTGCCAGATCTATTAGAAAGTATTTATGGCGAAAAAATAGATGTCAGAATGGATATCAAAAAGGGTGGTCCAGATAAACTAGAAGAAATTTTTGGAAAGAATAATATAGAAGATATTTAGGAGGAAATATGGCTAAAGGCGGATTTAATGGCTTCCCAGGTGGAGGCGGAAGAAATAATATGATGAAACAAATTGAAAAGCTTCAAAAACAAATGGAAGAGATGCAGGAAAATTTAGCTAATGAAGAAATTTCTGCAACTTCAGGTGGTGGGGCTGTGTGTGCAACTGTAAATGGAAATAAGGAACTTATTTCTATTAAACTTGATAAAGACGCAGTAGATCCTGATGATGTTGAAATGTTAGAGGATTTAATTGTAGCTGCAGTAAATGAAGCTCTTAGAAGTGCTGATAACAAAATGAGTTCTCAAATGGGTAAATTTACAGGTGGATTAAATATACCAGGACTATAAAATGAACAACGAAATTGGACCTATTGAGGATTTAATTAAAAAATTAAATAGACTTCCTGGTATTGGTTCCAAAACTGCTCAAAGACTTGCTTATTACATTATTGGTTTAGATGAAGCCGAGGCACTTGATATTGCAAATTCTATTGTTTCTGCAAATAAGAATACTGTAGAGTGTTCTATTTGTAGGAATTATGCAGACAGCGATCCTTGTGAAATTTGTGCTGATAAATCCAGAGATGATTCTGTTATATGCGTGGTTGAAAGTCCGAAGGATGTTGAAGCAATGGAAAGATCACTTAGCTTTCGTGGGAAGTACCATGTGCTACATGGAGAAATTTCTCCACTTAAAGGGAAAACTCCAGAGGATGTAAAAGTAAAGGAGCTTATAGATAGAGTTGAGAAAGGAAATGTAGAGGAAGTTATTGTGGCAACAAATCCAACTGTTGATGGAGATGCAACAGCGAGATATATAAAAAATATACTAGAAGATTATGATGTAACTGTTTCTAGAATAGGTTACGGTCTTCCAGTTGGTGGAAATCTCGAATTTTATGATGAGATAACTATTCAAACAGCGATTCAAAATAGAAGAAGGCTAGATTAATTTTGGGACTTGTTCCAAAATTTTTCTTTTTGAAGGGAGAAAATTTTGTCTAACAACAAAAATAATTTTAATAAATATATTCCCAAGATTCTTTATGTTATATTGGTAATAAGTATTTTTTATTTAGTTACCATATTTTTTGTACCAAAACTTAATAAGGATCAAAGTATAAAGAAAATTGATTATGTATCCTTTGTAAATATGGTAAAAAAAGGTGAGGTAAAGAAAGCAGAAGTAAGAGATAAAACTATTGCTTTTGAAGTAGAGAAAAAAGGGGAAAAAGTAAAGTACGAAACTAATAGGATGTATGATCCTAATTTAGTTGATAGATTAGCAGATGCAAATGTGAAAAGTGCACAAGTTTATAAAACTGAAATGAATCCAGTGCTTTCATTTATAATATCTACTATTGCAACTTTTGCAATTTTTATAGCTTTTTGGATTTTTCTATCCAAGGTTTTATTCAAAAAAATGGGCGATGTTGGTCCAATGAATCTTGGGAAAAGTGGAGCAAAGATTTATGTTGAGTCGACTGACGGCATAAAGTTTGAAAATGTAGCAGGACAAGATGAAGCAAAAGAAGCTTTATCAGAACTTGTTGATTTTTTACACAATCCAAAAAAATATACAGAAATAGGGGCAAAGCTTCCTAAAGGGGCACTTTTAGTTGGGCCTCCAGGAACTGGTAAGACACTTCTTGCAAAAGCTGTAGCGAGTGAAGCGGGAGTTCCTTTCTTTTCGATTTCAGGCTCTGCCTTTGTAGAAATGTTTGTAGGTCTTGGAGCAGCAAAAGTTAGAGATTTATTTAAGCAAGCTGTGGAAAAAGCTCCCTGTATAATTTTTATAGACGAAATAGATACAATTGGTAAAAAAAGAGATGGCGTTGGCATCTCAGGAAATGATGAAAGAGAACAGACATTAAATCAACTTTTATCAGAGATGGATGGTTTTGATGCTAAAGCTGGTGTAGTAATTTTAGCTGCAACAAATAGACCAGATTCTCTTGACCCAGCTCTTTTAAGGCCGGGCAGGTTTGACAGAAGGATACCAGTAGAACTTCCAGATTTAAGTGGAAGAATTGACATTCTAAAAGTTCATGCGAAAGATATAAAAAAAGAAGAAAATATAGATTATTCAAAGATTGCTCGTGCGACTGCTGGAGCAAGTGGTGCAGACCTTGCCAATATGATAAATGAAGCAGCTCTTCGTGCAGTGCGTGAAGGCAGAGATAAAATGAGCGAAAGAGATATAGAAGAATCAGTAGAAGTAGTTTTGGCAGGTTATGAAAAGAAGAATGCAGTCATATCTTCTCGTGAAAAAAGAATAATTGCATATCATGAAGTGGGGCATGCACTTGTAGCTGCAAAACAAAAAGATTCTGCTCCAGTTCATAAGATTACAATTATCCCAAGAACTTCAGGTGCACTTGGATATACTATGCAAGTTGACGAAGAAGAAAAATTCTTAATGACAAAAGAGGATGCAATTAATAGCATTGTAACCTTAACTGGAGGAAGGTCAGCAGAAGAATTAATATTTAATATAAGGACAAGTGGAGCTTCAAATGATATTGAAAAGGCAACAAAGATTGCAAAGGCTATGGTTACAAGATTTGGAATGACAGATGAATTTGGATTTGTAGCACTAGAATCAATGACTAATGCCTATCTAGGAGGGGATACTTCTCTTCAATGTTCTCCACAGACACAATATGAAATTGACGAAGCTGTGCAAAAAATAATTGATGGAGCACATGAGAAAGCTAGGAAGATTTTAAAAGAAAATATAAAAGCACTTCATGCAATTGCAGAATATCTTTTAAGACAGGAAACTATAACAGGTGAAGAATTTATGGATATTTTAAAAGAGTATGAAGAAAAAGAAGAGTTATCAAATAAAGATGATGACAAAATTGAAAGTGAAAAAAAAGAATAAAGTTTTTAGATTAAAACTATTTTTATATAATATTTTTCGTGTAAATCAATTGCAAATTAGTCGTTAATTAAGTATTAAAGTTCGGAAAAGATTTTTCTAATCACAGAAAAGTCTTTTTTTTATACAAATTTTAGATTACAATGTATAATTAGGGTATAAAAAATATATAAAAAAAGAAAAGGGGAGAATAATGATACTTTCAAATGCAGTTATACTGTCAGTAATAATACTGGCGGCTTTATGTTTAGCTAAAGTACCTGTATTTTTTTCGCTGATGATTTCAGCAATATGTGCAGGACTTATTTCGGGAACAGGGATTTCTGAAACTATGAAACTTTTAATAGGGGGTATGGGCAATAACGCCGAGACAGCACTTAGCTACATACTTCTTGGTTCGCTTGCTTTTTGTATGCAAGAAACTGGTGCAGCAGATATAATGGCAAAAAAAATAGGATCTCTTGTAAAAGACAATAAGATTTTACTTTGTATTATTATAATTTTAATTGCTATTGCAGCAGAAACTATAATACCAATTCACATTGCTTTTATACCTATCTTGATACCACCACTTCTTTCA
This sequence comes from Peptoniphilus rhinitidis 1-13, assembly GCF_000246925.1. NCBI lineage: Bacteria > Bacillati > Bacillota > Tissierellia > Tissierellales > Peptoniphilaceae > Peptoniphilus > Peptoniphilus lacydonensis. The sequence goes on along the minus strand of NZ_BAEW01000006.1, from coordinate 86,617 downwards.
CACATGAACAAGATGAAGATGAATAGAAAAATGCTTTCTGTTTCTTTTGGTTTTGGACTTAAAGCTCCTTATATTGCCATACCTGTTGGTTATGGTGCAATATTCCAAGGGCTTATAGTAGATTCTTTTAACAGATCAGGGCTTTCTATTGTGAGAAAGGATGTTATAACAACAAACTGGATAGTTGCAGCTATAATGTTTGCAGGTCTAGTAGCAGGTTTAATATTTTTCTCACGCGATAGAGATTATGCAGAAAAAGAAGTTGAAGATTCAGAAGTAAGAGAAATTCCAGATAAATTGGAAAAAAGACATATACTTGTACTTTTATCAGGAGTAATAACTGTTTTAGTGCAAATATTTACAGAATCACTTCCACTAGGTGCATTAGTAGGTCTTATTTTTATAGTAGTAACTAGAGTTATAAAATGGGACGAAATACAAAAAATGCTTGATGGCGGAATAAACATGATGGGATTTATAGCTTTTGTAATGTTAATTGCAGCAGGTTATGCAAATGTACTAATGAAGACAGGTTCTGTTGATGCTTTGGTACAATATGCTACATCTTTATTAGATGGTTCAAAACTTGTAGCTTCTTATGTAATGATTCTTTTAGGACTAATGATTACTCTTGGAATAGGAACTTCTTTTGGTACAGTTCCAATTATCTCAGCTATATATGTACCGATTGCAGTTAGCCTTGGATATTCAATCCCAGCTACAATTTTACTTGTAACAATTGCAGCAGTTTGTGGAGATGCAGGATCACCGGCATCAGACACAACTCTTGGACCAACATCTGGACTTTCTGTGGACGGTCAACATGATCATATAAAAGATACTTGTGTCCCACAATTTACATTTTATGGAATACCATTAATTTTAATTGGTGGTTTCATAACAACTTTAATTTAAAAAGATTATTACTAAAAATTAAATTAAAAGAAAATAAAAGAAACTTCTGCGGGGTGGACAGAAGTTTCTTTTATTTTCTTTATCAAAATATAAGTAAAGGATTAGCAAAATAATATTATAAAATAATATTAACTTACTAAATATATTATAACTCTATTATAAAAAAAGTAAAGAAGAATTTTGTAATGCGAATGGCATTTCACATAGTGGATTTAATCTTTTTTATTTTTTTGGCAGTCAGGGCAAATTCCACGAAGTTCTACAATATGGCTTATTACAGTATAGCCAGTTTCTTTCTCTGCAATTTTTTCAAAGTCTGCAATAGGACAATTTTCAATTGCAGAAATTTTACCACATTTAGCACAAACTATATAATGTCTGTGTCTATCATCATTGAATTCAAAATAATAAAGTCCATTGTGATATAAATTTTTCTTTAAAATATTTTTGTCAGATAGTTCATTTAACATTCTATAAAGTGAAGTAAAGCTTGGAATTATTTTTTTATTAACAGAACTATATATTTCTTCTGTATTCATTGGAATTTTTGAATTATATAATAAGTCAAGTAGCTCAATTCTACCGTGAGTTATTTTTAAATCATTTTTTCTTAAAATGTTTTCGTAATTTTTCAAAATATCACCACCTAATTTTATTATTATATCAAAATTTAATTAATTAAAAAAATTACTTTTATAATAAAGAATTAGTGGTATAATAATTAATGGAAATCATTATTATTTAGGAGGAATTATGAAAAATATTAAAAAATTTTTAATTTTATTAGCCGGCATAGTTTTACTATCAGGTTGTTCTAAAGGTCAAGATACAAAAGATGTGGCTAAGGAAGTTGCAGATGAGAAAAGTGGATTAAAGGTTTACGCTTCAGTTTATCCAGTATATGATTTTGCAAAAAAAATTGCTGGAGATAAAATTGATGTAGAAATGGTTATGCCACAAGGTACTGAGCCACATGGATGGGAACCAGATTCTGAGGCAATAAAAAATCTTGAAGGTGCAGATATGTTTATTTATAATGGTGCAGGGTTAGAATCTTGGACTGATAAAGTAATTGGTTCACTTTCAAATAAAGATTTAAAAGTAGTAGAAGCATCAGAAGGTGTTGAACTTATAAAATCAACTCATACTCATGAGCATGAAGATCATGATCATGAAGCAGTAGAAGAACACAATCACAATCACGAAGCAGAAGAAAATAATCACAATAATGATTTAGAAAATCACAACCACAATCATGAAGCAGAAGAAAATAATCATAATCATGAAGAACACCATGATCATGAACATGAACATCATCATGGACCAATGGATCCACATGTTTGGATTTCACCAAAAAACGCAAAAATTGAAATGGAAAATATAAAAAATGCTTTCGCAGAACTTGATGAAGAAAATAAAGATTATTACGAGTCAAATTATGAAAAATATGCTAAAATGTTAGATGAACTAGATGCAAAATATAATGACTCTTTAAAAGATCTTCCAAATAAAACAATTGTAGTAAGTCATGAAGCATACGGTTATTTGTGTAAGGATTATGGTTTAACTCAAATTGGCATTAAAGGTGTAAATGCAGAAACTGAACCAGATGCAAAGAAAATGGCAGAAATAATTAATTACATCAAAGAAAACGATATAAAAACTATTTTCACAGAAGAATTAATTGATCCTAAAGTTTCAAAAATTATTGCTGATGAAACAGGTTGTGATGTAAAAGTCCTTTCACCAATTGAAGGTTTAAGCGAAGAGCAAATTAAAAACAATGAAGAATATTTTAGCATCATGGAACAAAATCTAGAAAATTTAGTAGGTGCTTTAAAATAGTGAAGGAAAAATTATTAGAAATCAAAAATCTAAGTTTTAAATATAGCGACGATTTGATTTTAGATGATATAAATTTTGATGTCTATAAGGGCGATTATATTGCCCTTATAGGTTCTAATGGTGCTGGAAAGTCCACTTTGATTAAGTTGATATTAAATCAACTCAATCCACTTTTTGGCACTATTTCTTTTTATATAGAAAATGGTTTAAAAGATATTGGTTATGTTCCCCAGCTTTCTGTGTCGGCGAGTTTAGAATTTCCAATAACGGTGACAGAGCTTTTGTCACTTTCTCTTTATCCAAGGAATAAAGGATTTAAAAAGCTAAAAGATTTTGACATAGAGAGAATTGAAAATGCATTAAATCTTGTTGGAATGGCAAAGTATAGAGATAGACTTTATACGGAACTTTCTGGTGGACAGAGGCAGAGAGTTTTAATTGCAAAGGCTCTTGTTTCTACACCTGAGTTTTTAATTTTAGATGAACCTATGACTGGAGTGGATAAAGAATCTAAGGAGTCACTTTTTCATCTGTTAAGTCATATAAATAGAGAACACAATATTACAATTTTAATGATTACTCATGACCTTGATGAAATAGAAGATAATGTAAATAAAGTTTTTGAAATAAAAGATAAAAAGATAAGGGAAGTGGAATAATGGAAATTTTTCAGTATTCATATATGATTAAGGCTCTTATAGTTGGAGCTTTTTTGTCAATAATTATTCCATGTATGGGCGTAGTTGTAGTAAATAAAAAAATATCTGTGATAGGAGATGCCTTATCTCATGTGTCTCTTGCAGGGGTAATGCTTGGTCTTATAACATCAACATCGCCAGTTTTGGGGGCATTAGTTTTATGTGTTATTGGCTCAATTTTCTTAGAATATGTGAGGACAAAGTTCCCTGGGTATCAAGAAATATCTAGTGCAATTTTAATGAGTACAGGAATTGGGCTTGCTTCAATTTTTTCAGGTTTCGTAAAAACTACTGCGAATTTTGAAGAATATCTTTTTGGATCTATAATTGCAATACCAAAATTTGATTTTTATTTAATTTTAATTATTTCAATAATTGTTTTTATTTTATTTTCTTATTTATTTACAGATTTAATGTATATTTCCTTTGATGAATCTTCAGCTAGGTTATCTGGCGTAAATGTTGATAGAATTAATTTAATTTTTATGATTCTTATAGCAGTTACGATTTCTGTTTCTGCAAGGACAGTTGGTATTTTAATAATTTCATCACTAATGGTTGTGCCCGTTGCCTGTGCGATGCAATTTAAAAAGGGATATTTAAAGACGACGATCCTTGCATCAATTTTTGGCTTTATTTTTACAATGATTGGATTATTTTTATCTTTTTATGTAGGATTAAAACCAGGTGGTACAATTGTATTGATTGGAGTTTTCTTTTTAATAATTTTACTTTTCATAAAAAAAAGATGAGAGTTAGGATTTTGTCCCACTCTTATTTTTTTTATAATAATTTTTTATTTTTGTAATGTGGATGTAGTTGAGATTTATTTTACCAATATGTTTTAAAACTATTTTAAGTAAGGCAAAATGAAATGCATATAGTATTGTATTTTTTTCACAATATCAACTATCATTATAGTTACAAAAACTAAAAGAAAAACATTCTATATTATTAAACAGATGAACAAAACCTTTTTTTGTTGTAAAATTGATATAGATGAAAAGGTGATTTTATGAAAAAAACTAATGCAATGAGAATTTTGGAAAATGAAAATATAAAATTTGAAATTATTGAGTACTCAACGAAGGATGGTATTGGAGGAGCTGACGTTGCAGAAAAATTGGGTGAAGATAAGAATAAAGTTTTTAAAACTCTTGTGACAGAGTCAAAGGAAGGGGAAAATTATGTATTTGTAGTTCCAGTTTCAAGTGAACTGGATTTAAAAAAAGGCGCAAAAGTTTCTGGTTCTAAAAAAATTGAAATGATTCCACAGAAAAAACTTTTGCCTCTTACAGGGTATGTCCATGGGGGATGTTCTCCTGTTGGCATGAAAAAATCTTTTAAAACTTTTATTGACAGTTCTGCAGAAAATTTAGATTATTTTTATATAAGCGGAGGAAAAGTAGGAATGCAAATAAAATTAAATCCAAAAGAACTTATTTCTGCGATTGATGGAGAATTTTCTGATATAAAGAAGGAGTAATTATGTATAGAGAAGTTTATGAAAAGTGGCTTGAAAGTAAAAATGTAGATGAAAATTTGAAAAGTGAGCTTGAAGGTATAAAAAATAATGAAGAGGAAATAGAAGAAAGATTTTACAAAGATTTGGAATTTGGAACTGCAGGGCTTCGTGGAATTTTAGGTGCAGGGACAAATAGAATGAATTATTTGACTGTTGGGAAGACTGCAATTGCTCTAGCGCATATAATTGAAAATCTTGGTGACGATGCAAAAAAAAGGGGCGTGGTCATTGGCAGAGATATGAGAAAATTTTCTTATGAATTTTCTATTTTAACTGCAAAGATATTGGCGGATTCTGGTGTAAAAGTTTATTTATTTCCAGGGATAATTCCAACACCACTACTTGCATATTCTATAAGATATCTTAAAACTATTTCTGGAATTATGATTACAGCATCTCACAATCCAAAGAATTACAATGGGTTTAAACTATATTGGGATAAGGGTTCACAAATTTTATCTGATATTGCAGATGAAATGGAAGAGGAGTCCCAAAAAATTGATATTTTAAATTATGATTTTAAAAGTTTAAAGGAATTAGGCGAATATGAAAATATTAAATTTTTGGGAGATAATGTAACAAAATCTTTTTATAGAAATACATTAAAGAAAACCTTAACTGACGATATTGATAAAGGTATAAAGATTGTTTATACGCCTTTAAGTGGTTGCGGAAATAAATATGTTAGAAAAATTCTAGATCTTCGTGGTTTTAAAAATGTATTGGTAGTATCTGAACAGGAAAATCCTGACGGAAGTTTTAAAAATGTTACAAATCCAAATCCAGAAGATATAAGGGCTTTTGATAGGGCAATTGAACTTGCAAAAAAAGAGAACGCAGATATAATTATCGCAACAGATCCTGACTCAGATAGAGTTGCAATAGTAGAATGTGGAGATGAATTTTTTAAAGTTACTGGAAATCAAATGGGAATTCTTCTTGGAAATTTTATTTTGGAAAGATCAAGTGGAGATTTAAATGATGGAGCAATTGTAAAGACTGTTGTAACTGGAGATTTAATTAAAAGAATTGCTAAAAATTATGGTATTGATGTTTTTGAAACTCTAACAGGTTTTAAGAATATTTGTCGTCTCGCCAACACTTGGGATGAAACTAAAGAAAAAGAATTTATTTTTGGATACGAAGAGTCAATAGGATATACAATAGGCGACAATATTAGAGATAAGGATGCAGTTGCAACTTCAATGATTATTGCAGAGATGGCGGGGTATCTTAAAAAGAGAAATTTAAAAATAAAAGATTATCTTGAAGAAATTTACAAAAAATATGGCTATTTTGAGGAATATTTAGATTCAACTTATTTTGAAGGAAAAGATGGAAACAAGGTAATGAAAGAAATCATGGACGATTTTAGAAATGTAGAAGATTTTGAAGAACTTGGAAGATTTGGAAAAAAAGTAGATTTTATAGACGATAAAGAAGAGCCACAAAATCTTTTGAAGTTTTATTTTGGGGAAGAAACTTGGTTTGCCCTTAGACCTTCTGGAACTGAACCAAAACTTAAAGTTTATGCTTATTCAGTTTCAGATAGTTTAGACGAATCTGTAAATAAGATAAATATTATGAAAAAAGAAATTATGAAAAGAATAAAAGAAAGCAGGTGAAGAAATGATATTGTTTTGTGATTTTAATCCGAAAATTGTAAGAGAATTTAAATTGAAGGGTGATTCTCAAGATATTATTGAAAGTTCAAAAATTTATCCTTCAGGTCATGGAATAAAAATGGCACTCTTTTCTAAAAAACTTGGAGTAGATTCTGAAGTTTTTATGTTAAAGGGAAGTAATAGAGGAAAAGAAATTGCATTAATATTAAGTAGACTTGGTATAGATGTGAATTTTACCGGCTTGAAAGATGAAAATGTAGAGAAAGTTTTAATAAAAGGTAAAAATGTAAAAAGTGAGTACAGCACAGAAGATCCGAGAATTACCATGGAAGATAAAAATGATATTTTAAATTCTTTTGAAAGATCTCTATACAATAAGAATATTGTGATTCTTCCAAAAATTGCACTGATAGGTCTTGATGAATCAGTTTATGAAAAATTCATAAAAATTTGTTACAAAAATAATATAAAAGTTGCAGTAAATCCTACAAATTTAGATGAAATTGAGAAGACTAATCCCTATATATTGATGTTTGACAAAAAAGATATAGAAAAAGATAAAAAAATAAATTATACAGGTGAAGTTATAGAATTTAATAAAAAGTTTGTGAATTCAGGCACAAAAATTGTATTTGTAAATAGTAAGAGAGCCACGATAATTTCTACTGAAGATAAAAATTATAGGGCTTATATTAACAAAGATAAAATAGAAAAAGATAATATTATAGAAAAATTTGACAACGAACTTTCTCTTGCAGGGCTTGCAATTGCAATAGATAGAGATTATGATTTCATAACTTCAATAAAACTTGCAATATCTTGTGGAGTGTGGGAAAATTTTGTTGTAAAAGATGAAATTGAAATGAGTGCTATTAAAAAAATCATGAATAGCGTTGAAGTTGAAGAAATCTAGGAGGAATAATGAAAAATTTTAAATTAAATAGAGAAGATGTACTTTTTACTTTTATAGATATTCAGGACAAACTTTTAAAGGCAATGTACAATAGCAAAGATATTGTGAAAAACGGAAATGTTTTGGCAAATGTTGCAAAAATAATTGAAGCAGAATCACTTTTTACAGTTCAATATCCAAAGGGACTTGGCTATACAAATGAAGAAGTGAAGGCTCCGCTTAAAGATAAAAAAGAATTTGATAAATTAACTTTTAATTCTCTCGATGATGAAAAAATAAAAAAAGAAATTGAAAGATTAAATAAAAAACAAATTATTTTATGTGGAATGGAAGTCCATATTTGTGTGTTTCAAACTGTAAGAGCTCTTTTAGATGAGGGTTATGAAGTTTTTATTGTAGAAGATGCTGTTGGCTCAAGGACAGAAAAAAATGCAAAAAATGGAATAGAAATGCTTCGTGAAATGGGTGCGGTTATAACTAATACAGAAACAGTTTTATTTGATCTTGCTGGGATTGCAGGTACAGAAGAATTTAAAACTTTACAAAAATTAATAATTTAATAATTATTTAAAGAGTTTCCTATTTTGGAAGCTCTTTTTTTGACAAAAAACTGTGATATAATTATTTTGGTGATAAAATGAAGATAATTCATACAGGAGATTTGCATTTAAAAAAATTTTATAGAGGAAGAGTTCCTCTTGAAGTTTCAAATAAATTATTAGAAGATATTTGGTATTCTTTTAGTAGTCTTTGTGATTTTTCAAATAAAGTTGATGCAGATATTTTTTTAATTGCAGGAGATTTATTTGAGAGAGATTTTTTTGATTTAAAAGATTTGGAAAGATTTTTAGATTTAATAAAGAATTTAAGTGCCAAGGTCTTTGTAGTTTTTGGCAATCACGATTATCTTGCGAAAGACAATTTGTTTTTAAAGGTAGATCTTCCAGAAAATTTATATATTTTTAAGGATGAATTGAATTTTTATGAATTGAAAGAGTTAAATACAAGAGTTTATGGAATTTCTTATAATAATTATAATTTTAGAAAAGAATTTCAAGAGATAAATCTCGATAAAAGTTTTATAAATATTGGGCTTTTTCATTCTGATTTATGTGACAATAGATATATGCCACTTAGCGAGGATTTTTTAAAAAATTTTAGTTACGTTGCACTTGGGCATATACATAAGAGGGGGAAAGTTTTTGACAACGCCTATTACTGTGGTTCTCTAATTCCTTTATCTTTTAAAGAAGAAGGAGAACATGGGATAATTTTTCTAGACGATGATAGAAAAGAAATTGAGTTTAAAAATTTTTCTAAGAGAAAGTTTGTAAATTTAGAAATTAAAATAAATAGTGAGATGACCTTTTCTGAAATTTTAAAAAAAGTACAAAGTGAGATAGAAAGGGAAAATCTTTACAGGATTAAATTAGTTGGAAGTCACAAACATTTTATAGAAATAGAAAATTTTTTGGAAGAAAATTTAAATGCTTTTTATTTTGAGTTAGAAAATGAAGTTTTGCCGGAGAGAGATTTAGAAAATTTTAAGATAGAAGAAAAGCATATTTTGGAACTTTTAAATTCCTTTTCTGATAAAGATATGGAAAAGGATGCAAGAAAACTTTCTGAAAAATACATTTTGGAGCAGTATTATGATATTTAAGAAACTTGGAATTTTAAATTTTGGAAAATTTGAAGATAAGATAATAAAGCTCGACAGTGGAATAAATTTAATTTGTGGGGATAATGAGAGTGGGAAATCAACTGTTGTAAATTTTATTGATGGAATTTTTTATGGATTTAGCAGAGATTCTCTTGCAAAGAAAATAAAAGACGACTTATTTTATAAATCTAGACCATGGGATTCTAGCCTATATAGAGGGTTTATAATTTTAAAAGATTGCGATGAATTTAGAGTAACAAGAGATTTCGAAAAAGATGAAGTTTCTATTTTAAAATTAGAAACTTCAGAGGAATTTAGTGAAGATGCTAAAAATTATAAATATTCAAGAATTTCTCAGCCAGGATCATTTTTCTTTGATATGAATAGGAAGCTTTACAAATCTAGTTTTTTCATTTCACAAAGATTTTCAGAGGTTGAAAAAGATGCTGCAGAGGAACTAAGAAATAGAATTGACAATTTTTCTGTTTCGGAAGATGAAAATGTTGATTTAAATAAAATTTTAGAAAAGATGAAATCAGATTTCTATGACTTGGGAACAGAAAGGCGAAAAGCATCTGAAATTGGAAGAATTAGTGAAAATTTAAAAAATTTAAATTCCAAAAAAACAAATTTAATTTTAGATAAAGAGAAATACGAAGAGGCTACTTCCGATTATAGTGATGCAAAAAATGAGATTAAATCTTTGGAATATAAACTAAGGGGAAGGAAACTCTTTGAACTTAAGAAATTAAAAGAAGAATTAGAAAAATTGACAGATAAAAAAGATGAAGATGAGAAAAGTTTTGATTTTAAAGATTTGGAAAAGGCAATTGAAATTAACAGGACATCTGGAATTTATCTAAACAAATTAGATGAACTCAATTCTAGAAATGATACCTATCAGTTTGAAGTAAATGATGAAGTGGAAAAAGATTATAAGAAGTATAAGGAAATAAAAAATGAAATAGAAATATTAGATGAGAATAATTTTTCTAAGGAAAGAGAAATTATTTCGTCTGATATTAGATCAACTAAAAGAGTAGTTTTATTTTGTATTTTAAAAGTTATTTTTTCACTTATTGGGGCAGTACTAATTATCCTTGGCTCAGTTTATTATGATAAGCATATGTTATCTTTAATTTCAATTATATTTTTTGGATACGCATATTTTAGATTTGTTAAATTTAGACAAAATAAAGATCTTCTCTTTAGGCTTGAAAGTAAACTAAGAGATTATAAAAAGAAATCTATTGAGAAAACAAAAAGAAAGAGAGATTTTGACAAGTTTTTTGAAGAATTGATAAAAAAATATGATGCAAATAGTATAGATGAACTTGCAGAAATTTTAGAGAATGAAAGAGATAAAAATTTAAAGAATATTTCTAAAAATGAATACAATAAAATCTGGAGTGAAAAGAGTTCTCAAGAAATAGAAAGTATTAATGGAAAAATAATTGAATATGAAAAAGAATTAAAAAATATTTTTCATAAGTATAATGTAAAAAATATTTCAGAATTAAAAGAGGTTTTTTATAATTTAAAAGATAAAAAAGTTGAAGAGATAAGTAAATTAAAATTTAAGATTCAAGAACTTGAAAAAGAAAACCTTAGTGGAGAAGTTTATTCTGAAAAAAGCCTATCTGAGTTGGAAAAAGAAATGAGAGAAAGTCTACTAAAGATTTCTAATTTAGAGGGAATTTTAAAAACTTTAGAAGATTCTATGGAAAGTTTAAGAATTTTAGAAGAAGAAACTTCTATGCTAGAGGAAAAATTACAAAGACTAAAATATAAAAGAAGTTTGTTAGAAATATCTATAAATAAGTTTGAAGATTTTATAAAGTATAGACGCAGAGATACAATTCCAAAATTAAAAGAAAATATTTCAAATTATTTAAGCGGTATAACTTCTTCAAAATATACAGAAATTTTAATTGATGACAGATTTAATATTAAGGTATATGATAAAAATGTTAAAGATTATATTGACTTTGAGAATTTAAGTCTTGGGACAATTGACGAGATTTATCTAGCTTTTAGACTTGCTATTTCAAAGATTATTACTGACAAAAAAATTCCTCTAGTGCTTGATAGTCACTTTGACAGTTATGATGATATTAGACTTAGTAATACTCTTAGAGTTCTAGATGAGGAAGAACAAGTTTTAATATTCACAAGTTCTAATAGAGAAAAAGAATTTTTAGATAGAAATAATATGACATATAATTTGATAAGACTTTGAGGTGAATATGATATTCGCAATAGGAGATCTTCATTTCGATTATACAGAAGAAAAACCCATGGATGTCTTTGGGAATAATTGGGAGAATCACGAAGAAAAGATAATTGAAAATTGGAAAGAAGTTGTAAGTGATAATGATTTAGTTCTTTTGCCTGGAGATATTTCATGGGCTTTAAAACTTAATTCTGCTTTTTTTGATTTAAAAAGGATTGATGATCTGCCTGGCAGAAAGATAATTTCTAAGGGCAATCATGACTATTGGTGGTCTTCTTTAAGTAAGATGAATAATTTGAAATTAAATACAATAGATTTTATTTACAATAATTCTTTTGAGTACAAAGATTATTCTATTTGTGGCACGAGAGGCTGGGCTTCTCGTGATTCTTTTGAGTTTTCAGAGAATGATGAAAAAATTTATTTAAGAGAAGTTCAAAGACTAAAGAATTCACTTGAAACTTGCAAAAATAAAAAAATAATTGCAATGATTCACTATCCACCTTTTAATCAGAATTTAGAGCCAAATGAATTTTCCAAAATTTTGGCAGATTATGGAGTCCAAAAATGTGTCTATGGGCATCTCCATGGAAAGGGACACAAGTATTCTTATGAAGGTGATATGCTTGGAGTGAATTATAAATTTGTTGCAAGTGATTTTTTAGATTTTAAACTAAAAAAAATAGGGGAGGATTAATGGAAAGAGAGATTGAAGTAAAGCTTCTTGATATTGATATAGAAAATTTTGAAGAAAAAATTAAAGCACTGGGTGCAGAATTTGTAAGAGAAGAAGAACAAACAAATATTACAATAAATTCAACAGCACATAAAATTTATAAAAAAGATGGATACCTTAGAATTAGAATTGCAAAATCAGAAGAAGGAGAAAAAAAGTATTTTACATTTAAAGAAAATATTTCCAATATAAAAGTAAGAGATAATATAGAGCATACAACTGAAGTAAGCAATGTAGAAGATTTAATAAATATATTAAAGTGCCTTGGATATGACAAATTCCACAAGGGATTTAAGAATAGAAAAAAGTATACATTAAATGGACTTATAATAGATATTGACACTTGGGATAAAAAAACTTATCCAAAACCTTATGTTGAAATAGAAGCTCCTAGTATGGAAGAAATATATTCTCTCGTAGATAAACTTGGAATTAATAGAGAAAGTGTGTCTACAATGTCAATTGATGAACTTAGAAAATCTTTGAAAAAATAGTGTGACATATATAATAATTGTGTTATAATATTTTTAGCAAACAAGGAGGTACTTATGTCTAAGTATAATTATATTAAATGGTTTGATGAAATTGGTAAAGGCGATGTAGGAATTGTTGGGGGAAAAGGTGCAAACTTAGGAGAACTCACAAGTTTTGGACTACCTGTTCCTCCGGGATTTTGTGTTACTGCATCAGGATATACAAAGTTTATAAAATATGCGGAACTTGACGAAGTTGTAAAACTTTTAATGGAAGCAGTTGATGTTGAAGATGTAGATGAACTTACAAATGCTTCAAAGGAAATTCAAACTAAAATTAAGGAAAAAGAATTTGATCCTGAACTTAAAGAAGAAATTTTAAGTGCTTATAGAGAATTTTCAGAAAATATTGGACTTAAAGATCCAGAAGTTGCCGTTAGGTCTTCTGCAACTGCAGAAGATTTGCCAGATGCATCCTTTGCTGGGCAGCAAGATACTTATTTGCACATAAGCGGTGAGGAAGAACTTTTAAATCATATCAGAGATTGTTTTGCATCACTTTGGACTTCAAGAGCAATTTATTATAGAGAAAAGCAAAATTATGATCACTTTGATGTTGCTCTTTCTGTTGTTATTCAAAAGATGGTTAATTCAGAAAAGTCTGGAGTAATGTTTACGGCAAATCCTATTAACAATAGTTCTGATGAAATGATGATAAACGCAAGTTATGGACTTGGTGAAGCTGTTGTATCTGGGATTGTAACTCCTGATGAATATATTATTGACAAAAAGACTAAAAAAGTAATAGAAAAAAACATTTCTGAAAAAGAATACATGGTAATTAAAAATGAAAATGGAGTTGGGACTAGAACTGTAAATGTAAAAGATATTTTGGGTGAAGATGCTATTAAAGCAGAAGCTTTATCTGAAGATGAATTAAATACTTTAATCGAAAGAGGATTAAAAGTTGAAAAGCTATATGGTTCTGTTCAAGATACTGAATGGGGATTTGACAAAGATACAAAAGAATTTTATTTCTTACAATCAAGACCAATCACAACTCTTGCAGGTGACAAAGAAGAAAAGGAAGAAAAACTAATTACTCTTGTAAAGGGACTTCCTGCTTCTCCAGGTATTGGAAGAGGAAAAGTAAAATTAATTAAAGATATTTCTGAAATTAATAAAGTTAACGAAGGAGATGTTCTTGTAACTGCAATGACTAATCCGGATATGGTTCCTGCAATGAGAAAATGTGCTGGAGTTGTAACTGATGAAGGTGGAAGGACTTGCCATGCAGCTATTGTTTCAAGAGAACTTCAAATTCCATGTATAGTTGGAGCAAAGACTGCTACAAAAACTTTAAAAACAGGAGATACTGTTACAGTTGATGCAGTTAGAGGAATTGTATATGAAGGCGAAGTTTTAAAAGAAAAAGAAGAAAAGAAATCTTCTGATGCTCCAAATGTATCAAGCCTTGCAAATTTAGATGAACTTAGAAACTTATTTGCTCCTACAACTGCAACAAAAATTTATATGAATCTTGGAGAACCAGAATTAATAGAAAGATATAAAGATCTTCCTATTGATGGAATTGGACTTATGAGAACAGAATTTATTTTTACAAATATGATTGGTGCTCATCCAATGTATTTAGTAAAAACTGGTCAAGGCGACATGATGGTAGAAAAACTTGCTGAGGGAATTTCAAAAGTTGCACAAGCAATTTACCCTAAAAATTTAGTTGTAAGGACAAGTGACTTCAGAACTAATGAATTTAGAGGACTTAAAGGTGGCGACGAAGTTGAACCAATTGAAGCAAATCCAATGATAGGTTGGAGAGGTGTATCAAGATATATTTCTCCTGAATATGAAAAAGGATTTAGACTAGAATGTAAAGCGATAAGAAAAGTTAGAGAAGAATATGGACTTACAAATGTAATTGTAATGCTTCCTTTTGTTAGAACTCCTGAAGAGCTTAAAGTTGTAAAAGGAATAATGGCAGAAGAAGGACTTGTTCAATCTAAAAACTTTAAAATTTGGATAATGGCAGAAGTGCCAGCTGTTGTTCTTCAAGCAGAAGAATTTGCAGAATTAGTTGATGGATTTTCCATTGGATCAAATGATTTAACTCAACTTGTAATGGGTGCAGATAGAGATTCTGGAATATTAAACAATATGGGTTATTTTGATGAAAGAAATGATGCAGTAAAAATTGCATTAAAGGCAATTATTGATGCAGCAAATAAAAAGGGAATTACTTGTTCAATTTGTGGACAAGGGCCAAGTCAATATCCAGAACTTGCAGAATTTTTAGTTGAATGTGGAATAACATCTATGTCTGTAAATCCTGACACAGTTGAATACACAAGAAGACTCGTTGCAAGTGTTGAACAAAAAATAATATTAAAAAAACTTAGACAAATGTAATAAATCAAATAAAAGAGGATCTCATCAAAATGTGAGATCCTTTTAAAATGTAAAATTTTATATTAGTTTATTATAGTCTAAAAAATTTGAAGTCAAAGTTTTAGTAAAAGCAAATTTAATTAAATCAATTTTTATAATATCCTCTTTAAAAATTAAAAGCTTATCAACATTAACCTTAAAGTTATCACAATTAATTACTTTATATTCATGTTTTCTTCTTTTGGAGGGACCAATATAAGTATCAGAAGAAGGTAATCCACTTCCACAACATTGTTTTGAATTTACATAGTCAATTGTTATCTCATTTGCATTTTTATCTAATAAAAAATTTAGTGCATCTTCTGTAATTTCAACTTGCAATTTAGTTTTCCTTTTTTATCAAAGTTACAAAAAATTCACTAGGTTTAAGAGCTTCAATTTCTACGAAATTTTCTCCACTAAATTTTAAAACTTGACCAGGCTCAAAAAGTCTATCTTCTTCATTATTTAATATAACTTTTATATTTCCTTTTACAACAGTTATAAGAACAGTGTAGCCAGGATGATTGTGCTTTTCAATATTTTCACCTGAAGCTAGTACTTTTTTAATTAAAGTAAATTCTTCTTCACTAAAAACTTTTCCGGGCATACTTCCTACATAACCAAACATTTAAAAACTCCTTTTTTAATTTTTATCTAAATCATGAAATTTTTCTAAATTTAAATCATTATCTATATTTTTTGATAAATTTTTTGCTTCATCAATTCTTTTTTCAATTAATTTTTCATCGTTTAGGGTGCTTTCTTTTTCTAAATTTATTTCATCGCCTTTTTCAATTTGATTTAAAAGTTTCTCAGAAGATTTTAAATCTTCAATTTTATATTTTGGCATAGTTTCTAAGAAAGTAGAAAGGTTTATGGTTTCGCTTTCGTATAAATTTCTAATAATTTCATCAATATTTTGAGAATTTTTACGAACAAGTTCTGATCTTATTTCACTTAAGATATTTAATTTTTCTAAATTATAACTTTTTGAAAAATCTTCTAAATCTTCAAAAATTATATCTGTTATAGTTGGATTTATCCTTGAACTATTAAGTGAAAAAGTTAGAGGACCTCTTTCTAGAGATTTATTAATAGATATAAGTGATTTTGATAAAATATCAAATCTTTCGTAGATCATATTTCTTGAATGAGCTCTCTTTTCAAGAGCTTCATTTAGTTCAAAGTTTTCTGTTGCAATTAAAATATAATCGTAGCCCATGAAAATAAAATCTTCTGTAAGCTCGTGTTCTTTTAATTTTATTTTGCCATTTGACTCTTCTGATTTTTTTACGATATCTTTTGTAAAACTATCTGCAATCATATAAATTTCTGCTTCAGTGTCTATAATAGATTTTAGTGCAGATAAAGCAAGAAAACCTCCGCCTAAAATTAGAAACTTTTTTTCATAAGTATCTAGACTAACTGGAAGGTAACGCATAATAATCACTCCTTTATAAAATATAAATTACAGTAAATTATGTAATACTATTTTAATTATACCAAATATATTAGATAATTATGCAAGTATTACAGTATAAAAAAATCTATTTGTTTATTTAATAGAATTGTAATATTTATAAAATATAAAATATTTAATTTGTGTTATAATTAAAGTAATAGGTAGTGTTAATAAAATTGGAGGTTTTATAATGAAATCTAAAGATTTGAGAAGAGTAGTATCAGTTGGTTTAGCGTCTATAATGTTAATGCCAAGTGCAACTTTTGCAAAAGAATTTAAGGATGTAAAAAAGGATAATAAATATTCATGGGCATATAATGCCATTGATGTTTTAAGTGACAAAAATGTAATTAGTGGTCACCCAGATGGGAATTTTAAACCAGGGGACAATGTATCTTTTGAAGAACTTATGCAACTTTTAAAACAAATATTAAATCCAAGTTCTGATGAACTTAAGACAGCTCGTGAAAAGTATCAAAAAGTTGCAAAAGATAATGGAGTTAATTCTTGGGCAGAAGATGCAATTTGCTTGGCACTTCATAGAGGTTATTTAAATGAATCAGCTTTAAAGAAAGCTTCTGAAATGGGATTTATGAAAATAGAAAATAGATCCTACCCTAGTAGAGGAGATATTGCTATATTTTTTGCAAGAGCATTAAACCTTGACGCAAATGGAGATAAAAGTTTATTAAAACACAAAGATGTAAATAAAATGGGAGAAAATTTAAAAGGTTATTTGGCATCTCTAGTTGATGCAAAAATTTTCACATCAACTGGTTCAGATGGATCTTTTGAAGGGGATAGACCTATAACTCGTGCAGAAACTGCGATAATTACGAAATCTTCTTTCGATTATGCTTCCAACAATAAGGTTGAGTCTAAAGTTGAAAAGAAAAAAGGTACTGTAATTCTTTCATCTAAACTAAATAATGTAAATGTAGTTATAATTGAATCTGACAAACAAAAATATTCTTTTGATATTGACAACAATACAAAATATAAATTAAAAGATAAGGATATTAAACTTGATGATATAAAAGCTGGTCAAGAAGTAGAAATTGAATATGTAAAGAGTAACAATAGTGATAGAGAAGGAACTGCAAAAACTATTAATGTTACAAATGCAATGCTTGATATGGTTGGATATGTGAATTCTAAGAAAGATAGCGAAATTACTCTAAGATACAGAGATAACTCAGATACAATTGACTTTAGAACTACTTCAAAAATTTCAACATCTGATACAAAGACATTTAAATTTGCCGATAACGCAAAGATAAAAGCTTATGGCAAAGATTTAAAACTTGACGATATTAAGGTTGATGACTTAGTTGAATTTAAAACTGATAATGACAACAAAATTACAGAAATTACAGTTTTTCCTAAAGAAGCTAATATAAGTGGTAAAGTTGTTTATCTTGACACTTCAAATAGTAACAAAGCATCTATAAAGTTAAGACTTAAAGACAATAAAGACTATGAATTTTATATCACAAAAGATTCAAAGGATTTGGATAAAATAACTCTTAACGATGAAGTAAATTTATATGTAAATTATAAAGTTGCAATGGGTCTTGCATCTTCTTATGAAAATGACACTCAAGTAATGGGTGAAATTCAATATTTTAAGAAGAATGATGATGAGATTGGAATTAGATTGTCTGATAGAAATATAAAATATTACAGACTTGCTTATGATACTAAGTTTTATGATAGAGAAAAAAGTCTACAATTGTCCAGCCAAAGTTCAAGAGATTTAGAAGGTAAATATGCAATTCTTGAACTTAATAATTATGGAGAAGTTGAAACTATAAGACTTGTGGATAAGAACTCTCAATTTAAGGCTATGTTACAAGTTATTGACGTTAGAAATAGTAGTGGATTTAGAAATATTTATTCTAATGAAATTACACTAAAAGTTATTCAATCAGATAATAAAAAGCTTAAAATTGGAGAAACTTTTATTATGAGTAATGCTTATACCTTTGATAGATATAAAGTATTAACTTGTGATGGTTATTTAGATACTAATAATAATGTGTCAGCTTTATTCAATATAAAAGAAGAAGGAAGAGCAGAAAGTGAATTAAGAGATCTTTATCGCATAAATGAAAGTGGAAGATTTAGGACATATGATGAAGTTATAAAAGATAATAAAGGTTATAATGGAAGAGATAACTATTATAGTAGAGATATAAATAGTTTTTCTTAATGAAATAATAAAAGTAGAAGCCCTCTGTGGTTTCTATTTTTTTGCCTAAAATTATGTTATAATTTATTCTGGAGTGATTACATGAAGAAAAAAATTATAGCGATAAATTTAATTTTAGCGATGTTTTTTGCACCTGCAAGTATTTTTGCGAAATCTTTTAGAGATGTTAAAAAAGATGGAAATAGTGCTTGGGCATATAAATATGTTGACGAACTTTCAAACAAAAACATTTTAAATGGATATGAAGATGGAAGTTTTAAACCAAATAATCCTGTGAGTTTTTTGGAAATTATGCAGATTTTAAGGACTGTTATAAATCCAAGTGAAGAAGAAATAAATTCGGCAAGAAGTGCTTACATGGAAATTGTAAATTCAAATGGTGTCATGGATTGGGCAAAGGATTCTGTTTGCTACAATCTTTACCATGGGATAATTACTGAAAAGACACTTACAGCGGCTCATGAAAGGGGATTTTTGGAAAACAAAGTTTATCCAAATAGAAATACTATTGCTGTTTATTTTGCAAGAGCCCTTGGTATAGAAAAAAATAGTGATGCGTCAAATTTAAAATATAAAGATAAGAATAAGATAAATCCTCTTACTTTGGAATATTTGCCAAATCTTGTAAATAATAATATTTTTACAAGCACAGGTTCTGAAGGCAAGTTCAATGGAAATTTTGCAATAAAAAGAAGTGAAATTGCAGTTATAACTTCTAATGGACTTAAATATGCTGATGTAAATAAAGATAAACTAAAAAATAATATGCCTTTAGATAAAAATCAAAATGCAAATAAAAAAATTGACGAAGAAAATATAGATGAAAATAATTCTATTTTTAATGAAAATGTTGTAGACAATGGTTCAAATACTAATGGAGAAAATAATCTTGATATCGAAGAAACAAGCTTAGAAGAGGCAGAAATTAAGAGTGTAAATTTTAAAGGCGAAGTTATTGATGTTCTAAATGAAGGAAATGTTAATTTTATAAAAGTAAAAATAACACAGACAGATTCTGATAAATTTAAGGAAGGAAATGTTGTAACTATTAATACTTTTAGAAGTCACAAATTAAATGATGTTGTTGAGGGTAGCGGAACTCTCGGCGAAAATAGTCTTTTAGACATAAAATTGAAATAATAATTGGGGCTGTTATACGACAGCCTTTTAAAGTGGAGGAAAAGTGGAATTTTTAAGTAGAACTGAGAAAATGATTTCAATAGATGAAATAAGGAATATTAATTCTAAGTCTGTTTTAATTTTTGGACTTGGAGGAGTTGGTGGTTCTTGTGTAGAATCTTTAGTAAGAGCAGGAATTGGAAAAGTTGGATTAGTTGATGGCGATGAATATGAAATTACAAATGTAAATAGACAAATTTTTGCTACAACAAAAACAATTGGGATGAGAAAAGTTGATGCTGCAAAGGAAAGAATTTTACAAATAAATTCAGATGTTGAAATTAAAAAATATGATTTTTTTGTTACAGAAGAAAATATACAAGAGATTGATTTTGAAAATTATGATTATGTTGTAGATGCAATTGACACGATAACTTCAAAACTTTTAATTATAAAAGAGGCAGATGAAAAAAATATAAAATTAATTTCTGCAATGGGAGCAGGTAATAGACTTGATCCCACTAAATTTGAAATAATTGATATCTATAAGACAAAGAATGATCCTGTTGCCAGAGTTATGAGGAAAAAATTAAAAGAGATGGGCATAAAAAAATTAAAAGTAGTTTGTTCAAAGGAAATTCCTATAAAGACTCACGATAGAACACCGGGTTCAATTTCTTTTGTTCCACCTGTCTGTGGCATGGTTTTAGCTTCATACATAGTTTCTGATATTTTAAAAAGTTGAAATGATTGAGAAAAAAACATATAATATTTAGCAGTAAGGAGAAGTCATGGATATAAATACATTAAACGATAAACAAAGAGAGGCACTTCTTGCAACAGAAGGACCTCTACTTATTTTGGCAGGGGCTGGAAGTGGAAAGACAAAAGTTGTAACTTCAAAAATTGCATATTTAATTGAAGAATTAAAGGTTCCTTCATGGAAAATTTTGGCTATTACTTTTACTAATAAAGCTGCAAAGGAAATGAAGGATAGAGTTGCAAATTTAATAGATAGGGACATCTCCTCAATGTGGATAGGAACTTTTCACTCTATATGTGTTAGAATACTTAGAAAAAATATTGAAAGTATTGGATACAGTTCCAATTTTACAATCTATGATAGAGATGATCAAATAACTGTTGTTAAAGAATCTATTGCTGAATTAAATTTAGATAGAGATATTTATAAACCAAGAGCTATTATAAATGATATTTCAAATATTAAAAGCGATGGATTAACACCAATTGAGTATTTAGATTTAAATAAGGATAATTTTTATAAAGAGAATCTTGGGAAAATTTATGATATCTACGAAAAAAAACTTAGAAGTAATAATGCACTTGATTTTGATGATCTTTTAATAAAAACTGTAAATATTTTAAAAAGTGAGGATTACACTAGAAATTTTTATAGAGATAAGTTTAAGTATATTTTTGTCGATGAGTATCAAGACACTAATAAAATTCAATATGAGTTTGTAAAATTAATTGCAGGAGAAAATCCAAATCTAACTGTTGTTGGTGACAATGATCAGTCTATATATAAATGGCGTGGTGCTGATATAAATAATATTTTAAATTTTCACAAGGATTTTCCTGGTGCAAAAATTGTTAAACTTGAACAAAATTACCGTTCAACTCAAAAAATCTTAGATGTTGCGAATAAAGTTATTGAAAATAATGATTCTAGAATTGATAAGAGTCTTTGGACTGCAAGGGACGAAGGGAAAAATGTTTTATACAAAGAATTTCCTCACTCCAATGAAGAAGAGTATGGAGTCATTAATAAAATTATTGGCCTAAATTATAAGGGCGAAGAATTTAAGAATATGGCAATACTTTATAGGACAAATGCCCAGTCGAGGGGTTTTGAAGAGGCACTTATAAGAGAAAGAATTCCATATAAAATTGTTGGGGGACTTAAATTCTATGACAGAATGGAAGTTAAAGATGTTTTAGCTTACCTTCGTGTAATTAATAATCCTGATGACAATTTTAGTCTTGCAAGAATAATAAATAGACCAAAGAGAGGAATAGGAGATACTTCCTTAGCAGATATGTTAGATTATGCTGATAAAAATAATCTATCGCTCTATGATGTTGTAACAAATATTGATAAATTTGATGATTTAAATTTAAGAGCAAGAAAAAATATCAAAGAATTTGGAAGCATTTTAAAAATTTTAAAAGATAGATCTAAAGAATTTTCTATTGGAAAACTTTTTGAAGACGTTTTATACGAAAGTGGATATGCTCTTGATTTAAAAAATCAAAATACAATTGAATCGAAGACTAGACTAGAAAACATAGAAGAGCTTCATTCAAATATTATGGAATATGACAGAGAAGGGGTGGAACTTTCTGAGTATTTAAATACACTTTCACTTTTATCT
Source organism: Peptoniphilus rhinitidis 1-13 (assembly GCF_000246925.1). NCBI lineage: Bacteria > Bacillati > Bacillota > Tissierellia > Tissierellales > Peptoniphilaceae > Peptoniphilus > Peptoniphilus lacydonensis. Next base: position 64,354 of record NZ_BAEW01000006.1, on the reverse strand, counting down.
GATGTAGATAAAACTTCAGAAGACAGTGGAGTTAATCTTATGACAATGCACGCAGCTAAGGGTCTTGAATTTGGAACTGTGTTTTTAGTTGGTCTTGAGGAAGGACTTTTTCCTACTAGTAGATCTCTTGAAAGTGAAGAAGAGATTGAAGAAGAAAGAAGACTTTGCTATGTTGGAGTAACTCGTGCTTGTGATAATTTATTTATTTCATCATCAAGAACTAGATCTATGTATGGAAAATTAACTCCTGCTAGAAGAAGTAGATTCATTGATGAAATGGGCGACACAATTGAAATAATAGAAGACAAAAATAGAGAACTACTTGAAGTAAGAGATTACAATGAAAAAAATAATTATTATAAAAGACCTGCAAAATTTGTTGGGATTGATAAAAAAGAAAATGTATCTAAAAAGAATAGTGTAGATAAGAATATAAATGTTGGAGATACTGTTAAACATAAAATATTTGGAAAGGGCATGGTAGTTCAAAAGAAAGAGAAAAATGGAGATTATGAAGTGGTAATTTCCTTTGAAAAGAAAGGCTTAAAAAGACTTATGCTTTCTGTTGCTCCTATAAAATTAGTTGATTAGTTGGTGAAAAAATGGATTCTAAAATAAAAGAAATGGATGATTTAATTACTGAAATAGATAGATTAAATTATCATTATTATACTTTGGACGATCCACTTTTGTCTGATGGAGAATATGACAAACTTTATGACAGACTTGTGAATCTTGAAAACGAAACAGGTACAATTTTATCCTACTCTCCTACAACAAGAGTTGGAGGTGCTATTTTAGATAAATTTGAAAAGCACACGCATCTTAATAGACTTTATTCCATGGATAAGGCTCAGAGCGAAGATGAACTTAAAACGTGGTATGAAAGAATAGAAAGATTTGTAGAAAATTATAATAATTCAAATATAAATAAATTGCCAGAGCCAGAATTTATTGTGGAATTAAAGTTTGATGGACTCACGATTAATTTGACTTACGAAAATAAAAATCTTATTATGGCTTCAACTAGAGGAAATGGAATAATTGGAGAAGAAATATTAGAACAAGTTAAGACAATTTATTCTGTTCCTCTTCGCATCAATTATCCTGGAAAAATTGAAGTGCAGGGAGAAGGTCTTATGCCGCTTTCTGAACTTCAAAAGTATAATGAAATAAATGATGAAAAATTAAAAAATGCAAGAAATGCAGCAGCTGGCGCTCTTAGAAATTTAGATCCAAAAGTTACCAAAAAAAGAAATCTGACAGCTTTTTTCTATAATGTTGGATATATTGAAGAAGAAATTTTTAAATCTGATGATGATATAAAAAATTTTTTGAGAAAAAATAATTTTAGAGTTTCAAAATATAATTTTAAAGTTAAACAATTTTCTGAGATTCTTGATAAAATAAAAAAGATTGAAGAAAATAGAAATAATTTAGATATTTTAATCGATGGTGTAACTATAAAAGTAAATGACATTGAAACGAGAAAAGCTTTGGGATATACAAATAAATTTCCAAGGTGGGCAGTGGCTTATAAATTTGAAGCAGAAGAAATTTCCACAAAACTTTTGGATGTGATATGGAACGTTGGAAGAACTGCAAAAGTAACGCCTTCTGCTATACTTGAACCAGTAGATATTGGTGGCGTAACTGTAAAAAGAGCTACTTTAAATAATTATGACGACATTTTGAGAAAGAAAGTAAAGATTGGTTCAAGGGTTTTAATTAGAAGGTCTAATGATGTAATACCAGAAATTTTGGGTACACTTCCAAGTACAGAAAAGACTTGCGATATAGAAAAGCCCAAAATCTGTCCTTATTGCGGGTCACATTTATATCAAGATGGAGTTCATATATTTTGTCCAAATACACTTTCATGTGTGCCACAACTTGTTTCAAGACTTACTCATTTTGCATCAAGAGATGCAATGGATATAGATGGTTTTAGTGAGAAGACTATTGAAAAATTAATGTCGATAGTTGATTTAAAGGAAATTCCAGATATCTACAAGTTGAAATATGATGATATAATTAAAATAGAAGGGTTCAAGGAAAAGAGAACACATAACCTTTTAAAAGCAATTGGAAACTCAAAAAATCCTAATCTTGAAAATTTTATTTATGCACTTGGAATTCCAAATGTTGGCATAAAAACAGCAAGAGATCTTTCCAATCATTTTAAAAGTTTTAACAAATTAAAAAATTCTAATGAGGAAGAATTAATTTCTATTGGAGATATTGGAGAAATAACTGCTAGAGAGATTGTAAAGTTTTTTAATGATGAGAGAATAAATTCTTCTGTCGATGAACTTTTCGAACTTGGAGTAAGTCCAAAATTTCATGAAGATAATAGTCGAAAGCCACTTTTAGATAAGAAAGTTGTAATTACGGGCACTCTTGAGATTCCAAGAAAAGAATTAGAAGAGAAGTTAATTTCTTATGGAGCAAAGGTGACTGGATCTGTAAGTAAAAATACAGATTTTGTAGTCGCTGGAGAAAATCCTGGTTCAAAATATAAAAAGGCTCAGTCTTTGGGAATAGAAATTTTAAATTTAGAAGAACTTAAAAAATTAGTAGGGGGTTTAAATGAATAAAGAAGATATAAAGCACATTGCAAATATTGCACAAATTGATTTTTCTGATGAAGAGCTAGAAAAATTTGCACCGACTTTTGAAGAAAATGTTGAGCTTGTAAATAAAATAAAAGATATTGACACAGAAGATGTTGATAAAGTTTTCCAAGTAAATGGCACAGAAAATAATATTCGTGAAGATAAAGAAAAAAAGTCTTTTTCACAAGAAGAGGCATTAGAAAATGCTGCTACTAAAAAATACGGTTATTTTAAACTTATAAAATTTGTAGACTAGGAGGACCAATGACTTTTACTAATTTAAAAGCTTGGGAGATTGCCCAAGGATATAGAAATAGAGATTTTTCTTGTGAAGAAGTTACAAGAGAATTTTTGGAAAATATAAAAGAAAAAGATGGAGAAATTAATTCTTATATAATTGTCACAGAAGATATTGCTATGGAAAATGCCAAAAAAGTTGATGAAAAATTTCAAAATAGAGAAGAATTATCAGAACTTGCAGGTATTCCGATTTCAATAAAAGATAATGTTTCTGTAAAAGATGTCAAGATGACTTGTGGCTCAAGAATGCTAGAAAATTATATTTCGCCTTATGATGCAGCTCTTGTTGAAAAAATCAAAAACAATGATGGAGTTATCCTTGGTAAAGTCAATATGGATGAGTTTGCAATGGGAGCTTCAACTAGGACTTCTTATTTTGGCGTTACAAAAAACCCTTTGGATTTTAATAGAGTTTCAGGAGGATCCTCAGGAGGATCTGCAGCTTCTGTAAGTGCAAATATGGCTGCTATTTCAATTGGTACAGATACTGGTGGATCAGTTAGACAGCCTTCAAGTTTCTGTAAAACTGTGGGAATGAAACCGACTTATGGTTCAATATCTAGATATGGAATTTCTTCTATGGCAAATACTTTTGATTCGCCAGGTGTGATTGCAAATGATGTTAGAGATTTGACCATGATGTTTAATGTCATTGAAGGAAAAGATGAAAGAGATGCAACATCTGTGGGCAATCCTGGATTGAATTTTTCTTTTGATTTTTCAGATGACGCTATAAAAAATTTAGAAGGTAGAAAATTTGCGATTCCAAAAATATATCTTGAAATGGATTTAGAAAAAAGAGTTAGAGAAGAACTTGAAAAGGCAATTGAAATTTTAAAAGAAAATGGTGCAATTGTAGAAGACTATGATATTGAATCACTTAATCACACAATTGAAACTTATAATATTTTAGTAAATGGTGAAATTGCATCTAATATGGCAAGGTTTGATTCAATAAGATTTGGTCACAGAACTGATAAAAAGTTTGAAACAATTGAGGAGATGTACCGTGCATCAAGAAGTGAAGGCTTTGGAGATGAAGTAAAAAGAAGAATAATGATTGGCACACATATATTGTCAATGGATAATGCAGATGATTTTTATTATAAAGCTTTAAAGGTCAGGGGTCTTATTAAAAAAGATATGGATAGAATGTTTAAGGATTATGATTTTATGATTTGTCCAACATTCCCATCTCTTCCTTTTAGAATTGATGATGATATGAGTCCAGTAGAAATGTATCAAGCAGATTTATTTACAATTCCTGCAAATATGGTGGGTTCTCCATCTATTTCACTTCCAATGCCAGTAGGTGATGATGGTCTTTCTGTTGGAATTGAATTTACTGCGAAGAGATTTAAAGATAAAGATTTACTTCAAGCAGCACTTGCTTTTGAAAGGAGTTTAAATAAATGAAATATAAAACAATTGTAGGTTTGGAAATTCACGTTGAACTTTCAACAAATACAAAGGCCTTTTGTTCATGCAAAAACTCCTTTGGAGATGAACCGAATACAAATGTGTGTCCAGTGTGCTTGGCTCTTCCTGGAGGAATGCCTGTTTTAAATAGAAATGTAATAAATTATACAGTTATGGCAGGAACTGCTTTTAATTGCAAAATAAATAATAAATCAAAGTTTGATAGAAAAAATTATTTTTATCCAGATTTGACAAAGGGATTTCAAATAACACAAAATGACAGTCCAATTTGCACAGATGGTTATCTTGAAATTGAAAGTGAAGATGGCAAGAAAAAAATTGGCCTTTTTCAAATTCAAATGGAAGAAGATACAGCCAAAAGTCTTCATACAGAAGAAAATGAAACGCTAATGGACTACAATAGATGTGGAGTTCCACTAATTGAAATTGTTACTAAACCAGATATTTCAAGTGGAAAAGAAGCACGTGAGTTTTTGGAAAAATTAAAATCAACTTTAAGATTTTTGGGTATTTCTGACTGCAAAATGGAAGAGGGATCTCTTAGATGTGATGTTAATGTAAATGTAAAAGATTTAGAAACTGGAGAAAAAACACAAATAACAGAAGTAAAAAATTTAAATTCTTTTAGAGGTGTTGAGAAAGCAATTGATTTTGAAGTTGAAAGACATATAAAACTTCTTGAAAATCACGAAGAAGAGATTAAGACTACGAGAAGATGGGATGACGCAAAAAATGAAACAGTTTTAATGAGGGTTAAATACACTGCAAATGATTATAGATTTGCACCTGAAGGAGACCTTCCAATAATTCATATAACAGATGATGAAATTAAAAATATTGTAGAGAGTATGCCTGAACTTCCAGAAGCTATGGTAGAAAGATTTGTAAGAGATTACAAAATAACAAGAGAAGATGCCTTAGTTTTAACTTCATCAAGAGAACTTGCAAAATTCTTTGAAGATGTAGCAAGTGATTTTTCAGATTATACCTTGTTGTCCAATTGGATTCAAACAGAAATATTAAGAAGAATAGAAATTTCTGATGATGAAATTTTTGAACTTCCTTTTGAAAATAAAGAATTTATCAAACTTTTAAATGCAATTAAGAGTGAAAAAATTAGCAACAATGCCGGCAAAAAAGTTTTAAGGGAAATGTTTGAAACAGGTGATGGAGCCAATGAAATTATAGAAAGGCTAGGTCTTGTTCAAATGACAGATTTATCTGCAATAGAGAAAATTGTAGATGAGGTTTTATCCGAAAATGAACAATCTATAATTGATTTTAAAGAAGGAAAAGATAGAGCTCTTGGATTTTTGGTAGGGCAAGTTATGAAGAAGTCACGAGGAAAGGCCAATCCAAAAGTTGCAAATGAAATGCTTGTAAATAAAATGAATAAGAGATAATTTATTTTATCTTAAATAAAATTAAAATTTAAGGTGTCCATTGGGCATCTTTTTTTTATATAACGTAAAGATTGTTACAAATTTATATTAGTATTGATATAATTAAGAAAAGAATTAATTTTTTAAATTAGACTTAAAAGTTTTGTGAAAGCTAATTACAATTAATTTATTTGTCATAAATTATTCACAAATTTTAATTATAATAAAGCAGGTGATAAAATGTTTAAAATTTTAGTTGTCGATGATGAAAAAAGTATAAGAGAAGTTATAAGAACTTATGCAGAATTCGAAGGTCATGAAGTTGTAGAAGCATCTGATGGTCTTGAAGCAATAGATAGAGTAAAAGAAGAAGATTTTGATGTAATTGTAATGGATATTATGATGCCAAAACTTGATGGATTTTCTTCTTACAAAGAAATAAGAAAATTAAAAGATATTCCTGTTTTGATGCTCTCAGCAAGGGGAGAAGAGTATGATAAGTTATTTGGATTTGAAATAGGAATTGATGATTATGTTACAAAACCTTTCTCTCCAAAAGAACTTATGGCAAGATTAAATGTTATTGTAAACAGAAATAATAAGATTGAAGAAAATAATAAAATGGAATTTGAAGGTTTAAAAATTGATTTAGATGGAAGGGTAGTCTTTGTAGATAATGAAATCGTTGAACTTACTCCAAAGGAATATGATCTTTTAGTTTATATGGTAAAGAATAAAAATATCGCATTGTCAAGAGATAAACTTTTAAATCAAGTTTGGGGATATGATTTTTATGGAGAAGATAGGACTGTTGATACTCACATAAAAATGCTTAGAAATTCTATTAAACAGTATAGAAAATTTATTGTTACCGTTAGAGGAGTAGGATATAAGTTTGACACAAGAAATTAAAGAAATAAAAAAAATTAAAATCGACAAAAATAGCATCTTATTTAAGCTTTGGGAATATTTTGTAATTTTTGCTGGACTAATTTTAATTTCTATTTGGCTTTTTCAAACTGTTTTTTTGTCCAGCTTTTATGAAACTATGAAAATAAGAGAAGTAACAAAAGTCGGCAATGAGCTTAGGAATGAATATGAATCTTCTGATTTTGAAACTAAACTTTCTAATTATGCGAATACTAAGGGCCTTGAAATTAAAGTTTTGGATGAAAATGGAGCTTGGGTTTTTCCTCTTAGATTATTTGACGAATTTGTTGAGAGACCAAGAATGATTTGGGAAAATTTTGATAAATTTTTTGGATCTCTTAAAAGGGATAACAGGACTTACAAAATTTATACGGTAAAATATGAAAACTTAAAAGATCCCTCTATAATTTATGCAGGTTACTTGGGAAACACTGATGGAGAAGATTATTATCTTTACATTAATTCTGTATTAAAGCCAGTAGATGCAACTGTAGATGTTATTAGAAGGATGCTTATTATAATTTCTTTTTTGTCCCTTATTTTTGCGTCAATAACAGCTTATTTTGTTTCAAAAAGACTTTCTAGACCTCTTGTGAGAATGTCCAATACTGCAAAAGAACTTGCAGCAGGCGATTATAAAGTTAAGTTTAAAAAGGGCGAGTATACAGAAATTGATAATTTGTCAAACACTCTTAATTATGCGAAAAATGAACTTACAAAGACGATTGAGATGAGAAAGGATTTAGTTGCAAATGTAAGTCACGATTTAAAAACACCTCTAACAGTTATAAAATCCTATGGAGAAATGATTAGAGATATTTCTGGACCAAATGAAGAACTTAGGAATAGACATTTAGAAACTATTATAAGTGAAGCAGATAATTTGACAGACTTAGTAAATGATTTATTAGATCTTTCTAAAATTGAATCAAATCTTGAAGAAATAAAGAAAGAGGAATTTGATTTGAATGATTCTTTAGGTGAAGTTTTAGACAGATTTAAAATAAATAAAAACTGTTCTGATTATAAATTTATAGTTGAATCAAAGGGCAATACAAAAATAAAAGGAGATAAATCTAAGATAAAGCAAGTAATTTATAATTTAATAAACAATGCTATAAATTATTCTCCAGATAATAAAAATATAAAAATTATAATTTCGGGAGATGAAAATATAACAGAGTTTCATTGTATTGATAAAGGAATAGGTATAAGAGAAGAAGATATTGAAGAAATTTGGGATAGATTTTATAGAGTTAGAGATAATCATACAAGACCAGAAATTGGAACAGGACTTGGTCTTTATATTGTAAAGACTATTTTAGAGCTTCATAATTTTGAGTATGGAGTTAATTCAAAAATAAATGAAGGATCTGATTTTTATTTTATAGGAACAAAATAATTACTGATATGTTAATATTTGTTAATCTTTTGGTTTAAAATTAAATAAAAAAATTAATCGACTAGAGATAGTCGATTTTTTTTTGTAAAATTGAAATTCCTAATAATTTAATATTATTTAAGTTAAAAATTATAGTTTTTATTAAGCTGTTTCATGCAAATTAAAAAATAAGGCCCATAGTCCTATTTTTTAAAAACTAGTTAAAATACTAGAAGAAGAAATGTTTATGTAGTAAAATTAACTTAAGTGGAGCAAAGTGGTTCAAAAATTAATATAAATGGAATAAAGTGGAGAATAAAATGTTGATAGGGGAGTTCAAACACAATTTAGATCCCAAGGGAAGAATTACAATTCCATCAAAGTTTAGAGAAGATCTTTCAGTTTTTGTGATGACTAAAGGTCTAGATGACTGTCTATTTTTATATCCAAAGGAACAGTGGGAAAAGATTGAAAATAAATTAAAAGAACTTCCTATGACAAATAGAGCCGTTAGGTCTTTTGTGAGAACATTTTTCTCTGGTGCAGTTGATTGTGTTTTAGATAAACAAGGAAGAGTATTGATAGCTGAAAATTTAAGGGAATATGCTTCTCTTGAAGATAAATGTGTGATAATTGGTCTTTCAAATCGCTGTGAAATTTGGTCTGAAGAAAATTGGAACAAATACAATGAAGAAGAAGCACTTTCTTATGAGGAACTTGCAGAAAAAATGTCGGAGTTGGGAATATGATGGATTTTGAACATAAGAGTGTTCTTTTAGAGGAAACAATTGAAGAACTAAATGTAAGAGAAGGAAAAATTTATATTGATGGAACTTTAGGCGGAGCAGGACATAGCTTTGAAATTTTAAAAAAATTAAAAGGGACAGGTCTTTTAATTGGAATAGATCAAGATAAGGAAGCTCTCGATGCTGCCAAAAGCAAACTTTCTCAGTTTGAAAATGTTAAATTTTTTAATTTGAATTATGTTGATTTTGAAAAAGCATTAGATGAACTTGGGATAGAAAAAGTAGATGGAATTCTTTTAGATATTGGAGTTTCTTCCTATCAATTTGATAATCCACAGAGAGGTTTTTCTTATAGATTTGATGCACCACTTGACATGAGAATGGATCAAAATTTAGATATTTCTGCAAGAGATATTGTAAATACATATAGTGAAAGTGAAATAACTAAAATTATTAAAGATTATGGAGAAGAAAAGTGGGCTTCTCGAATTGCGAAATTTATTGTGGAAGATAGAAAAGTAAAAGATATAGACACGACATTTGAGCTTGTTGAAATTATAAAAAAAGCGATACCAATTGGAGCGAGAAGGAATGGGCATCATCCTGCTAAGAGAACTTTTCAAGCACTTAGGATTGAAGTCAATAAAGAACTTGATGTTTTAGAAAATTCTATTGAAAAATTTGTAAAAAAATTAAATCCTGGTGGAAGAATTGCAATAATAACTTTTCATTCGCTAGAGGATAGAATTGTAAAAAATTCTTTTAAATATTTAGAAAAGGATTGTATATGTCCACCTAGTTCACCAATTTGTACTTGTGACAAGAAAAGAGAAATAAAGATAATTACAAGAAAGCCTATTACTGCAAGTGATAGAGAACTTTGTGAAAATAATAGGTCGCATTCAGCGAAACTTAGAGTTGCCGAAAAAATAGAGGTGTGAAATGGCAAAAAGATTAACTAAAATTTCAAATAAAAGTTATAATAGATATAAGACTAAACTTTTAAATAATAAGCCGTTTATTTTTACTGTGACAATTGTAGTAATTATTTTAATCTCTATTTTAATTTTGTATTCACAAATTGCGGGCCTTGATAGGGAAATTTTAAGTCAAAAAAATGAAATTGAAGAATTAAATAAAACTAAGACGACTCTTGTAGGAGAAATTAAAGCCGTAAAATCTTCTTCTCAAATTGCTGAAGAGGCTATGTATAAACTTGGTATGGTCTATCCTTCTGAAGATCAAATTGTTTATATTGATTCTGGAGAAGAGGAGAATCGAAAGGATATTAATTATAATGTGTTTTTGAGTCCTATTGTTTCTGTTCTCAGATCTTTTACAAGAGATTAGGAGGATATAATTGAAAAATGATAAAAATAAAGCTAGAGATAGAAAGATCAAAAGTGGATTTAAAGGGCGAAATCAAAATGCCAATAAATTCATATTTATATTTTTTATCTTTCTAGCTTTTTTATTTGTAATATTAGTGGGAAAACTTTTGTACATTCAAATAGTTCAATCGGAAGAGTTAACTATTTCTGCATTAAATCAGCTCACAAGAACTGAAGTCATAAATTCTAATAGAGGTATAATTTATGACAGAAATAAAAAAGAAATGGCAATTAATATAACTAAGTGCAATGTTTTTTATAACATGGATTATTTAAAACAAAATAAAAAAGAAAGTGATAAAGAGTTCGAAAAGAGAAAGGAAAAGTTATATAGTGAAGATGCCAAGATTATTTCAGATGTAATAGAAATTGATTATGATGAAATAAAAGACAAGATGAAGGGTGATAAGGTAGTTAGATTAGCTACTAATGTAGATAGAAATAAGGCCAATAAACTTAAAGAGTTGAGAACAAAAATTATTGAAGAAAATAAAAGTAAAAAGGAAAACAGAAAAAATAATCTCTACGCTCTTTCCATAGATGATGTTACTAGAAGGCTTTATCCTTTTAACAATCTTGCTTCTTATGTAATTGGTTTTACAAATGATGAAAATGTTGGACAATATGGAATTGAAGCAAGCTATGATGAGGAACTGACAGGGATATCTGGTAAAAATGTTTCTTTAAAAGACAATGCTTCAAACAAAATTCCACTTACAGATGAAGAAACTTATGCACCAAAGGAAGGTTATTCTATTGTTCTTTCTATTGATTCAAATATTCAACAATTTGCAGAAACTGCGGCTATCAATGCAAAAAAAGAACATGATGCAGATAAAGTTTCTGTAATAGTTCAAGATACAATGACTGGCGAAATTTTGGCAATGACTACAAAAGATGATTATAATTTAAATAATCCAAAATCTCCCATAAATGATAAACAAGAAGAAGAGTGGGATAAGTTAGATAATGACGAAAAAATGGAAGTCTTGTATTCTAATTGGAGAGATTTTAATGTAAATGATCAATATGAACCAGGCTCTACATTTAAACTTATAACAGCAGCTGCTGCTATTGAGCAAAATACTTCTCAACCTGATTCTCAATATACGTGTGCTGGAACAATGAAAGTTGGAGATAGAAAATTAACCTGTACTAGTGTAACTAGAGGTAGTAAAACTCTTGCAAAAGCAATTGAGGAGTCTTGCAATATGACGCTTGTACAAGTTGGTCAAAATCTTGGGAAAGAAGAATTTTTAAGATATATAAAAGCTTTTGGGTTTGGTCAAAAGACTGGAATAGAACTTTATGGCGAATCGACAGGAATCATTCCAAGTTCAAGCGAAGAAATAAATAGAGTCAAACTTGCAACAATGTCTTATGGTCATTCTATTGCTGTTTCTCCGATTCAACTTGTAAATGCTGTCAGTGCAATTTCTAATGGAGGATATCTAAACAAGCCAACTTTAATAAAAGAAATAGTAGATTCTAATGGAAATGTAATAGAAAAAAAGAGAACTGAGCTTAAAAGAAGGGTAATATCTGAAGAAACTTCTGATAAGATGAAACATATGATGAAACGAGTTGTGGAAAGTGGGACAGGAAAACTTGCACAAGTTCCGGGATATCAAGTTGGTGGAAAGTCAGGTACAGCAAACATTGCAACGCCAACAGGTTATATTGAAGCTTACAACTCTTCCTTTGTAGGTGTTGCCCCTTTAAATGATCCAAGACTTACTGTCTTAGTTGTGGTGAATAATCCTAAGGGAGGAATACTTGGGGGAGCAGTAGCTGCTCCAATAGTTCAAGAAATTTTAGAAAAGTCATTAAATTATATGAAAATTCCAAAAACTGAAGAAGTTGATGAAAAAGAAAACTATGTTTCAGTTCCAAATGTTGAAGGTCTTCTTTTGGAAGATGCTGGCAAAATTTTGTTAAAGGAAGGATTAAAATTTAATACTAATTCAGAAAATGTGGAAAACTATTCTGTTGTAATAAATCAAAGTCCTTCAGCTGGTTCATCTGTGTTATCAGATACAATTATTGATCTTGCAGTAAATGATAAAGATAGTGGGATGTTAATTATGCCAGACCTAAGTAAAAAGACTAGAAAAGAAAGTATATCTATTTTAAATTCTATGAATATAGAGTATAATATCAAAGGAAATGGCGACTTTATATCACAAAGTCCTAGTGCTGGTTCTAAAATAATTGGTGATAAAAGTGTCATAATTAATTATTCTAAAAGTGATGAAGATAGATTTGACGCTAATAATAAATTAGAAGAAGTAAATAAAAATTCAGAAGAAAATAATACTAATAAAATAAATAAAAAAGAAAATTCTAGAAGAAATAAAATAAAAAATAGTACAAAAAATTAAAATAATGGAGTAGAGATGGATTATTTAATTAATATATTATTGGGATTAATTTTTTCATTAATATTTGGAAAAATTTTAATTCCAATTTTGAAAAGACTTAATGCAGGACAAAGTATAAGAGAAGACGGGCCACAGAGTCATTTGATAAAAAGTGGAACTCCTACAATTGGAGGGATAATATTTTTGTCTTCCACACTTATTACAACTTTTCTAATAAAAAATTTAAAAGTTTCTGTTTTTATGATAATTTTTTCAACTTTTGCCTTTGGTGCAGTTGGATTTATTGATGATTATATTAAGGTTGTGAAAAAGAGAAATTTAGGTCTGCGTGCATATCAGAAGTTAATTTTACAAATAATTGTTGCTGTAGTATTAATTATCTATCAATACAATTCTAAAAACATGGTCACAGATGTATATATTCCATTTTTAAAAGATTACCGTTCTTTTGGTATTTTTTATATTCCTTTTATTATTTTTGTAATAGTTGGAACTGTAAATTCTGTAAATTTAACGGATGGTCTTGATGGACTGTCATCTAGTGTGACTATTATTTGTCTACTCTTTTTTGTTATATGTGCAAATAAGTTAAATAAACCAGAAATTGCAATTTTTTCGATGACTCTTGCAGCTTCTTTACTTGGATTTTTAGTTTTTAATAAATATCCAGCAAAAGTTTTTATGGGGGACACAGGGTCATTAGCTCTTGGTGGAGCAATTTCTGCTATTGCGCTTCTTTTAAATGTGCCACTAATTTTGCCAATTGCAGGTGGGATTTATTTTATAGAAACTCTCTCAGTTATTATCCAAGTTGTGAGTTTCAAGACAAGGGAAAAAAGAGTTTTTTTAATGGCACCACTTCATCATCACTATGAACAAAAGGGATGGCATGAAACAAAAATAGTTGCAGTATTTTGTGTAATTGAAATTATACTTTGTGTAATTTCATATTTGATTTTATTTTAGGTGATAAATATGTTAGAAAATAAAAATATATTGATTATGGGTTTTGGAGTAACTGGAAGAGCAGCTCTAAAATTTTTGAAAAACTATCCATGTAAAATTTATATTTATGATGGGAATGTAAAACTTGAGAATTTAAACATTGATGAAGATTTCATAATATTTAAAGAAGAGGATTTGGAAAAAATTGACTTAATAATAAAAAGTCCTGGTATTTATCCAGATCATGAAATTCTAGTTAATGCACGCAAAAAAAACATTGAAATAATTTCAGATATTGAACTTAGTTATAGAAATTTAAAAACTAAAAATATTGTATCAGTTACAGGTACGAATGGGAAAACTACAACTACTACAGTTATTGGTGATATTTTAAGAAGAGTGGGAAATACTTATGTAGTAGGAAATATTGGACTTGGGATTTTAGAAATAACTGAAGAAGCAAAGGAAAAAGATTATGTAGTAATTGAAGCATCATCTTTTCAGCTTGACGATACAGAAACTTTTAAGCCTCATATAGGAGTATTAACTTATGTGACAAGTGATCATTTAGATTGGCATAAAAGTGTAGAAAATTATGTAGATGCAAAATTTAAAATTTTTGCAAATCAAGATGAATTTGACTATGCAATCTTAAATTACGAAGACAAAAAACTTGCAGAAAGTTATAATATAAAGAGCCAAAAATATTATTTTTCTATGGAAAAAATTGACGAAAAGGGCGCCTATGTTGAAAATGGAAAGATATATTTTAATGATGGCAATAGAGTCTACGAGATAGTAGATACTAATCAAATAAAGATTTTAGGAGAACATAATATAAAAAATATTATGGCTGCAATAATAGTAGCTAGACTTTTAAATATTGATGACGAAATTATAATAAATAGCATTAAGTCCTTTACAGGTGTAGAGCATAGAATTGAGTTTGTAAGAGAAGTTGCTGGAGTAAAATATTATAATGATTCAAAGGGGACTAATCCAGATTCAACTGAAGTTGCAGTAGCTGCTATGGAAGGCGACGTAATTTTAATTGCAGGTGGTTATGATAAAGGCGCAAATTTTGATGACCTTGTAGAAAAATCAAAAAACAAATTAAAAGATGTAATTTTGTTTGGAGAAACTGCAGAGAAATTTTCAAAATCGTGTAAAAAATTCGGCGTGGAATTTTATATAGTAAGGGATTTAGGTAAAGCTGTTGAGCTTGCAAATAAGATTGCAGAAAATGGGGAAGACGTGCTTCTTTCACCTGCATGTGCATCCTGGGATATGTATAGAGATTACGAAGTGAGAGGAAGACATTTCAAAGATTTAGTTAGAGAGTTGGTATAGATGAAATTTAGAAGGGAAATAAAGGGTGTTGATTTAGTTCTTTTAATAAGTATGATTTTCTTAATAATCATTGGACTTATTGCTGTTACATCTGCATCCTTTCCCGCTGCCAAAAAAGATAATTTAAATAGTTTTTATTACTTAATAAGACAGGGAGTTTTTCTAATCCTTGGTGTATTCATTTTATTTTTTATTTTAAAAGTTCCAAGAGCTGTAATATATAAGAATATTTCGTGGATATTTTGGATGAGTATAGTTTTAATTCTATTATTATGGACTAGTCTTGGGGTTCACAGAAATGGACAGGTTAGATGGATTAGAATTCCAGGTATTGGCATTAATTTTCAACCTTCAGATATTTTAAAAATTTCTTCTATAATTTATTTTTCAAAGTATTTGTCCAGAAATGTTTATACACTAAAAAATCCTAAAACTTTTTTGACTGCTGTTGCTATTATGGGTATTTCAGTTGGACCTATAATGATAAAGGACTTTTCAACTGCAGTAGTAATTGGAGTTTCTTTATTTGCAATACTTCTTGCCGCAGGAATCAATAAGAAACAGTTTTTATTTTTAGTTTTACTTGGTGTAATTCTTATTTGGATTGTATTAAAGGATCCAGAAAATAAATTTAGACTAAATAGAATTTTTGGCTTTGTATCAGAATCTACAGATTATCAGTCTGCAGATCTTTATCAAGCCAGACAATCTCTTTATGCGATAGCTCTTGGAGGGTACTCTGGAGTTGGGCTTTTTAGGTCAAGACAAAAATACACAAATTTACCAGAAGCGTATACAGATTTTATTTTTTCTGTAATAGCAGAAGAATTTGGCTTTTTTGGTGTTTTAGTAATTATAATACTTTTTGTGACTTATATTTATAGAGGATACATGATTGCATTTAAAACAAACAATTATTTTGATAAATTTACTGCAATTGGCCTTACGACTTATATAGGAATACAGTCATTTTTTAATATGGGCGTTTGTGCAAAATTACTTCCAGTAACAGGAATTACACTTCCTTTTATATCTTATGGAGGTACTGCACTAGTAATGGCAATTGCATCTACGGCGATTTTACTTAAAATTTCGAAAGAAGGCATAGCATGAAATATATTTTATCTGGTGGTGGGACTGGAGGACATATTTATCCAGCACTGGCAATTGGTGAAGAAATAAAAAAGAAAGATAAAAGAGCACAAATTTTATATGTTGGCAAAAAAGATTCTTTAGAAGAAGAACTTGCAAAGAAATATAATTTTGATTTTGAAGGAATAGACGTATCAGGACTTCCAAGGAAAAAATTAAATAAAGACACAGTTATAACTTTTTTTAATTTAATGAAGGGTTTAAACCAATGCACAAAAATTCTAGACAAATTTAAGCCAGATATTGTAATAGGCACTGGTGGATATGTATGTGGTCCTATTGTATTTAAAGCACAACAAAAAAAGATAAAAACAGTGATTCAAGAGCAAAATGCTTATCCTGGAAAGACAAATAAAATTTTGGCAAAAAAGGCTGATTTTGTCTTTATAAATTTTATGGAAGCAAAGAAGTATTTAGATAATGAAAATATAATATTTACAGGAAATCCTGTTAGAGATATTTTTTCTCATGTTGATAGAGAAGAATCTAGAAAATCATTAAATATAAATACTAAAGAAAAATTTGTCTTTTCTTTTGGAGGCAGTGGAGGTCAAGAATCCACAAATGATGCAATAATAGAGATTTTAAATAAAAATGAAAAGTTGCCCTTTAGGTTAACTCATGTAACTGGAAGAGAACACTATGAATATTTTATGAGAAAAGTCGAAAAGGTTCCAGAAAATGTAGAGATACTTGATTATACTCACAAAGTTTATGACTATTTGTCAAGTGCAGATCTTGTAATTGCATCATCTTCTGCTATGACCTTGGCAGAAATTTCTGCGATAGGAATTGCATCCTTATTAATTCCAAAAGCATATACGGCTGGAAATCATCAGTATTTTAATGCAAAGAGTTATAGCAATATGGGTGCAAGTGTAGTAATAGAAGAAGAAAATTTAAATGGTGAAATTTTGCTATCAAATATAAATAAAATTTTAGAGAACAATGAAGATAGGTCGATTATGGCAGAAAATTCTAAGAAACTGGCAAGCCCAGATGCAGTTTCAAAGATAGTTGATTTATTATTAAAATAATTTTAAAGTGATTTTATGAAAAAGTCGGAAAAGAAAAAAAGAAAATTGAATAAAAAGAAGAAATATTTTAAAATTTTTAGTAGATTTTTTATATTTTTTTCCTTCATTTTTTTATTAGTGTTTGCTATCAAGAATTCTAACATTTTTAGTATAAAAAATGTTGTAGTTGAAGGTAATAAAGTAGTTAGTGCTGATACAATAAAGAAAGTTTCAGGCCTAAAAAAAGGAAATAAATATTTTTATATATCTAAAAGAGAAAGATTGAAAAAAATAAAATCAATTCCTTACATAAAGGATGCAAAAATATCTTACAATATAACTGGGAGAGTGAAGGTTGTTGTAAGTGAGAGAACGGCTTATTACCAAATTGAATCGAATGAATATTTAATAGTGGATGAAAATTTTAGGATAATTGCTAAATTAGATAAAAAAGAAGAGAATCTGGTGAATTTAATGGGATTTAATGTGGAAAATTCTGAGCCAGGAAGTTATATTTTAAGTAATAAAGAAGATAAAGAAAAAAGAGATCTTTTAATGGAACTTAGAAGTGAAGAATATTCTCTTCACGGCAATATCAGAGATATAGAACTTTTAGATTCAATAGCGACTTTCACAACAGTTGAAGGCATAAAAGTTGAGTTTGGATCATATAGTAACACTTCTTATAAATTAAAAATGCTTTCTTTAATTTTAGACGATATTAAGAAGACAAATAAGAATGCAATTCTAATTCAAATGGAAAAAGGAGATAGTCCAATTTTAATAACAGATGGAGAAGAAGATAATAAAAGTAAAAAAGAAGAAAAAGATAAATCTTATAGAGAAGTAGAAAAAAATTGATACATTATAAATAAAGATTAGCAATTGACCTTTATATATTGACTAATTGCCAGACTTTCTATAAAATAAGAGTAATGAATATAAAATTAATTAATTAGTATACGAGGAGGATGTTTATGTTGGAATTCGATATGGACCAAGATGAATTTGCCAAAATTAAAGTAGTTGGCGTTGGTGGCGGCGGAAACAATGCTGTAAATAGAATGATTGACGCTGGTGTTAAGGGCGTTGAATTTTTAGTATTTAATACTGATAAACAAGCACTTAAAAATTCACTTGCTGAAACAAAAGTGCAACTTGGCGAAAAAATAACTAAGGGACTTGGTGCAGGTGCAAATCCAGAAGTTGGAGAACAAGCAGCAGAAGAGTCAATTGATGAAATTAGGGAAGCCCTTGAAGGTGCAGACATGGTATTTATTACTGCAGGAATGGGCGGAGGTACTGGTACCGGTGCAGCTCCTGTTATTGCAGATGTTGCAAAAGAATTGGGCCTTTTAACTGTTGGTGTTGTTACAAAACCATTTACATTTGAAGGAAGAAAGAGAGCAAAATCTGCTGAATCAGGTATAAATGCTCTAAAAGGAAAAGTTGATACATTAGTTATAATTCCAAATGACAGACTTTTAAGTATTGCAGATAAAAAAACTAGCTTCTCACAAGCATTTGAAATGGCAGACGATATTTTAAAACAAGGTATTCAAGGTATTTCAGATTTAATTTCTGTACCAAATTTAATAAACTTAGACTTTGCAGACGTGAAAACTATTATGTACGACAAAGGCGTTGCACATATGGGTATTGGTCGTGCATCTGGAGATGAGAGAGCTACTGAAGCAGCAAAACTTGCAATAAATTCTCCTCTATTAGAAACATCTATACAAGGGGCAAAATCAGTTTTACTTAATATTACTGCAGGTTCCGATCTTGGTATATTTGAAGTTAATGAAGCAGCTGATTTAATTAGAGATTGTGTATCTGAAGATGCAAATATTATATTTGGTGCTGGAATTGATGAATCCCTTAAGGATGAAGTTAAGATAACAGTTATTGCAACTGAGTTTGATCAATATAAAGATGACAAAAAAGATAAAAAGGAAAATAAGGTTGAATCAAATGCAAAATCGCCCATTGAATCAAATCTTTCTGAAGATGAAGATGATAATGGAGAACTTAAAATCCCATCTTTCTTAAGAATAAACAGAAAATAAAATTAAGATTTAAACACTGGATATTTTTCCGGTGTTTTATTTTTTGTAAACTTTTGTAGCAAAATCTGTTTTTATTTTTCCTTTTTTTATATTATATAAATTACTTGCATATATTTCTTTTTCAAGCATCTCTTTTATTATTCCATCTGAATTCTCGTAGTATTTTTTAAGAGAATAAATTTTATTTATATTTTGTGATTTTTTTAAAATTTCTATGCCATTTTTATCGCAAGCAAGCACTCTTGTATAGGGATACTCAAAGGATTTTTTTATCAAATCTTTTTTTATATCTAATAAAATTTCTAATAAAAGTCTTTTTATTCTCGAGCGACTATGCCTTTTGGAATAAACTTTTTCTATAAAATCTTCAAAGTTTTTGGCATCTAAATTTTCTAAAATTCTGTTTTCTAGTCCAACTTCATAGTCAAAGTAATCTAAAAAATTTATTTTTTCTGAAATGATTTTGTATTTAAAAATTTCAAAGTAATTTTCTAAATTGTTTTCTGGAATTATTTTATAATTTGGGATAAACTTTTCTACATTTATACCTTTATAAATTCTATTTCTTATAAAAGATGCAGAGGCAAAATCTTCATAAGAAAAATTATCATCGTGATTTACACTTTTTCTTGGAATTGAATGTGGCTCTATACTTGAATTTAATTTTTTTAGATTTTTTATATATTCAAGACCCAAAATATTATTTGGTTTCTTTAAAATTTCTTTTTCTTCAAAAGTTAAAAAATCCATAGCAAGTTCGCGAGATTTAATGTAAGAATTACCTTTATGTAGAAAATTTTTAATTTTTCCGTCGTCAAAGTTTTCATCTATTTTATTTTGCAATTTTTCTAGAGTTTTAAAATTATCTTCGCTTCCAAAGTAAAGTCTATTAACAATTCTCATGGAGTTTAAAATATTAATTCCACCACGAGCAAATATTTCTGCATTTGATGTGGAATAAATTACAGGATTTTCTAGAACAATGCTCGCACCATTATCCACTGCAATTTTAGCTCTTTCATATTTATTTATAATTGCAGGTTCTCCTCTTTGTACAAAGTTTCCGCTCATTATAACTACTATATAGTCGCTGTATTCATTTTTGATTTTTTGTATTTGGTATGCGTGACCATTGTGAAAGGGATTGTATTCCGCTATTATAGAAGCAATTTTCATATTTTAAAACTCCAATTATTGACTAAAATCTTCATCTGTTATAATATTATTATTAGATATTATACTATATTTAATAAATAAAAAAAATATGAGGAGGAAATATGAAGATATTAGTAATTAATTGCGGATCGTCTTCTTTAAAATATCAACTTATTGATATGGAAACTGAAGAATTGATGGCAAAGGGTCTAGTTGAAAGAATTGGGATTGAAGGTTCAAGAATTAAGCATGAAACAATAGGAAAGGAAAAGAAAACTATTGAAACAGCAATGCAAGATCACAAAAGAGCATTGGAACTTGTTATGGAATCTTTAACTAATGAAGAATATGGTGCAATTAAATCTCTTGATGAAATTGACGCAGTGGGTCACAGAGTAGTTCACGGCGGCGAAGATTTCGCTAAGTCTGTAATTATAGATGAAAAAGTTTTAAAAGGAATAGAAGATAATGTTGAGATAGCTCCTCTTCACAATCCACCGAATATTATGGGAATTAAAGCTTGTCAAAGACTTCTTCCAAATGTTAAACAAGTTGCAGTATTTGATACAGCTTTCCATCAAACTATGCCTCGCGAAAGCTATATCTATGCACTTCCTTACGAATATTATGAAAAATATAAAATTAGAAGATTTGGTTTCCATGGAACTAGCCACAAATACATCACAAATAGGGCAGCAGAAATGCTTGGAAAAGATGTAAATGAAGTTAATTTAATTACTTGTCACCTTGGGAATGGTTCAAGTATTTGTGCAGTTAAAAATGGTAAGTCAATTGATACATCAATGGGATTCACACCACTTGAAGGACTTGCAATGGGAACTAGATGTGGAGATTTAGATCCAGCTATTCTTCCATTTTTAATGGAAAAAGAAAATCTTTCTGCTGAAGAATTAAATACACTTATGAATAAAAAATCTGGGGTTCTTGGAATTTCTGGAGTATCAAGTGACTTTAGAGATATTGAAACTGCAAGAGATGAAGGAAATGAAAGAGCAAAGCTTGCACTTGATATTTTTGAAAAAAGGGTTCGCGGATATATTGGATCATACATGACAGAACTTGACCATGTAGACGGTATTGTATTCACAGCAGGTGTTGGTGAAAACTCAGTTGAAATGAGAGAATCAATTGTAAATGGCTTATCTTCTCTTGGAATTAAAATTGATCCAGAAAGAAATAATGTAAGAGGAGAAGACAAACTTATTTCTTCTGACGATTCTTCTATTAAAGTTCTTGTTATTCCAACTAATGAAGAGCTTATGATTGCAAGAGATACTAAGGAACTTGTCAACGCATAAATTTTAATATTCTATTGACAATTTCTTTTTTGAAAGTTATAATTATTTGTATGTATTTTTGAGGTGAGTATATGAAATTAGATCTAAGCTCTTTTTTGTCGTCTAACGATGTTAGATTAGATTTTGAAGGAAATTTAACTGATAATGATACAGATTTAAATTTAGAAGATCTAAATCTCATTTATCCCGTAGAGTACAATGGATATATTCATGATTTGACAGGGGAGTTAGAACTTTGTCTAAATATTTCCTACAAATTTAAGACAACTTGTGACAGATGTCTTTCACCTTTTATTAATGAAAAAAAGACTAATTACAAGGGTTACAATTTTAAGGATACAAGTTTATATGATAGAGATTCAGTAGATGAGTATTTTAAAGTTGAAGAAGATTCAATAGATCTTTCCGAAATTATTTTCTCCCAAATAATTACATCTATTGGTGGAAAAAATTTGTGTAGTGAAGATTGCAAGGGTCTTTGTCCACGATGTGGCAAAAATTTAAATGAGGGACCATGTAATTGTAAGGTGCATGATCATAGTCTTAATGAAGAGGAAATAGATCCAAGATTTGGAAAGTTATTAGATTTATTTAAAGATGAGGAGGTGTAAAAATGGCCGTACCAAAGAGAAAAACGTCAAAACAAAGAAAGAATAAGAGAAGAGCATCTTCTTACAGATTAAATAAAGCGACAGTAGTTGAATGTCCTAACTGCCATGAAATGAAATTACCTCATAGAGTTTGTTCTAATTGTGGACACTATGCAGGCAAAGAAATTATTGCAGAAGCAGAATAACAAAGTGAAAGTGAGACTCAGGTCTCGCTTTTTTTAATATATTTTTTATTATGTGATAAATGTCACATTATTTTTTTGTTCTAAATGTTATTATTTTATTAGAAAAGAGGGATAAGATGAGTTTATTTTTAGGACATATACACTATATGATGTATAATAAAATCATTTTTCAAGAAGAAATTTTAGATTATTTATTAGATTTATCAAAGGACAAAGAAAACATTTTGGAAGAACTTGATAATGATTTTCCTATTGAAAAAGGAGATTTAAAAAATATTATTGATGAAAACAACATTCACGGCTGGTTAAATGATAGAGTAAATAGAAGTGAAAATAGACTGGCGAAAGCTGTTTCAATTCTACTTAAAGACTTTGATCTAGAAGAATTAAAGAAAAGATATTTTGAATTTGGGAAAAATTATGACGCAGGGAATTTCCCCATGGAAGTTTTTCAATTTATTACTTCTAAATTTTTAGATGGAATGCCTTGCGACCACGCTCTTACGATAATTAAAGATGATGAGGATGAATTAATTTTTAGGGTAATAAGCGATGTGCACAAAGAAATTTGGCAAAAATTTGTTGATCCAGAAATTTATTGGACACTTCGCGATGAATTCATTAAAGGAAGTTTGGTTGATTCAAAATTAAACTTCGAAAACATTAATGGAGATTACGTCATTAGGTAGGTGATAAAATGAAAATTTTAAAAAATGAAATCGATTATTTGGAAAAAGAACATGAAGAGATACTTAGTTTTTGTGACAAAATGGAAGAAAAATGTATTGAAGTTTTAAATGGAAATGTGGATGAAGAATTTTTTAATAAGGCAATAGTTTTTATAAGAAATTATGCAGACGGAAGACATCATAAAAAGGAAGAGGACATTTTATTTAAAGCGATGCTAGAAAATCTGGGACCAGTTGCGGAAAAAGTTGTGCGTGGTGGAATGCTTGTGGAACATCAAATGGCTAGAAATTATGTGACAGAACTTGAGAAGAGTTTAGATGATTTTAAAAGATATAGTTGTGAAAAGAATAAACTTTATATAATAACAAGTGCGATGAGTTATGTCACTCTTCTTCGAAACCACGCAGAGAAAGAAAATGAAGTTGTCTACCCCTTTGCTCTAAAAAATTTACCTGAAGATATAAAGAAAAAAGTTGCAATGGATTTAAAAAAGAGAATTGATGAAGAAATGAAAAATAATTTTGAAAAAGAAAAATTAATGAGAGATCTGGGAATATAAAGATTACAAAATTATTACAAATTATAAAATTTAAAGATTTTTCCAAGGATTTTTGTTATTATTAATCCTCGAGGTGAAAAATGAAAAAAATATTTATATTTATAATAGTTTTAATTATGCTACCTTTTAGTGTTTTTGCATCAAAAGAAATTGCAATGCCATTAAATGTGAGTGCTATAAAAGAAAAGGAAAATTATACTTTTGAAGTTAAAAATGCAAATAAAAATGATCAAATAGAAGTCGAAGTTACAAGCGTAGTAAATTCAAATAAAAAATCAAAAATAATAAAAAATATATCAGAAAAGAATAATAAGAAGTATATCTCCATTTCTCAAAGTGAACTTGATAATTTAGTTGGACCTTCAAGCGGATATAGTTTTAGACTTAGATTTGCAAAGGGAGATAATAATTCTAATTTTACAGGTCCACTTCATTTGGGAAAGGCAACTGTATTTAGAAATTATAGTTCTTGGGCTTATGAAGATCTTTTAAAGGCACAAAATTTAAAGATTTTATCTAAAGATACTTTTTCAAATGCAAAGGGAGAAATAACTAGAGAAGAGCTTGCAGAAATTGTTGTAAAAACTTATGAAACAAAGTATAAGAGAAGTGCACAAGGTTCTGTAAAACATTTTACAGATACTGACAATAAATATGTAAACATGGCTTATGATCTTGGACTTATGAAGGGGAAAAGTGATGGAAAGTTTTTGCCCAAAGCTCACATGACAAGAGAAGATTATGCAGTTGTAATTTCTAATTTATTTAATTTAAGGGAAAGTAAAAATATAAAAATAGAGGATGAAAAAAATATTTCTAATTACGCAAAGGATTCTGTCAACAAATCTATAAGTGGAAATTATTTAAATTTGGATTCAAATAAAAAATTTAATCCTAAAAATGAAATGAAGAGGGAAGAAGTTATTTCATCTATTGTGCGTAATATTTAACAGAAATTTTACAAATATATTTAATTTGTATATAAAATTAAATAATTATGTTATAATACTTTCAAGGTGAGTTAATGAAAAAAGTAATTTTTGACATTAGTCCACTTGGAAGTTTTCAATTTTCTTGTGAGACTTATATGATTTATTATAGGGAAAAATATGGCGAAGATATTTTTTTCTACACTAGAAGAGATGGAAAGTACATAAAAGTAGAAGACAGCGACGAACTTAAAAATTTAAAAAACAGAGTAATGTTAAAAGTTGATCTTGGAAATGAGGTGGAAAGTATACCCCACAACTACGATATGAGAGTTATTCCTATTTCAGAAGATCAAGAAGATGATGAAACTTTGATAGATATTGTGGAAAGACTCGGCAAAGATGCAAGTTGGAAAGATTCAAATATTCAAGTAGTAGAAGTTTAAAATTGAAGAATTTTGTAAGATGTTCCCTAATATTTAGATTAGGGAATTTTTCTATTATTTAATTCCACATCGAAAAATTTCAGATGCAAATAATGTAATAATTATTAATTAAGTAAAAAAGTAATTCATTAAAGAAAAGTTTTTATACAATAATATTATCTGTGCTATAATGTAAATAAAGACGATACTTATAATTATAATATGAAGTTATGTCTAATTATATTAAGGGGGTTTTTTATGACACTAGAAAGTGTACTAAATTATTTTGGAACTTACACTCCTGGCGAAAATGGAGGAGTTGCATCATTTGAGTTTGAGTATTTGTGTACTCTTGGGATAGCAGCTTTGATAATTTTTGCAGGAAGATGGTGCGTAAGTCACTCAGCTGCTCTTAAAAAGTATGCAATACCTGCACCAGTTGTTTCAGGACTTATATTTTCTGTAATTATTGCAATAATAAAATTATCAGGACTTATAGCCTTTAGTTTTGATGCAAAGATTACGAAAGATCTTGCACAAAATGTATTTTTCTTGACAGTTGGATATGGGTTTTCCGCATCTTTATTTAAAAAAGCTGGTGGAAAACTTATTTTTAACATAGCTTTTGCAGCTTGTTTATTGATTACTTTACAAGATATTGTTGGCGTTTTAGTTGGAAGGGCAATAGGAATGCATCCATTATTTGCACTCCAATGTTCTTCAGCAGCAATGTCTGGTGGGGTTGGAACAGCATCTGCCTTTGGACCTATTTTTGAAAAATGGGGAGCACCTGAAGGAATAACGGAAATAGGTGTTGCAGCAGGAACTATGGGAAATATTATGGGATCATTAATTGGTGGACCTGTTGCAGCATTTTTAATTAGAAAAAATAATTTAAAAGCTGATCCAAATGATAGACCAGAATCTGAACTTAAAAATGAAGTTCATGCATTAAATGACGGGAGAATGATTGTTGCTTTTGCAATGGTTCTTTTAGTTTCAGCATTAGGAATGCCTATATATTTCTTACTTGATAGTATCCCTGGAATTGAAATGCCTAAGTTTATAGGATGTTTATTTGCTGGAGCAATTGCAAGAAATATTATTGAAAAAAGAGGAAAGGATACTTATGTAGCAGAAATAAGTGCAATTGAGCATATGTTTTTGGAACTTTATCTTGCACTAGTTTTAATGACAATAGATATAACAAAACTTTTAAGCCATTTAGGACAAATGGGAATAGTTTTGTTAACTCAAGCAATTTTAATTGCACTATTTACAATTCTAGTTTCTTATAATTTATTTGGAAGAAATTATGGCGCAGCTGTAATGGCAGCTGGAAACTGCGGTTGGGGTTGTGGCTCTGGACCAAATGCAGTTGCAAATACAAAAGCTGTAATGGACACTTATGGTTATAACAATATAGCTTGGGTATTGTATCCATCTTTTGCAGTAATAATTGATGATATTTATAATCCACTTTTCTTATCTTTCTTTGGTAAAATAGTTAGTGGAATGTAATAATTTAAATGGAGTGAGTTTTTGCTTACTCTATTTTTTTATAAACTTGTGCTTATTAAAAATTCCTATTAAAACTTTGACAGAAGAATTAATAGGGATTTTTTTATTTATTTTGAAGTTCTAAAAGGATCTTTTCTATTCTATTTTTTTTACTTTTCATTATAGTAAATTTTAGATTATCAATTTCTATAACTTCATTTGGTTTGGGAAATCTGTCTAACTTTTCAATTATAAATCCTCCAACAGAATCAAATTCATGACACTTAAGTTCAGTCCCAAGTCTTATATTTATTTCGTCAATATTTACAGATCCGTCAATTAAATATTTGTCTTGTGCAACTTTTACAATGTCTTGATCTTCTTCGGTGTCATATTCGTCAGAGATTTGTCCAACAATTTTTTCGATAATGTCTTCAAAAGTTATCATGCCTTCTGTTCCCCCGTATTCGTCAGTTACAATTGCAACAGAAAGTTTATTTTGCCTCATTTCATTGAAAAGTTTACCTGTGGGTTTGTATTGAAAAGTGAAAAAAGGTTTTTTAAAATAATCTTTATTTTCTGATAAAGTTTTGGATTTGTCCATGCGGAAAATATCTTTCACATTTAAAATTCCAATTATATTATCTAAGCTGTCTTCATATACGGGCATTCGTGAATAAGAATATTCAGAAATTTTTTCAAAAATCTCAGCATAATCGTCTTCTATATCAATGGCAATTATGTCAGTTCGTGGAGTCATTATGTCCTTTGCATAATTGTCCTTAAATCCAATAACATTTTGAATCATTATAGACTCATTTTTATTTATTATCCCTTCTTCAATTCCAAGATCCATTGCGTCTATTAAATCATCTTCTGTTATGATTGAATCTTTGTAAGTTTTTTCTTTTGTTGCAATTTTAATTATATTTTGAGATAAAAAAGTTATAAACATTGAAAGAGGTCTTATAAAGATAATAAGAAATTGTAAAAATTTTGCATATTTTGGCACAATTTTTTCATAATTATTTTTTCCTAAAGTTCGTGGCAAACTTTCTCCAAAAAGTATTACTATAATTGTTGAAATTATTATTCCAATAATTATTCCAAGGTAATTCCACTTATTAAAGAAAAATAATGACATAAAAATTACAACTAAAGAATTACAAAAATAATCTAGAATAAGCATTGAAGAAAAAATATTTTCTTTTTCCACAAGTTTTTTTATTATAGATAGATTTTCTATTTCTAAATCTTCAAGTTTAGAAATTTTAGCAGGGCTAAGAGTCAGGTAGGCATTTTCTATTAGTGTGAACAAATAGGAAAAATAAAGTGCTACAAAAGATATTGTCAAATATATGTATTCAGTCATTTAAAATTCAACTCCATTTAAAAAATATATACCCTAAAAATTTTTGATAAAAACAAAAAAGCCGCCCATAGGCAGCTTTAAATTCATTATTCAACAGTTACTGATTTTGCTAGATTTCTAGGTTTGTCTACATCATTTCCTAAAAGAACTGAAGAGTAATAAGCAAGTAATTGCTCAGGTATTACGGCAAGAAGTGGAGTCAAAAGATCAATTGTGTTTGGTATTTCAATTACAACATCGCAAGAATCATTTACAAATTTATTTTTTTCTTCTGTTATTGAAATAACTATTGCACCCCTAGCAATTAGTTCCTGATTGTTTGAAATAGTCTTTTCTAGAATGGATTCTTGAGTAGCAACAGAAACAACAGGTGTACCTTCTTCTATGAGGGCAATTGATCCGTGTTTTAATTCACCAGAAGGGAAGGCTTCAGTGTGAATATAAGAAATTTCTTTTAACTTCAAAGCTCCTTCTTTTGCTGTTATAAAATCAAGTGATCTACCTGTGTAAAAAATTGATTTGGCATCTTTAATTGAATATGCAATATTTTCAAATTCATCTTTATGTTTTAAAATTTCTTCTATTTGTGAAGGAATTTTTTCCATATTTTCAATGATTTCTTTTACTTCATTTTCTGAAATTTTATTTAATTTAAGAGCGATGTCCATTGCCAAGAAGTAAAGTGAAATAATTTGAGTTGTGTAAGCCTTAGTTGATGCAACAGAAATTTCTGGACCTGCATAACAATAGATTACCTTGTCTGCTTCTCTAGAAATAGTTGAGCCAACAACATTTGTAACTGCAAGAGTTTTTGCTCCACAGCGTTTTGCTTCTTTAAGTGCAGCTAATGTGTCTGCTGTTTCACCAGATTGAGATACAAAAATAACTAGAGATTTGTCATCTAAAAACATATTCTTATATCTAAACTCCGATGCAATTTCAGAAATTACAGGAATTTTTGCAAGTTTTTCAATTGCAAATTTGCCAGCTTCTCCAGCATGAAAAGCAGTTCCACAGGCAGTTACATATATTTTATTTATGTCTTTTAATTCTTCAAGTGAAAAACTTCCTTCAGATGGAAGATCGACTTTATAATCTTTATGTTTAATGGAAATAACATCTTTTAAAACACGAGGTTGTTCGTGAATTTCTTTAATTAAAAAATGATCGTAATCTTCCTTTGAAGCAGCATCGGGAGAAATTTTAACTTCAGTTACTTCTCTTTCTACTTTTTTGTGATTTTTATCATATATTGTGTAAGAATTCAATCTCATATCTAAAGTATCGCCATCTTCTAAATAAATAACTTTATTTGTGTGTTCGATTACAGAAGTTATGTCGCTTGCAATGAAATAACCATCTTCACAAATTGCAAAGAGAAGAGGAGAAGAATTTCTAACAGCAATTAGCCTATTGGGTTCATTTTCGTCAATTATTCCAAGACTGTATGCTCCTCTTAAAACTTTTGTGGATTTAAAGACAGCTTCTAAAATATCTTCATCGTAATTATAAGAAATTACATTTGGTATTACCTCTGTATCAGTTTGTGAAAGAAAATTGTATCCTTTGTCAATTAAATTGTTTCTAAGTTCAAGATAATTTTCAATTATTCCATTGTGAACAACAGAAATTTTTCCGTCACTTGATAAATGAGGATGAGCATTTATTTCACTTGGTTCTCCATGAGTTGCCCATCTAGTGTGGCCAATGCAAATATTAGAATGAAAATCATCTAAATTAAAGGAATCTTCTAAATTTTTTATGCGTCCCTTCTTTTTAAAAGTTTTTAATTTATTCTCACTTACAAAGGAAAGTCCCGCAGAGTCGTAACCTCTATATTCTAATTTTTTTAAACCTTCTAGCACCAATTTAGGTGCGTTATTTTTTCCAATATAGCCTACTATTCCGCACATATTTCTACCTCCAAATTTATTAGAGATTCACTGCATTTATTTTGTTGTAAAATTTCTTTTACTTTTTGTAAAATGCTTAGGCTGTGAAACCTCTAGAGCATCCGCCGAAATTCGATGACTCTATACCTCGTCAGCCACTTGGGCTCAGGCGCTTAAATAATTTTTATCTCTTTAAGTGATTTTATCATAATGGTAATTTAAAGTAAACTTTTTGAAAGACATGATATTTATGTAAAATTTTTTATAAAAATCAAATTAAACTTTTTATGATAAAATTAAATTTGGAGGTATTATGATTTACGAAAAAGAATTTACAGTTTACGATTTTCTATGTAAGAATGGGGAACTGACTTTAAAAAATATAATTAATTATTTTATTGAAACTTCTAATTTGCATTCACTTTCAGTTGGGCTTTCAAGTAGGGAGTTAATGGAAAATAATTATACATGGATGATTTATAAGTGGAGAATAAAGATTTTAAAATATCCAAAAGTCTTTGACAAAATAAAAGTGAAAACTTGGGCAAGTGGATTTAAAGGGTTAAATGCAGAGCGTGAATTTGAAATGTATTTAGATGATGAAAAAATTGCATACGCTTCATCTATTTTTTTGTTAATAGACTTGAACAAGAGAAAACCTGTTGTAATACCTGAGTATTTTGCAGAAAGATTTGGAATAAAGGAAGAAAAATATTTTGAAAAAATAAAAAGAATAAATTTAAAAAAAGATGAGAAAGTACTTAATGAAGCTAATTACAAAATAATGAAAAGGGATATAGACATAAATAATCACGTTAACAACAGTATCTATGCGGAACTTTTATTTGAATCATTGCCAGAAATTTACTCTGAAATAAAATTTTCTGAAATAAATATAAATTATATGAAAGAATTAGTCTTAGGTGATAGAGTTGTTATTGATGTTTATTTAGAAAAGGATGAATTTTATTTTTTCTTCAGAAATGAGGATAGTAGTGAGATGTATGCTAGAATATGGGCTAATGTTAATTAGTTGAAAAAATTTTTTTGAGATGGTAACATGAGTTATAGAAAATTTGAATTATTTAAGTATAAATGGAGGTATTAGTTATGGATAAAGATAAAATTTTAGCGACAGTAAATGGCAAAGAAATCACAGGTGTTGATTATAATTTATTTTTAGATTCTCTAAATCCACAAATAAAACAATATTTTGCTGGCGAAGATATGAATAAAGAAATTATAAACGAACTTATTTATCAAGCTCTTTTATACGAGGATGCTATTGCTAAAGGAATGGATAAAGACGAAGAATTTTTACAAGTTGTTGAGAAAACTAAGGAAAGTATGTTAAAAAATTATGCTCTTGGAAAACTTCTTGCAACTGTTGATGTTACAGAAGATGAAGTAAAAAAATTCTATGAAGAAAATAAAGAAGCTTTTAAAGAAAAAGAAAGTGCAAATGCTTCTCATATTTTAGTTAGTGAAGAAGATAAGGCAAGAGAAATTTATGAAAAAGTAAAAGATGGGGAAGACTTTGAAACTCTTGCTAAGAAAAACTCAACTTGCCCTTCAAAGGAAAAGGGTGGAGATCTTGGCACTTTTACTAGAGGTCAAATGGTAAAAGAGTTTGAAGATGCAGTTTTTGAAAATGAAGTTGGAACTGTAACTGAACCTGTAAAAACACAATTTGGTTATCACATTATAAAAATAAATGAAAAAAATGAAGGTAGAGATTTAGAATTTGATGAAGTAAAAGACAAGATTTTTTCTCAACTTAAAAGACAAAAAGAACAAGATCTTTACAACAAAAAAATTGAAGAATTAAAAGAAAAATATGATGTCAAAATGAATGTATAGGTGAAATATGAAACTTGAGCTTTTTGATTACATCGATGATGTAATGAATCTTTTTGATTATCACAAGATAGAACTTGCCGGAGTTAATAAAGAGCTTAAAAAATATTTTTCTGAATTACTAGAAAATGATGACAGATTTACTAATATAACTACAAGAATGAAAACTCAGGAATCTCTAAGGGAAAAATTAATTAGGAGAAATTTTTTTATGAGATTTCCTGACCCCGTTCGCGGGTTCAAACAAATTCAGGATCTTGTTGGAATAAGAATTGAGTGCCGCTTTATAAAAGATGAAGAAGATTTATACAAAAAAATTATAGAAGATTTTACTATAAAGGCTGAAAGAGGATATTATAAGTCAAATAAAAATAAAAAGATAAGACTTAAACTAGATGATCCTCAGCCTCAAACTCTTGCAAATGGTTTCACAATGTATAAACTTGATGGAGAGTATGATACTGGATCATTTATTTATTGTTTCGAACTTCAGATAAAGTCTTTTGTAAATGTGTTTTGGGGAGAAATTGATCACAAACTTCTCTACAAAAATTACAATTATATAATTACAGAAGGATTTTTTAGGGAAATAATGAATTCTATAAATGATAATCTAAAAATGATAGATAAACAACTTATGATTCTATATGATCACGTGAAAAAACAAGATGCTTCTGAAGTTATTTCTGCAGAGAGTCAACTAAAAGCATTGCTTTCAAAGATTCTTCATGATGTTTTCTCTAGAAAAATTCACGATGAGTTGGGATTATTTATTAATATTAAGACAATAACAGATGTAGTTGTTGATTTTTTATTTATGAAATCTTCTAAGAACAAAGATTTGAGTTATGGTGAAAATTTTATTGATTTAATAAATAAAATTAACTCAGTTTCTGGGAATGAGATGGATGTTGAAGAGTACATAGTTTTTAGAAATAATCCAAAATATTATGACTCTTTCTCAAAGGGAATAACAGAAATCTTGGGAAAAGTTTTAAATAATGATTTAGAATGGAATATTCTATTTAAAATGATAAAGTTAATCTCTCAAGAATCCTATGGAGAAATTTTTACAGAATTTATAATTTTTGTAAGATATGATTATACTTCTTGTTTATATAAACTTTTTGAAGATAAAAAGTTAGACAAAGAATCCTGCGAAAGACTGGAAAATGAAATACTTTCAATTGTAATTGATGAGTTTAGAGAAAAGCCTTCTGCTGACTTTTTGTTAGACAAGTCCATTAAAAAATTTAATTCTGTGCTTTTAGAAATAGGAAAAAGTGATGCAACAAGTGAAGAAAAGATATTGAAAATATTTAAAGATAATTATACTTTTTAAACTATAAATATTCTTCTGACTTATGTATAATAGACCTAGGAGGTTTAAATGAAAGAAACAAATTCTTTATTAGAGAATAGAACTTTTTATTACTTTGATAAATTGACAAAAATCCCTAGATGTTCTTGTGAAGAGGAAAAAATTAGAGAGTATTTAATTAATTTTGCAAAGGAACATAATCTAGAATATAAGACAGATGAGATTGGAAATGTTGTTATAATTAAAGAAGCAACAAAAGACTATGAAAGTGTGGATAGTGTAATTTTACAAGGACACATGGACATGGTTTGTGAAAAAACTCCTGAATGTCAAATTAATTTTTCAAAGGATCCTATAAAATATGAAATTGAAGGCGACAATATAATTGCAAAAGAAACAACTCTTGGTGCAGATAATGGGATTGCTGTTGCCATGATTCTTGCAATTTTGGAATCAGATGAATATAAACATCCAAAAATTGAAGCTCTTTTTACAGTAAACGAAGAAAGTGGAATGACTGGAGCAGCAAATCTTGGAAAGGGAATGGTTACTTCAAATAGACTTTTAAATGTTGACTCTGAGACAGAAGGAGTGGGATGTATTTCCTGCGCAGGTGCAGAAAGAGATAAAATAATTTTAAAAAAAGATTACAAAAATTTAAATAAAAATAAGAGTTTTTATGAGATAATTGTAAATGGATTAAAGGGCGGACATTCTGGTCAAGAAATTCAAGTTGGACTTGGAAATGCTATAAAACTTTTGGGTAGAAGTCTTTACAAGATTTTTGAAAAAGTTGATGCTGATTTAATAGAAATTGAAGGTGGAGCAAAGCCAAATGCTATCCCAAGATATTCAAGAGCTATTATAGCTGTAAATGAAGAAGATATAAAAGAAATTCAAGATATAATTGTAGAATTAAATTCAGATTTTGTCACAGAAATTGGAAAAGTTGATCCTGATGTTAGACTTAATTTTGAAAAATCAAGAGATTCTTTTGACAAAGCTTTTTCTGATGAATTAAAAAATAATATTGTGAACCTTTTAAATTTACTTCCAAATGGGGTAATAAGCATGAGTAAGAACATACATGGCTTAGTTGAAACTTCTGTAAATGTTGGAGTAATTGAAAATGTTAAAGATTCTGTAAATATTATTTCAAATATTAGATCATCTGTTTCTTCTGCAAAAGAATATGTCGGAGAAATTAATAAAATTGCAACAAAAAATCTTGGTGCAGATTTTGAAATAATTACAAAATATCCTGCATGGGAATACAAAGAAAACTCTCCTTTAAGAGATGTTGCAAAAGAAGCTTACAAGGAAGTGAGCGGAAAGGAATTTAAATTAGAAGCAATTCATGCAGGCCTTGAATGTGGTATTTTTGTAGAAACTATTGGTGATATAGATATGCTTTCCATAGGACCAAATATGGCGGGAGTTCACGCACCTGGAGAACATCTTTCAATATCATCTACAAAAAGGACATTTGAATTTTTAATTAAAATATTAGAAAATTTAAAATAAATTTTGGAGGAATTATGAATAACGAAGAAAAAAAATTACATGAACACGACGAAAATTGTGAATGTGGATTAGATCACGAACATGAAGAAGAAGGTTATCAAACTATTACACTTACACTTGATGATGACAGTGAAATGGTGTGCATAGTTCTTGGAATTTTTGAATGTGAAAATGAGGAATACATTGCTCTTCTTCCTGAAGATGAAGAAGATGGCGAAGATGTATTTATCTACAAATATAAAGAAATTGACGAAGAGGAAGTTGAACTTGATATTATCGAATCAGAAGAAGAATTTGAAAAAGTTTCAAAAACTTTTGAAGAGCTTCTTGATGATGGGGATGAAGAATAATTTTCTAGATGATTTACAGAAAGTATTCTGACTTTTTAAGAGAAAAATTTGGTGAAAAAGTCTATAAACTTCCGGTTAAACTTGATTTAACTTGTCCTAATAGAGATGGAACTTGTGGATTTGGTGGATGTATTTTTTGTGGAGAAGAAGGCGGAAGCTTTGAAAATAATAATGGAAGTGTAAGAGAGCAACTTTTACAAAATAAGGAGCATATAAAAAAGAAATACAAGGCCAATAAATATATTGCTTATTTTCAAAATTTTACAAATACTTATATGGAATTTGATGATTTTAAAAAAGTGATAGAAGAATCCCTTATAGAAGATGTTGTTGGTGTGAGCATTTCTACAAGACCAGACTATCTTCCACAAAGACATTTAGATTATTTGGAAGAGTTAAGTAAAGAATATTTTGTGACAGTTGAAATTGGACTCCAAACTCCAAATTATCACAGTTTAAAAAAGTTAAATAGAGGTCATGGCCTTTCGGAATTTATTGATGCAGTTTTAAAATTAAAAAAAAGAAATATTAATGTCTGCACTCACATTATAATAGGCCTTCCTTGGGACGATAACTTAGATATTGTTGAGTGTGCGAAGATTTTAAATGTTCTTGATATTGATGAAGTAAAGATTCACGCTCTTTATATTTTAAAAGACACTGCTCTTGGAGATATGTATGAAAAAGAGGAAATAAAACCAATTTCTTTAAAAGATTATGAGAATAAAGTTATACTCTTTTTAAGAAATCTCAAAGATGATATAATAGTAGAAAGAATAATAGGAAGAGCACCTTATGAAAATTCTCTTTTTTGTAATTGGAATACTTCATGGTGGAAAATTAGAGATGAAATAGTTATGAAAATGCAAGAAAATGGATACACTCAGGGTGATCTAGTGAAAGGAGAAATACTATGATAAAGTATATTTTAGGAAGTAAAGGCGCTGGAAAGACAAGATGGTTAATTGACAGTGCAAATGAAGATATGAAAAATGGTGATGGAAATATTGCCTTTGTTGAAGTTGATGACGACCATATTTTTAGTTTAGATTACAATGTAAGACTTATTAATGCAACTGAATATAGATTAAATTCCATTGATAGCTTTTATGGTTTTATTTGTGGACTTCTTGCAATGGACTATGATCTACACAAAATTTATGTTGACGGAATTTACAAAGTACTTTCACTTAATGTTGAAGATTTAGAACATCTTTATAATAAAATTTCTAAAATTCCTGATGCTGAAAATAAAGAAATTTATATAAATGTTGATTATGTAAAAGAAGATATGCCAGAATCCCTAAGAGATCACTCTTTAGAAGTAACTTATAAATAAGGTGTTAATTGTGGATAGAAAACTTATTGCTAGAATTATTGCGATTATACTTGTAATTGCAATGATAATCCCAGTGTTTCTAAGTGTAATTTAATGGTGCCTTGTGGAGTTTAAAAGAAGGAAAGGACTTTTTGAAGATTTTTTTGAACATAGGTCTTATTTAATTATGCAATATACTAATGGAGATCTTTCAAAGAGAGAATTTTTGCAGAAAAATTTTGATTACTTTGCAATTAGAAATGCAAAGCCCTATATAAAAGTGGATTCTTATGAAAAGGGAATGTATAACTATCAATATTATAATGTAATGGCGAAATATTACAGATCTCTTTCTAAAGATGTAAAAAATACGAAAAAACATTCAAAATATTATAATTATTATTTAAATTTAACAAATAAATATTATGATTTAAAAGATGAATCGGTCTTAGACATTTTATATATACAGGATTTTAAAAATGTAAGGGCTTATTTTATCAATTGTGAATCGAAATCTCTTAGAAATGAACTTTACGAGATAGTATTGGAAGATAAGAAAGAAGCAATATTTCATTCAAAAGCACCTTGGCTTTTAGAAATTTTAAAGAAGGAAAGTGTTTTTGAAGATGAAATGAAGACATCAATAATAGACCATTATATAAACGAAAAATATTATTAACAATAAATCCCTGCTTTTAAGTAATCTTTATTAATGATTATTTAAAATCAGGGATTTTTCTAATCAAAATTTAATCCATCTGTATCTTCATTATCTTTCATAAAATAAACTAAAAGTTCATTTGCACTTTCAAAATCTTTTTCAGAAACGTATATTCCTTTTTCATAAATCGAAAAACCTGAAATAATTCTCATAAAATCACCTTCGTCTTTTACAAAATAAGGTATTTTATTGTCCTCTAAAAAAGCACAGACTTCGTCAAATATAAGCTTATTAGTTGAACTTACAAGTTTTACATATTCAATATCTTTTTTCATATTATCACCTAAATAAATTATATCATGAATTGAATTAGTATTTTTTAAAAATATTTAAGTTTAAGAAACATAAAATATAGGATTAGATTACTTTATCTATTTAAAAAAAAGGAATTTTGTGATAATATTTTTAGTAATATAAAAAAAGGAGGTAACATATGTCAAAACAAAATGAAGGATTTTCATCGATAATTGGATTTATTATGGTTGCCATTGGACTCGCTCTTGGTATAGGAACTTTATGGAGGTTTCCATATGTAGTTGGAGAAAATGGTGGAGCAATTTTTATATTTTTATATATTTTAATTATTTTAGTTATAGGAATTCCTCTTATGACTTGTGAAGTTACGATAGGTTATGCTACTGGTAATGCTGCGATAGACGCTTATAAAGTTCTAAAGCCTAATACTAAGTGGTATCTAGCAGGATATCTTCACACAGTGGCAGCACTAATAATTGTTGGTTACACATCAGTTATATATGCATGGATTATAAAATATATTGGAGGTGCTTTTTCTGGTGATTTTATTGGACTTACTAGTGAAGGGATTCAAGCTTATTTTGATGGTTTTAACGCAAATAAACCAATTGTATTTTTATTTTTCTTAATTAATTTTATATTGAATGATGCTGTAATTATTTTAGGAGTACAAAAGGGTATAGAAAGGGTTTCAAAAATTTTAATTCCGATTTTATTTGTAATAATGATTGTAATAATAATATTTGGACTTAGACTTCCTGGAGCAAAGGATGGAATTGAATTTTTATTTAAACCAGACCCTTCTAAATTTTCATTAAATTCAATCATAATTTGTCTAGGTCAAGCTTTTTTTGCTCTTGGACTTGCCATGCTGGGATCTATGGTATTTGGATCTTATATTAAAGAAAAAAATGAAAATATATTTAAAGACTCTTCTGTAATTTGCATTGCACTTGTATTTGCAGGAATTTTATCAGGACTTATGATTTTGCCAATAGTTTTTGCAACTGGTCTTACACCAGGAGAAGGGGTAGGACTTACATTTTTAACTCTTCCACTTGCATTTAATGTTGTACCTTTTGGAAGAATTTTGTCTGTATTATTTTATTTTGGTTTTTATATAGCAGCTTTTACATCGTCAGTTGGAGTATTAGAAGCAATTGTAGGGCAATTTATGGAAAGATTTAAACTTGAAAGAGTAAAGGCACTTATTTTTGCAAATATTATAATAATTATAATAGCAGCTATTTCAATTTTTATCGATCCAGCATTTGCATTTATAGATAATTTAGAAAGTAATTATATTTTGGTTATTGGATGTCTATTAATTGCACTATTCTCAGCAAGAGCATGGAAAATGGAAAATGTATTTGAAGCAGCAAATATAAAAAATAAATTTATTAGAACTTGGATGAATGTAAGTATAAAATATATATCACCAGTTGTTATTGTGATAATATTTTTAAGTCA
Organism: Peptoniphilus rhinitidis 1-13; assembly: GCF_000246925.1. Lineage (NCBI taxonomy): Bacteria > Bacillati > Bacillota > Tissierellia > Tissierellales > Peptoniphilaceae > Peptoniphilus > Peptoniphilus lacydonensis. The sequence goes on along the minus strand of NZ_BAEW01000006.1, from coordinate 25,803 downwards.
ATTTATAAAATAAAAAATTTATAAAAAATAAGTCGCATGGATAAATTTCTTCGGCTTATTTTTCTTTAGTATTTAAATTAAATTTTTTATGTAAATTATAAAGATTTTATTTTTTATGAGGTGATTTATTATGGATAATTTTTTGTTAGAATTAAAAGTTGTAAATCCTTTTAAAGTATCCTATGCTTTTTTAGATACAAAAGATGAATATGTTTTAAGAAAGTTAAGAGAAGAATTAAAAATAAATAAATCCAAAGTATATTCTAAAGAAGGGAATAATTTGAATGTAACTATTATATTTTTTTCTAAGAAAAATAAAGATGAATTTTTAAAACTTATGGACAGAATATATAGTGATCTTTTCTTATTAGGGTATAGAAAAGAAGAATTAAATATTTTAAATACTATTTCAAATGAAGTATAATAATAAAACATAGAACCAAAAAAAGACCCCAGAAAGGGTCTTTTTCGTTTTCATTACATATTCTTTGAATAAAATTCAACGATTAATTGGTCTTCAATTTCTATTGGAACATCTTCTCTATTTGGTAGAGAAACTAAAGTTGCTTTAAAGTCTTCATCCTTAGAGATATAAGGATAATTTACAACAAGATTAGTGTTGTAATTTTCTTTAAATAATTCAACTTTTCTTCCTTTAGTAGAAAGTGCAATTACATCACCAGCTTCACATCTATAAGATGGAATATTAACTTTTTTTCCATTTACAGTTAAATGACCGTGAGTAACCATTTGTCTAGCTTGTCTAATTGAAGATGCAAAGCCCATTCTGTAACATAAGCTATCAAGACGTCTTTCAAGGAATGTTACAAGATTAGGACCAGTTTGGCCTTGAGTTCTTTGAGCTTCTTTAAATAGATTAACAAATTGTTTTTCAAGAACACCATAATATGCTCTAAGTCTTTGTTTTTCTAAAAGTTGCTTACCATATTCAGTAAGTTTTTTATCGCTTCTTGCAGTACCCCTTGTAGCTTTTTTCATAGCCTTTGGGTGACCACATACATTTAGTCCAAGTCTTCTTGATTGCTTGAACTTTGGATCCATCATTTTTGCCATTTTTATCAAACTCCTATAAATTTTCGCCGCGATAATTTATAAGCCGATAGCATTATACTAGAAATGTGGTAATTTGTAAAGTTAAAAAATAGTTAAAATACTTTACAAGGGAATAAATATAATTTATCAGAAATAGTTTTCTTATATGAAAAAATTTTAAAAAGTTATGTTATACTAAAATAAGTAGGAATAAATTTATTAATAAAATATTTGTATATTCTGGAGGAGTTATGAAAAAGATAGATTTTGTTGATACTGTTCTTCGAGATGCACATCAATCACTTATGGCAACTAGGATGACCTATAAAGATATGGAACCTGCCCTAGATAAACTTGATAAAGTTGGATATAGAGCACTTGAATGTTGGGGAGGGGCTACTTTTGATTCTTGCATAAGATATTTAGACGAAGATCCTTGGCAAAGAATTAGAAATATAAAATCTCATTTAAAGAATACAAAAACACAAATGCTTTTAAGAGGTCAAAATCTTTTGGGATATAAAAATTATCCAGATGATGTAGTAGAAAAGTTTGTAGAGCTTTCTGTGAAAAATGGTGTTGATATTGTAAGAATTTTTGATGCACTTAATGATATGAGAAATGTAGAAATAGCGCTTAAAGCTACTAAAAAAGCTGGGGCAGAAGCACAAGTTGCAATTTGTTATACTACTTCTAAAGTTCATACAATAAAATATTTTACTGATCTTGCAAAAAAGATTCAAGATATGGGAGCGGACTCTATTGCAATAAAAGATATGGCGGGTATTTTAACTCCTTATAGCTCAAGAGATTTAGTTAAATCATTGAGAAAAGAAATAGATATTCCAATAGAACTTCACACACATGAAACTACAGGTTGTGGGTCTATGACTTATTTAAAAGGTGTTGAAAAGGGCGCAAATATTTTAGATACGGCTCTTTCACCATTTTCAGGTGGCACAAGTCAACCGCCAACGGAAACTCTTGCCATTATTTTAAGAGAAGCAGGATATAAAGTAGACCTCAATCTAGATATTTTAAATGAAATTGCTCCATACTTCCAAGAAGTTAAAAATAAATATTTAAATAATGGGACAATGAGAGTTAAAATGATGCAAGTTGATCCAAAGGGACTTATTTATCAAGTGCCAGGTGGTATGCTTTCAAACTTAAATTCTCAACTTTCTGCAGCAAAACAAGAGCATTTATTTGATAAAGTTCTTGCAGAGGTGCCAAATGTTAGAAAAGATATGGGTTATCCACCACTTGTTACACCAATGAGTCAAATGGTGGGGACACAAGCTTCTTTCAATGTCATGACGGGAAGTAGATATAAAATGGTTCCAAATGAAATTAAGGACTATTTAAAGGGAAACTATGGAAAGAGTCCAGTTGAAGTTGATTCTGAATTTAGAAAATCAATTATAAAAGATGCAGAGGTTATTACGGATAGGCCTGCAAATCATCTTGATCCAGCTCTTGATAAATACAAACAAGAAATTGGAGATCTTGCAAAGAGCGAAGAAGATGTATTAACTTATGCTTTATTTCCACAAGTTGCAAAAGATTTTTTAAAGAAAAAATATAATAAATAAATTTTAGATACTATTAGATTTTCTAGTAGTATCTCTTTATTTTCTCAACAAAATAAAAAGTGACCTTATATTGTAATAGAGTCACTTTTCTTAGATCCTAAATTAAATTAATCGTATAAATGGCAAGCAACGAAATGTCCTGGTTTTACTTCTCTTAATTCAGGTTCAATTTTACGACATTTTTCAAAACATTTTTCGCATCTTGATTGAAATTTACAACCGACTGGTAAATCGATAGGGGAAGGAATTTCACCTTTAAGTGGAGTTCTATTTTTTATTCCAGCATCAGGATCGGGAATTGGTATAACTGAAATAAGTGCTTGTGTATAAGGATGAAGTGGATTTTCATATATATTTTCTTTGTCAGCAAGTTCCACAATTGATCCTAAATACATTACTCCAATTCTATCTGATATGTGTTTTACCATTGATAGGTCATGTGAAATAAATAAATAGGTAAGACCTAATTCTCTCTGCAATTTTATAAGTAGATTTACTACTTGTGCCTGTATAGAAACATCAAGTGCAGATATAGGTTCATCGCAAACTATAAATTCAGGTTCAACTGCAAGAGCTCTAGCTATGCCTATACGTTGTCTTTGACCACCAGATAGTTCTCTTGGAAATCTTGCACCATGTTCTGCATTAAGGCCGACCATCTTTAAAAGTTCGGAAACTTTGTTGTGTATTTCTTTTTCTGTTTTTTCGGGGAAGTGAACTCTCATACCTTCAGCTATTATATCTCCAATAGTCATACGTGGATCTAGAGAAGAGTAGGGGTCTTGAAAAATTATTTGGGCTTTTTTCTTAAATTTTTTTAAATCTTTTTTAGATTTGATTTCAGAAACTTCGACTCCATCATAATAAACACTTCCGCCAGTTTTTTTATGAAGACCAATGATCGTTCTTCCACAAGTTGTTTTTCCACAGCCACTTTCACCAACAAGACCAAGGGTTTCAGTTTTATATATATCAAAACTTACATTATCCACTGCCGTTAATTTTTTATTTTTTCCAATATTAAATTTCTTTTCAAGATGATCAACTTTTATCAAAACTTCTTTATTATTCATAGTTCACCCCCTAAATCTTCTTGAGCTTCTTTTGCGTAAGGATGATTTCTCCAACAATAAGATCTGTGCGTTGGTGAAATTAAAGTTTTTTCTGGTTTTTGTTTTCTACAAATTTTCATTGCATACTTGCATCTGTCGGCAAAGGGACATCCTTTTATTTCTAAAAGTAAATCAGGTGGTGTTCCTCCCAAAGAATAAAGTTCTTCTTTGGACTCAGTGTCGAGCCTTGGAACTGATTTTAAAAGTGCTTCAGTGTAAGGGTGATTTGGAGTTTTAAATATTTCTCTAACTTTTCCTTCTTCCATAACTTCTCCAGCATACATTATAAGAATCCTGTCTGCAAAATCCGCAACAACACCGAGATCATGAGTTACCAATACTATTGCAGTATTTTTCTTTTCCTTTAGTTCAGAAAGGAGTTCAAGTATTTGTGCTTGGACAGTAACATCAAGGGCAGTTGTAGGTTCGTCAGCAAGTAGAATTTTTGGATTACAAGCTAGGGCGATGGCAATCATAACACGTTGTCTAAGTCCTCCAGAAAGTTCAAAGGGGTATTGATTAATTCTTTCTTTTGGGTTTGGAATATTTACAAGTTCTAATAATTTTATAGCTTCTTCATTGGCTTCTTGTTTATTCATGTCAGTATGAAGAAGAAGGGATTCTGTAATTTGTTTGCCTATTTTTGTTGTTGGATTTAATGATGTCATAGGATCTTGAAATATCATAGAAACATCAGATCCTCTATAATCTTTAAGTCTATTTTTTTTCATTTTTAAAACATCTTCGCCATTAAAAAATATTTTAGAACCTTCTTTTATTTCAGAAGTGTGTTTAGGAAGAATTTGTAAAATAGCTTTTGAACAAACTGTTTTGCCACATCCACTTTCTCCAACAAGTGCGAGAGTTTCTTTCTCTTTAAGGTCGAAAGAAATTCCTCTAACTGCTTTTACCTCTCCAAGATAAGTGTTAAAAGATACATGGAGATTTTGAACATCTAAAACTTTTTTTTCATCGTTTATATTAGTCATAATTACCTCCTTAATCTCTTAAACTTGGATCTAGTGCGTCCCTTAATCCGTCACCAATTAATGTAAAGCATAGCATAGTTATTGCGATTAAAAGTCCAGGGAAAAATAATTGGTAAGGATAAAATAAAAATTTAGTTTGTGCAGCTGCCGCCATAGCACCCCAAGAAGTATTAGGGGGTTGTACTCCAAGTCCTAGATAACTCAAGAATGCTTCACTAAAAATGTAACCTGGAACATCAAAAGAAATTGAAACTAAAATTACATTTAAAGTGTTGGGTAGCAAATGCTTTAATATAATATCTTTATCTGAAACACCAAGAGCTTTAGCTGCAAGGACAAAGTCTTGCTCTTTTAAAGATAGAATTTGACCTCTAACAAGTCTTGCAAGACCACACCATCCTGTGATAGTCATAGCTAGTATTAAGGCTCCATAACCTGTGTCTTTGATTGCAAGTCTAATTATGATTACAAGAAGTAAGTAGGGAATTGAATATAGTATTTCAACAATTCTCATCATTATGGTGTCAACTTTGCCACCAAAATAACCGGATATGGCACCATAAATTCCACCTACAATAGTTCCTATTAATGCACCTACAATTCCTATTACAATAGAAACACGTCCACCTTTCCATAACCTTGTGAATATATCACGTCCAATATCGTCAGTTCCAAACCAAAATTCTGAATTAGGCTTAGTATTACTTATACCAACAACTTGGTCAAATTCGTAACTATTGATATATGGGCCGACAATAACGAGAATAGTTATAATACCTAATAAAGCAAGTGAAAATAAAGCTAATTTATTTTTCTTAAATCTTCTCCACGCATCAGACCAATAGGTTACCACTGGACGTCCTATAAATTCGGAATTTTTTTCTTCATTTGAAATTTTTTTAAAGTCATCTCTATTTAAAGTATGTTTTGTATTTTCCATAATATTACTCCGTGAATTTAATTCGTGGATCTACTAATCCGTAAACGATGTCTACTACAAGTTGAATTACTAAGAATAAAAATGCATAGAAAATTGTATTTCCAATAATCATAGGATAATCTCTATTTTGAATAGAACTTACAAAATAAAAGCCTAGTCCCGGTATACTAAACATATTTTCAATGATGAAAGAACCTATAAAAATACCTACAATTTGTGGACCAATTATTGTTATAACAGGTAAAATTGCATTTCTAAGCACATGTTTTCTTATTATGTTAAATCTAGAAACACCTTTAGCTTGTGCTGTGAGTATATAATCTTGATTTAAAACTTCTAGTACATTACTTCTCATATATCTGGCATATGTAGCTATTGATCCAAAGCACATAGCGATTGATGGAAGAACTGTGTTTTTAAAACTTCCACCACCCCAACCGGAAGTTGGGAACCATCTAAGTTTGGCAGCAAAAAAGTACTGTAACAGAGCACCCATTATAAAAACAGGTATTGTAATTCCAAGTATTGCAACAACTCTTATAATACTGTCAGGTAATCTAGAACGATTTAAAGCGGCTACTATTCCTAGTACAAGACCTATAACTAATCCTATAAGCATAGCTTGACCACCTATTCTTCCAGATACAGGAGCAGTTTCTTTAATTGTTGTAGTAACTTCTCTACCTGGATATTTATAAGAAGATCCTAAATCATGATTTACAACTGCATTTTTTAAGAATATTTTATATTGTTCAGAAGTTGGTTTATCTAGACCATATTTCTTTTTGTAATTTTCTCTTGTTTGTTCTGGCAGTGTCCTTCCCATTGCAGTAAGAGGATCGCCTTGGATGCTGTGCATCATATAAAAGGTTATTGTAGTAATTATAAATAAAGTAATAATCATATAAATTAACCTTTTACCAATATATTTTAACACTTCATTCATCTCCTTTTAGTGTAATATGGGGGCAACTTAGGCCCCCTTAATTTTAATTATTTAGTTTCTACCTGAAGTGTAAACATATCTAAGCCCAGTTGTGTCTAATTCTGATACCGGAAGTCCTTTTAGATAATCATATCTAAATTTGTGGTGAGTTACATTTGCGATTGGAATAACAGGAGATTCTTCAATTAATATTTTTTCAGCTTCTCCATATTTTTCAGCAGCTTCTTTTGTATCAGTTGTTTCAGAAGCTTCTTTGACTAATTTGTCATATTCAGGATTTGACCAGTTAGTAGTTATAACTCCTGCATCTGTTAAGAACATACTTAACATTGCGTAAGGATCGTCATAATCTGTAGACCATGCAGAGTAGGAAATTTGGAAATCTCCTTTATCCATAGCATTTGATAAAACTGGCCATTCAAGAGTAACGATATCAACATTTACTCCAAGAGCTTCTTTTAGATTAGCTTGAATATATTCATTAGCACCTTTTAAGTCAGCTGTGTTTGAAACTTTATATTCTAAAGTAACTTTTGATGGATCTGGATCCATGCCAAGTTCTTTTAGTCCTTCGATAAATAATTCCTTAGGATCATCTACTGAGTCAATAAGATCGTCTAAAGGTTTGAAACCAATTTGTTCAGAATATGGTTTTTCTCCTAAGTTTATAGTAGGAGGAACCCAACCTGTACAGTCAGTATTTACACCAGAGTAAACTTGTTTATTAAGTCCATCTCTATCAAGTCCAACTTGGATAGCTTGACGGATTTTTTTATTTGACATAAGTTTATTTTCTGTATTAATAGTCATAAAATCAAGAGTAGGTCTTATGAAAGGATACCAGTGGACACCTTCTTTGTCATCAAGTTTGTCTGTCCATTCCTTAATAGAAGTAGACATTGAGTCAATTTCTCCAACATCAAATGCATTACCTACAGTATTTATGTCGTTTAAAATTCTATAATTAATTTTTTCTAATTTGATATTATCTTTATTCCAATAAGTATCATTTTTAACTAAATTTACTTCAGAGTTGTGAGTCCAATCAGTAACTTTGAAAGGTCCACAACTTATAATTCCATCAGTACTTGATCCGAAAGAGTCACCATATTTTTCAACCATATCTTTACGTTGTGGGTACATTACTCTATAAGGAACAATTTTGATGAAATATTCAGCAGGAGCTTCTAAAGTAATTTCTAGAGTTTTATCATCAACAGCTTTAACTCCTAATTCGTCAACTGCCATTTCACCACTATTAACTGCTTTAAAGTTTTTAATAGGGTCTAATAAGAAAGCAGCTTGTGCAGCAGTATCAGGGTCAGCTGCTCTTTTGATTCCATATTCATAGTCGCCTGCAGTAACAGCTTGGCCATCTTCCCATTCAAAATCTCTTAAGTGGAAAGTATAAACTAAACCATCATCTGATACATCATAGCTTTCAGCACCAGCTGGTTCAACTTCAAGTTTATTTTCTTCAACTTCATGAATTTGAACTAATGGTTCATATACATTTGAAATTATATTTTTACTATAAGAGTCTTGTCCTACTTGAGCATCAAGAGTAACAGGTTCTGCACCAATGTGGCCCATGTAGTATTGGTCCTTGTCAAGTGAAGCTTCACCAGATTCAGCTGCTGGTTTTCCATTTTCAGCTTTTTTTTCTTCGCCTTTGCCACATGCTGTGAAAGTAAAAAGGCATAAAAGCAAAGCTAACAATAACGTTTTCTTTTTCATTATAAATCCTCCTTTAAGTTACCTAAAATTGTCTGCTGATAAAAAAATAATTTCTAAGCAAACTTTTTAGTAATTATTGTTACTTAAAATTATAACAAAATAATGTATAAAATTAAACACATAAAAATCAAATTATAAATTTTTAGTTTAATTTAATTAAAATTTGGAAAAAATATTTTAATATATTATTTGACAAATATTTTTATTTAGGATATCTTTTTCTTAAAAAGAGGTGTAGTAAATATGGAATACAAAAATTTTAATGTAGAAGATTATTTGGAAATTTATGCAAAATTAATTTTAAAAGATGGACTAAAAATAAAAAAAGACGACACACTTGTGGTTAGATGTCCAATTGAAGCAAGAGATTTTGCAATTATTTGTACAAAAATTGCCTATGAACTTGGTGCAAAAGAAGTGGTTATGGATTATAGAGATCCTCTTATTTCAAGACTTAAATATGAAAATGAAAGTGTAGAAGTGTTGACAGATGTCCCTAAGCACAAAGTAGACAAAGAAAATTATTACATGGATAAAAAGGCAAAGTATCTTTCTATTACAGGTTCTGACCCAGATGCATTTAAAGGTGTTGATTCAGAAAAATTGTTTAAATCAAATCTTGCAAATTCAAAAGCATTGAAAGATTTTTCTGCTAAGATGATGGCCAATTATGTTTCATGGATTGTTGCAGGGGCAAGTATACCTTCATGGGCTACAAAAGTTTTCCCAGATGTAGATGAAAATGAAGCAGTTAAAAAACTTTGGTTTGAAATTTTTAATTCTGTAAGACTTTTTGAAGATGATCCTGAAAAGGCTTTAGAAAATCACGTAAATAATTTAGATAGATATAGCAAATTTTTAAATGAAAATAGATTTAAAAAATTACATTATAAATCAGAAAAGGGAACAGATTTAGATGTAGAACTTCCTGATGAATATATTTTCTCAGCTTCAACTGATGTAAATAGCAGTGGAGAAGAATTTGTTGCAAATATGCCAAGCGAAGAAGTTTTTTCTGCACCAAGACTTGATGGTGTAAATGGAAAAATTTACAGCACAATGCCACTTAACTATAATGGAAATTTAATTGAAGATTTTTATCTAGTTTTTAAAGATGGAGAAGTTGTAGATTATGAAGCAAAAAATGGTAAAGAATATTTGAAAAATATCATTGAAACAGATGAAGGATCAAAAAGGCTTGGAGAAGTTGCTCTTGTTTCACATAACACACCAATTTCTATGAGAAAAGTTTTATACTACAATACACTTTATGATGAAAATGCTTCATGTCACTTTGCATTAGGCAAATCTTATCCAAGTTGCATCAAAGGTGGAGAAAAATTAAGCGAAGAAGAACTTAAAAAACGTGGAATGAACGATTCTCTTGTTCATGTTGATTTTATGGTTGGAGATGCTACAACAGATATTGTTGGTATAAAGGAAGATGGAGAAGAAGTTCAAATTTTTAAAGAAGGAAATTTTGTTATTTAAGATCAATTAAAAATGTTTATTTATTTAGCCAGATATTTTGTCTGGCTTTTAAATTGCAAATAATTGAACTAAATATTATAAATCTGTTAGAATATAATAAAGTAATAAAATATTAAAGATGGAAAATAATAAAATATATTAGGAGGGATTATGTATTCTTGCACAAAAACTTGTACTTTAACAGGATTAAATGGTTATCCTGTGGACGTGGAAGTTGACCTTTCAAATGGGATGCCAAAAATTATTATTGTTGGACTTGCAGACACAGCTGTAAAAGAATCCACTGAAAGAGTAAAATCTGCAATAAAAAATTCTGGATATAATTTTCCAAAGAAAAGGATTACAATAAACCTTGCTCCTGCTAATCTTAAAAAGGACGGAACACAGCTTGACCTTGCAATTGCAGTTAGTCTTTTGAGTTGTGACGAAAATCTTCGACTAAATTATTCACCTTATGTATATTTGGGGGAACTTACTCTTGATGGAAAAGTTAATAAAATTCAAGGTGCTCTTCCAATGATTATTTCAATGCGTGAAAAAGGCTATAGAAAATTTATTGTTCCTTACGGAAATAGAAAAGAGTGTTCAATTATTAGTGATGTTGAAATTTATCCAGTAAAAAATTTGGAAGAGGTGATTTCTTTTCTAAGAGGAGAAATTCAAATTAAAAGGTCTTTGGGGAGTTTTCAAAAGGAAAAAGTTTATTATGATGTTGATTTTTCTGATATTAAAGGACAAGAAAATTTGAAAAGAGCATTAGAGATTTCTGCCTGTGCAAAGTCTAATATTTTGATTTTAGGTTCTCCAGGCTCGGGAAAAACTATGGCAGCAAAGAGGTTTCCAACAATTTTGCCGAAACTAGATTTTGAAGAAGCAATTGAAGTTACAAAGATTTATTCTGTTTCAGGTCTTTTAGATGATAATGCTCTTATAACAAAGCCACCATTCAGATCTCCTCATCATACAGCATCGGCTGTTTCATTAATAGGAGGTGGAAAGATTCCAAAACCTGGAGAAATTTCTCTGGCACATAAGGGAGTATTGTTCCTAGATGAACTTCCAGAATTTTCTAAATCAGTTTTAGAAGTTCTTCGTCAGCCTATGGAATCAAAGGATATAATTATTTCTCGTGCAAATGCCAATGTTAAGTATCCTGCTGATTTTCAACTTGTTGTTGCATTAAATCCTTGTCCATGTGGTTATCACAATTCAAAAACTCATGAGTGTAATTGTTCTCCATACGAAATACAAAGATACCTATCTAAAATTTCTCATCCTCTTTTAGATAGAATTGATATTCATCTTGAGGTAGAAGAAGTAGATTATAAAGAAATTTCATCTGAAAGATCTGGAGAAAGTTCTGACATTATAAGAGAAAGAGTTAAATATGTTAGAGAAATACAAAAGGACAGATTTAAAGAAGAAAAGTTTAAGTATAATTCAGAAATACCAGAAAAAAATTAAAAAAATATTGTTTTCTTGAGAAAAATTCTGAAAAAATTTTGGAACTTGCTTTTCAAAAATATTCTATGAGCGCAAGGACTTATAATAAGATTTTAAAGATTGCAAGGACTATTGCAGATATGGACCATTGCGAAAATATTAAGGAAGATCATGTTTTAGAGAGCATTCAGTATAGAACTATGGATAAAAAATTTTGGGGGAATTAAATGAATAAGAGAGATTTACTTATTTTTTTAAATTGTATAAATTTTAGCAGCGAGAATTCTCTAAAAATTTTAAACTATTTGATTGACAATAATATTTCAATTGAAGATTTTGATAAAGTTAATTTTTTAGAAGAAAAGATTTTAACTAAAAGAAGTTATGATAAGTTAAAACAAAGATCCAAAGATTTCGATTTAATAATTGAAAAGATAAATATTAGAACTAACAAACTTGATGTCAAAGTAATTACAATTTTAGATAATGATTTTCCAGAATCTCTTAGATATATTGAAAATCCACCAATAGTTTTATATATAAAAGGTGACTTAAAAATATATAATCCAATTGCTTTTGTAGGTGCAAGAAGTCATTCAACTTATGGCAAGATGGCTGTCAATAAAATAATAGATTCTATAAAAAATTATAATTTTACTATTGTAAGTGGAATGGCCTACGGAATTGATTCTCTGGCACATAAAAGGGCTATTTTAAATAATTTAAATACAATTGCAGTTTTGGGAACTGGAATAGATGTAGTTTATCCAAAGTCAAATCAAAGTTTATATGATGAAATTTGTGAAAGGGGCGCTGTGATAAGTGAATTTTCTCTTGGCACAGGTGCAAATAAGTTTACTTTTCCTATGAGAAATAGAATTATTTCTGGACTTTCAAGGGCTGTAGTTGTGGTAGAAGCAAAGGATAAAAGTGGAAGTTTAATAACAGCAAGACTTGCAGCAGAGCAAGGAAAAGAAATTTTTGCTGTTCCAGGAAATATTACTTCAATTTATTCTATTGGTACTAATAAGCTGATAAGAGATGGAGCCATGCCTTTAATTGAAACAAAGGATATTTTAGATTATTACCCAGACCTTATTATGAAAGATTCTCAAAAAGAAAGTTTTGAGTTGAGTGCAGATGAAATACTCGTCTATAATTTGATAGAAAAGGGAATAATTAATATCAATGATATTTGCAATAATTTAAATAATGAGGTATTTTATATAAATAAGATACTAACAAAGTTGGAATTGAAGGGTATAGTTGAGAAAATTTCAATGAATGAATTTCAAATATTAAAATAAATTTTAGGAAGAAGGAGATGTTATTTTGGCAAAAAATCTTGTGATTGTCGAGTCGCCTACAAAGGCAAAGACAATAAAAAAGATGCTTGGCAGAAATTATAATGTGATTGCTTCTGTTGGACATATTAGAGATTTACCAAAATCAAAGCTTGGCATTGATATAGAAAATGACTTTGAACCACAGTATATGAATATATATGGCAAAGGATCACTTATTAAAGATATAAAAAAAGAAGCAAGAAAAGCAGATAATGTAATACTTGCAACTGACCCTGATAGAGAAGGAGAGGCGATTTCTTGGCATCTTTCACATATTTTGGAAATGGATCCAGAAGATAAAAACAGGGTAACTTTTAATGAAATTACTAAAGATACAGTAAAAAGAGAGATAAAAAACCCTAGAAAGATTGATATGGATCTTGTTGATGCACAACAAGCTAGACGTGAACTAGATAGGCTTGCAGGATATAAAATTTCTCCTCTATTGTGGAAAAAAGTAAAGGCTGGTCTTTCTGCTGGTCGTGTTCAGTCTGCTGTTTTAAAGTTAATTTGTGACAGAGAAGATGAGATAAATAATTTTATTCCAGAAGAATATTGGACTATTGAAGCAGATCTTAGAGCAGGAAGAAAGAAACTTTTGGCAGATTATTATGGAATAAAAGAGAATGATAAAATAAAAAAAGTAGAATTAAAATCGGAAGATGACGCTGATAAGGTTATAAAAAATATAGATAAAGAAAAATTTGTAGTTGATTCTGTAAAAAAGGGAAGAAGAAATAGGAAATCTCCGAATCCTTTTACAACATCTACAATGCAGCAAGAAAGTTCTAGAAGAATAAATTTTTCTACTCGGAAGACTATGATGGTTGCACAAAGTCTTTATGAAGGTGTAAAACTTCCAAAAGAAGGCTCTGTTGGTTTAATAACCTATATGAGAACAGATTCAACGAGAATATCTCTTGAAGCACAAGATGCTTGTTTAAAATTTATAGAAAAAGATTATGGAAAAGAATATCTTGGAAAGAAAAAAATTGCAAGCACTAAGAAAAGTGAAAAAATCCAAGATGCTCACGAGTGTATTAGGCCAACTGATGTTACAAAGACTCCCTATTCAATAAAAGATTCGCTTTCAAAGGATCAATTTAAACTGTATTCTTTAATTTGGAAGAGATTTGTGGCATCGCTTATGGCAAGTGCAATTTACAATACCATTTCTGCAGATGTTATTTCAAATAATGAAGTATTTAGAGTTTCTGGATCGAATATGGCATTTGATGGTTTTTTAAGAGTCTATGATTATAATACTGAAAAATCTAAGGAATTGCCATCCCTTGAAGAAAATCAAATTTTAAAATTTAAAGATGTAAAAAAGGAACAACATTTTACAAATCCTCCTCCAAGATATAACGAAGCTTCTCTTATAAAAGAACTTGAGGACCTTGGAGTTGGAAGACCGTCGACATATTCTCCCACAATATCAACTCTTCAAAGTAGATACTATGTGGTGTTGGAAGAAAAAAAGTTTGTACCTACGGAGTTGGGAGTTACAGTAAACGAAATCTTAGTAGAGAATTTTGACGATTTAGTTGACAAAAAATTCACAGCACAAATGGAAAATGAACTTGATGAAATTGCTGCTGGTAAAAAAATGTGGAAAGAACTTGTTAGATCTTTTTATAAAGATTTGAAAGAAGATTTAGATAAGGCTTATGAAAATATAGAAAAAGTTGAAATAGAAGATCCTGTAACAGATGTTATTTGCGATAAATGTGGAAGAAATATGGTAATAAAAATGGGAAGATATGGAAAATTTTTGGCTTGCCCAGGTTTTCCAGAATGTAGAAATACAAAACCTCTTGTTGAAAAAATTGGTGTAAAGTGTCCAAAATGTGAAGATGGAGAAATTGTAGTAAAAAGAAGTAAAAAAGGAAGAAAATTTTATGGGTGTGACAATTATCCAAAGTGTGATTTCGTTTCGTGGAATAAGCCAATTGATGAAAAATGTCCAAAGTGTGGAAATATTTTAACTGAAATGAATTCCAAAGGTAAAAAAATAATAAAGTGCAGTAATAATACTTGTGATTATAGGAGAGAGGAAAGTGAATAAATTTTCTTTTGAAATAAAGGATAAGTTTGGCGAAAATTATTGTCGCAAAAATTTTATTGCTCCAGCTAGAGAAGAAGATGATTGTTTTGTCTTCTACTCTTTACATAATGATGAACTTTTAAAATATAATTTGGAACAAAAATTACAGAAGAAAGTTCTATTTGAAATTAAGTCAGAAGAAAAAGTTATTGATGAAATAGATAAAATATATAGAGATGAAGAAAAGTACAATATATTAAGAGATATTAATTTAAGATATAAAGATGACATAACATTAAAAGAAAATGAAAAAGAGGATTCTCCAGCAGTTAGAGTTCTTGATTACATAATTAGACAAAGTATAATTAGAAACGCAAGTGACATTCATATAGAACCAAGATTTCAAGATATAGTAGCTAGAATAAGAATAGATGGAGCTCTAAATGAATTGATGAGATTGCCAAAAAATATTTATCCACATCTTGTAACTAGAATAAAAATTTTATCTAAGTTAGATATTTCTGAAAAAAGACTTCCTCAAGATGGAAGATTTAGTTTTAAATTTAAAAATGAAGATATAGATATAAGAGTTGCCACGACGCCAACGGGAACAGGAGAAAAAATTGTACTTAGAATTTTAGATGTACAAAGAATTTCTTATACTCCAGAGGGAATTGGATTAAGTGGAGAAAACTTGGATAAAGTTATGAATTTAATAAGTCAGCCTTCAGGATTAATACTTTGCTGCGGTCCCACTTCAAGTGGGGAGAATAGTATAATGGTGACAGATACAATAATTAAGTTAAATCAAGGTTTAAAGGCTTCCACAAAATTTTTAAACAAGATGATTTTAATTTGAATCTGTCATCTTTTTGTTGAATTCACAAAATAAATTTAATTTAGGTAAAAAGGATTGAAGAGGATATGATAATAGTTAGAGTGATTTTTAAAATCATACTTTTTCCTATTAGTATAGCACTAAGTATTATTGCTATGTTTTTAACTTTTATATTGGGACTTAGTACGGTATTTTTTAAATTAATATCTTTTATTGCAATAATGGGTTTTTTAGGATCTGTTATTAACGGAGAAAAAAATCTTGCAGTTGAAGCCATTATATTAGCATTTCTTTTTAGTCCTTATGGAATTCCAGCGTTAGGATATGTTGTAGTAGAATTAATAGAAGAGGTGAATGAAAAAATAAAATTAATATAAAAATAAAATATAAAAATTAATTCAAGAAGAGATAGCAAATTAAGATATGCTGTCTCTTTTTCTGTACTAAGAAAGGGGGTGTAAGATGAAAGAAATAGTAGAATTTGAATATTACTATGGTAATGAAGCAGATCAATATTCGTTTTTTAGAATTCCAAAATCTTTATTTACTAATAAATATTTTAATAGTATGTCAGTAGAAGCTAAAGTCTTATATGGAATTTTATTAGATAGAATGAGTTTGTCACTAAAAAACAAATGGTTAGATGAGTCAAACAAAGTATATATCATCTACACCATAGAAGAAATCATGGAAGTGTTAAATTGGGGTAGAAATAAGTCCGTTAAGATAATGAAAGAAATTGAAGAAATAGGACTATTAGAAAAAAAGAGACAGGGACTTGGCAAGCCAAATCTACTTTATGTAAAGAACTTTATATACACAGAAAACAATAAACCTACAGAAGTTTCAAAAGTAAACTTGCAGAAGTTTAAAAATCAAACTTCAAGAAGTTTCAATAATAAATCTCAAGAAGTTTTAAAAGAGGACTCTAATAATACTAATATTAATAATACTGATATTAGTAATACTGATTTTAATAATACCACCTCCATAGCATTCTTAAAAGATGAAGAAGAAAATTTAGATAGAACAATTTTGGAGGAGGCAAAATTAAAAGAAAAGATTAAAAATAATATATCTTATGAAATATTTGAAAAATCAAGGATAGAAGATAAGAAACAAGTAGATGTAATTATAAATGTTCTGGTAAGAGCATTAAATAATTCTAAAAGCTTTCACATAGGTGGGCAGAAGATAGATCATAAAAAGTTAAAAGAAAAGATTTTAAATCTAAACTATAAGCATATAGATTATGTATTGATATATTTAAAAGAAAACGCACCTAAAGATATAAGAAACATAAACGCTTACTTGCTTACACTCTTATGTAATGCAGATGAAAATATTAAAAATATGGAAATTATAAAAGGCAGTAATAATAACAATAAAAAATATGACTATAGTAGGGATGAAGATATCTGGCAAGAATTTTTAAATATGAAATAGGAGGTAAAATTTCTATGGAATCAATTAAAGATATTTTAGAAAACAATATAGAACCATTAGAAAAAATATATTCTTCAAAAAAAGACAATAATGAAAGTTATATAGATCAAAAAACAGGACTAAAATATTGCTCACATTGTAAAAGTCCAATGGAAAAAGAAATTGACTTTTTAGGAAAAAGAAAGAAAGTACCTATTTTATGTAAGTGTAAACAAGAAAAACAAAAAAAGCAGGAAGAAGAAAGGCAGAAGATTAATCAGCTTTTAAAGATTGATAGATTAAAAAAAGAATGCTTTGATGATCCTATACTTTTAAATTGGAACTTTGCTAACATGGATAAAGACAGCGAATATGAAGAAGTAGCAAGAAATTATGTAGAAAAATTTGATGATATATATATAAATAATATAGGTTTAATTTTAACAGGAGATGTAGGATGTGGAAAAACTTATCTTGCGAGTTCCATAGCTAATGGTCTTTTAGAAAAAGAAATAAAAGTTAAGATGACAAACTTTTCAGTAATTTTAAATGATATGACAAACTTTGAAATTGACAAAAGTAAATATATTGAAAAGCTAAATAATAAGCAACTACTTATTATAGATGACTTTGGAATGGAAAGAGACACAGCTTTTGCAGCAGAACACATCTTTAATATCATAGATAGTAGATATAGAGTAGGTAAACCTCTGATTATAACTACGAATTTAAGTATATCAGCCTTAACAAACCCTCAAACAATAAAAGATAAAAGAATTTACTCAAGAATACTTGAAATATGTAGCCCAATCATATTTACGGGAGAAAACAGAAGAATAGAAAAAATGAAAGAAAAATCGAAATTAGCCTATGGAATATTAAAAAATAAATGAAAGTAGGTGAGTAAATGCAAAATGACGATGTCAATAGTAGAACAATTGCCATAATGAAAAAAGCTGGAGTAGTAACAGCTAAGCAAGTTATAAACTTAATGAAAAAAATATTAGAAATAAATAAGCAAAAAGCAAGCTTAGAAAAGACAGGTACAATTAGTAAATTTAAGAAAGTTAAAGTAAAAGATCTGGTAAAAAAAGGAAAAGTAGAAACCTTAGAGCTTAATGATATAGATTTAAAGACTTTAAAAAGAGAATTAAAAAGATATGGAGTTAAATTTTCAATAAAAAAAGATTTAGAAAGCGGAAATAATATTATATTTTTTCAAGCAAAAGATGAAAAGATAATGGAACAAGCCTTTAAGAAAACTGTATATAAATTTACTCGAGAAAAGTCCATGAAAAAAGAATCTGTTATAGAAAAATTAGCTAACTTCAAAGAGAAAGTAAAAGCTACAACGGATAAGGATAAGGTTAAGCATAAACATCAAGAGCAAAGTTTATAAGGGAAAAGATTGACAATATAGGATATATCCTATAAAATGAAGATGAAGAGATGGGATGAATCAATTTATAGTTGAATATTATGAAAAGGAAGATGGAAGCTATCCAGTAGAGGAATTCCTCTTATCTTTGGATATAAAGATGAGGGCTAAAGTATTTAGAAACTTAGAACTCTTAGAAATAAAGGGGAATCAACTTAGAGAGCCATATTCAAAACATTTAGAAGATGGAATATTTGAGTTAAGAGTGAAACTAGGAAAAAACATAACAAGAGTTTTATATTTTTTTGTCATAGGAAACAAAGTGATACTGACTAATGGATTTATAAAGAAAACACAAAAAACACCAAGGTCAGAAATTAAATTAGCCAAGCAATATAGGGAAGATTATCAGAGAAGGAGTTATAAAAATGAGTAAAAATTTTAGAGATACCTTAAAGGAAGAAATGGAAAACCCCGAATTTAAAAAAGAATGGGATAATTTAGAGGTGGAATTTCAAATAATAAAGGCTATGATAGATGGAAGAAATGAGAATCACCTTACTCAAAGAGAACTCTCAGATATGACAGGTATTGCCCAAGGGGATATTAGTAAAATAGAAAATGGTAATGCTAATCCTTCTATTAAAACCTTGGATAGACTTGCAGATGCATTAGGAAAGAAATTGAAAGTTACCTTTGAAAGTAAAATATAAGTATATAAGTGTATGAAATGAAAAAAATCTTTGTCCTAGATGTAAAAAGGAAATGAGGCAACAGTTTATAGGTTTATTACATTGTAAATGTGGAATGAGTTATCCTAAAGATTTAGGATATTTTGAAAGAAGTGAAGATATGATTTTTGCTTTGGAAAGAAGAATAGGTAAAAAGGTAAAAAAAGTTCCAGTAATAAGGTATAAAAAATAAACAAAACTGATAAGAGAGTTATTAATTTTTTAGAAAGGGAGTGAACAAGACGAAAATACTTAATGAAGTAATGAAAGATATAAAGAATGTATTTCACATACGAGATAAGAAAAGATTTATTTTAGAAAATCTTCCATATCTCGTATTTTTTTATATAGGAAATATACTAGCTAGTCATATAAACTCCTATGAAGGAGGAGATATATTAGATAGAATTATGGTAGCCTTTAGTCAGATTGATAGTTTAAATTATTTTCTTTCGTTTAAAATAAGAAATATATTAGCAGGGTTAATACTAGCATTAATTATTAAATTGGTTTTAATACAAAAGAAGAAAAAAGCAAAAAAATTTAGAGAAGGTAAAGAGTATGGATCTGCAAGATGGGGAAATGAAAAAGATATAGAGCCATATATTGATAAAAAGTTTGAAAATAACATTCTACTTACTCAAACAGAGAGACTTACAATGAATAATCGCCCTCAGA
The DNA here is from genome assembly GCF_000246925.1 of Peptoniphilus rhinitidis 1-13. Lineage (NCBI taxonomy): Bacteria > Bacillati > Bacillota > Tissierellia > Tissierellales > Peptoniphilaceae > Peptoniphilus > Peptoniphilus lacydonensis. Next base: position 6,054 of record NZ_BAEW01000006.1, on the reverse strand, counting down.
ATCCTAAATATGCAAGAAATAAAAATGTGCTTGTCATTGGTGGTTCTGGTTCAGGAAAGACAAGATTTTTCGTAAAGCCTAATCTCATGCAAATGCATTCGTCTTATGTAGTTACTGATCCTAAAGGAACATTAGTATTAGAATGTGGGAAAATGCTAGAAAAAAATGGATATGAGATAAAAATTTTAAATACCATTAACTTTAAGAAGTCTATGAAGTACAATCCATTCGCTTACATTAGAAGTGAAAAAGATATACTCAAATTAGTACAAACAATCATTGCAAATACAAAAGGTGAAGGTGAAAAGTCAACTGAAGATTTTTGGATTAAGGCAGAAAAGCTCTATTATACTGCCCTCGTCGGTTATATTTACTATGAAGCACCAAAAGAAGAACAAAATTTTTCAACCTTGTTAGCTATGATAGATGCATCAGAAGTTAGAGAAGAAGATGAAAACTTTAAAAATGCTGTTGATTATATGTTTGAAGCTTTAGAAAAAGAAAAGCCAGATCATTTTGCAGTAAAACAATACAAAAAATACAAACTTGCTGCGGGCAAGACTGCTAAATCTATTCTTATTTCTTGTGGAGCAAGACTTGCACCATTTGATATCGAAGAATTAAGGGACTTAATGAGTGAAGATGAATTAGAGCTAGATAAAATTGGAGATAGAAAAACTGCTTTATTCGTAATAATATCAGATACAGATGATACCTTTAACTTTGTAGTATCAATAATGTATTCTCAGTTGTTTAATCTATTATGTGATAAGGCAGATGATGAGTATGGCGGAAGGTTGCCAGTTCATGTAAGATGTTTACTTGATGAGTTTAGTAATATAGGTCAGATTCCAAAGTTTGAAAAGCTAATTGCCACAATTAGAAGCAGAGAAATATCAGCCTGCATTATTTTGCAAGCTCAGTCTCAACTAAAAGCAATTTATAAAGATAATGCGGACACCATAGTAGGCAATTGTGATTCCACATTATTTTTAGGTGGCAAAGAAAAAACAACCTTAAAAGAGCTATCTGAAAGTTTAGGCAAAGAAACAATAGACTTATATAATACGTCGGAAACTAGATCAAATCAAAAAAGTTTTGGCTTAAATTATCAAAAAACTGGAAAAGAATTAATGAGTCAAGATGAGATAACTGTAATGGATGGAGGTAAATGCATTTATCAACTAAGAGGAGTAAGACCTTTTCTATCCGATAAGTTTGACATTACAAAACATAAGAATTATAAATTACTTGAAGATTATGATAAGAAAAATTTGTTTGATGTGGATAAATATCTAAAGAATAAAGATGAAGTAAAATTAAGAAAAGACTTAATAGTAAATGCTATAGAATTTTAGTTCGTTAAAATAATTTATATATTAAGCATACAAGAGTATGATATTGATAAGGTAATAGAACTTATATGAATTTCATAGGCAAGAAACTGTGATAAATATAAGTTAATGAAATTGACGTAATATTTTTTATTTAGTATAATTTCATAATATGAAAGGGGTGTATAATTTGGACGAATATGATTGCCGAATGGCGATTCTAGATGACTTAAGAGGGACGACTGGATTGCAATTTCAACTTAAAATTAGAGAAGTTTTAAGATTGTACTACAAGTCATTTGACAAAAAATACGAGATGCCATCACCATATGGAGGAGACGATAAAAATGATGGTTGGGTTCCACAAGATGCTATTTTTTATCAAATTTATGCACCAACACAAGTTAAATCATCTTTATCTAAAGAAATACGTAAAAAATTTGAAAATGATCTAATAGGTTTAGTAGAAAAAATAAGTGAAGGCAGCTGGGGCGGAAATTTAAATAAGTTTATCTTTATAGTTAACACTTTTGATACACCCTTACCGAAGGATCCTGATAGATTTTTTGATAGAGTGGTTAAGAAAATAAAAAAAGAGAATGGAATAGAATTTGATTATAGAGTTGATAACTTAGATTATATTCAAGATATTTTAATGGAGATTTCTGATATTAATGTTCTAATGGAAATAGCGTCAACTTTAAAAGTTAAAAACATTGTACTTGTTGAATCAATAACAGAAAAACTATTAATGGATACCATAGAAAGTATAGCTAGCAATATAAATAAAAAGCTATTTTGCTCCTTAAATTATGGCGATTATAAAAAGATTTCAACAATTCAGAAGATATATATTAATGATTTAGGTAATAAGAAAGAAGAAATAGAATCCTTAATCAATCATTTAGATATAGTAGAGAGTACCGTTGAGATTATAAATCAAGATATAAAATCATCAACTGCATTTACTAGAGTAGTAAACCTTATTATATCAAAGTATAAAGAGTTATCTAAAAAATATAATGGAGTAGAATTGTTAGAAAATTTAGTTGCAGAAATACAAAAGTATTCTCCAAGGAACGGATTTACAGAATATCCAACAAGACTATTGATATGCTATGTTTTTGATAGATGTGATATTTTCAAGAAGGAGGAAGGTGAGCTTAATGATATTACCCAATAAATATGTAACACTTTCACAAAGTTATTTAGGTATAAGTGCAATGATTTTGACAATAATTGGGTCAAGTAAGACTACTATAGAGAAATTATGGGAAGATTTTGAAAAGAAATATGTTGTCAATAATAATGGAGCTAACAATCCTTCTTATCAAAAATTTTTGTTAACACTTGATTTTATGTATTTTACAAATATGTTGAATTATAATAAAGAGGGTGAAATATATAATGAAAATATTGGAACTTAAAATATTCACTCCAAGTAGAGAAATAAAACGCAAGATAGAGTTTAATGAAACCGGAGTCTCTATAATACTTGCGGATATAAAAAGAAAAGATAAGAAAAAAGAAACGATTAATAGTTTAGGTAAGACACTTTTACTTAAAATGATAGATTATCTTTATGCATCTAATAATGATAAATACTATTTTAAAGACGAACTAAACAATTATATTATAGAGGGGAAAATCAAGTTTAACAATGAGTCTTATTTATGCTCAAGGACTATTGGGATGCCGGATGATAATACTATTAATGGTAAATCATATAGTTTGAGTGAATATAAAGATTTTTTTTCTATTAAAAGAAGTTTTTTAGACAAGCAAGTTTTTTTCGATGAAAAAAATAGTTTGATTTCATCAAGGCAGAATCCTAGTTGTAATGATTATTTAGATGTTTTAACACTTTTAAATTTGAAAGAACTTGGAGAAAAAGCCAGTGGAATATATAAAATACAGGATTCTATTAAAAAACTTAAAAAAAGTTTAGATATATTAATGAATTCCTATAGTTTAGAAAAGCCTAGAGACTTACAAGAAGAAATATTTTTGATAGATAAAAGAGTTGAGGAATATGAAGAAAAATTGGAGAATGTGACTGAAAAAATTGAAAGTATTCAAATTCTGGATCTAAAAGAAAATGTTTTAGAAGAATTCGCAGTTCAAAATAGTAATCTAAAAAAAGTTAAACGAAAACTTGATTCAATAAAAATTGAGAAAGATCGACTAGAAAATTATATAATCACGTCAAGTAAAACAGAAATTCAAAATGAGGATGTGATGTTGATTTATGACCAGGCGAAAATTGAAATACCTGACATGGTAAAAAAAGAATTTAGCAAGGTACAGGAGTTCCATAATAAAGTATATTTAGAGAGAAAAGAATACCTATTAGGACAAATAAAAAACCTGGAAAAGTCATCTATTGAATTAGAAGATGAATATAGAGAACTTACTGATAAAGTGAATAAATTAGGAAAATTAATTTCTGAAAATGAAGCATATAAAGAATCTGTAAAGTATTATGAAAAGTTTACAAAAGATTTAAATGAATTAAAGTATAGACAGGGTCAACTTGTTCAGCTGAAAAATATCAATAATGAGATTGATTCAAAAAGTAATAGGTTGACAAAAGAATTTGGAGAGATAAAAATATTAGCAGAAAATAATAGAGAATTAATAGAGGTTTATACGGATTTTATTTATGACTTTGTTAAGTTAATTTATTCAGAAGGAGTAGATGCTTTTTTCGATATTAAAATAAAAGAGAGACATCTCACACGACGTCCTATTGAATTAGAACTTAAACTTCGAGGAGATACTGGTGAAGGTGTAGGAAATGTTAAAAAGCTTTTAATAGATTATCTGATTTTTTGTTATAATAAGGAACTTGAAATTCTTATTCAAGATTCATCGTGTTATAATGGAATTGATCCAAGGCAGGTAACCAGTATGATTAAGGAGGTTGATAAACTTGCAAAAGATCGAGAAAAGCAAGCAATAATATCGTTAAATAGATATCAACTTATAATGGATAATGATATTGATGATTTTCTACATGAAAAGTCATCATTGATACTATCAGAAAATGAGAATCTGTTAGGATTTTCATTTTAAGGCTTTTTAATGAAATGAATTTTTGTTAATGAATTAAAAAAGATCTGACGAAATTAATAAATAGATAGAAAATGAGAGTTTACAATATATAATGTTTATAAATAATTGATAAAATACACCGAAAAAAGGAAAGTTTCGGTGTATTTTTTTACCAAAAATTAGGAGGAGAGATGAGTTATATAAGAGATCAACCAAGTAAAAAAAGATATAGATAAAAATAAGGCATAAAGATAGAGAAATTAAATACTAGATAATATAGATATTAATTATAAGTGGGAGCGATAGGAGACTATCGCTATTTTTTATGGGAAAAGGAGTTATAAGATAAATGGAAAGAGAAATGATAAACATAAATGGAAACTTAGTTGGAGAAATAAAAACAACAACAATAGATACAAATGAAGGAAAAAGAGAAGTAGCAAATTTTACTGTAGTAAATAAATTTAAAGAAAATGGAAAAACAAAAAAAGAATATATTTATTGCAATCTATACGGAGAAAAAGTAGAGACGGTAGAGGATTTCGAAATCGGTGAGTATATTCATATATTTGGATATTTTAAAGAGGTAAAAAAAGAGGAGAAAATATTCAAAAATTTTATTGTAAAACATATTAATAGAATAAATAAAGATGAAAAAGAGGAGGAATAAAAAATGGAGTTTTTCACACAAGCAGTAAATGTATTAAAGGTATTAGTAACAGCGATTGGAGCTGGACTTGGTTCTTGGGGAGTAATTAATCTAATGGAAGGTTATGGTAATGATAACCGTGCGACACGTTCATAAGCGAAAAGCTTATGCACTAAGTTTAAGGACATAAAGTCCGAAACTTAGGAGAACTAACAATCTAATAGGTAGAATGATGGAGTAACGCCCTAAAATGCCTACACTGATACTCCGATTGGCAATAAATATTAGACTAATTTATTGTCAAAAGCTCGGTGAAGTCGGCAGAGAGTAGCCGTAAATAGCTATATAGTTATACGAAACCTGTTTAGAGGTAAATGGTGCTACCTATATGCCGGGTGTCGAATACGCATGGTGAGAATGTGTATACCAAAACACTGACGCACTTCCGAATGTACAAGTCTAGACGTTTGAATTTGTCTAACGGCAATTACCATCAAAGATGGTGTGTTTGTGGATTAGTAAGAATGGTTGTTATGAAAGTCCATATATCGTTACAGGCGATAAGGCGAGAGCTAAACACAGGCTTAGAGGAAGAACCTAAACGTATTCAATGATAGGATTGTTGGAACGTGGTAAACCAAGAACATGGAGGCAGACTAATGCTAATGAAGTGTTAAATGGGAAAATGATAAGAAAAAAAAATCATATAACTATTTTTTATCTTGGTGAAAGTGGTGGCATAGTACCTATGAAGCGAGAATAATAAGCTCGTGGAGGGATAGCCACTAGTCACAAGAAAGAACAAGAACTGAAATTAAGATAAACACAGCTTCGAGTATGACAAAGAAAATCAAATCCGAAAGGAGATGGTGCCTGTGTCCACTTCGAAACCAAGATTAAAACAAAATAAAATCCGTTATACGGAATATTATGACTTGCAAGAGGTCCTTGATAATCTATATAAAGATAGCAGTGAGGATAAAGTATTTTCAAATTTAATGGGGTTAATAACTTCAA
>NZ_BAEW01000007.1:0-90419 GCF_000246925.1 Peptoniphilus rhinitidis 1-13 | reverse complement strand
CATAATAAGTGAAATATGTCTATTATCAATAGCACTAAACTTAAATAAACTGGCATCAAAAATAGAAAATAAGAATTTAGAAATCATAAAATACAAAGCTGCTTGAGAAAAAATTTTCAAAAGTATAGCTTTATTAAGTGCACTCATTTTTAAGAGAAACAAGAAAAATTTATCTAGAAAATATTTTAAAAGCAAAAAACACAATGGTTAAACTTAAATACTTGATAAAAAAATGATGTCGCAGAGTAGAATCATCTATTCTGCAACATCACCTTTTTTATTATACTGGCTATCTTTTTATTAATTCTCATCCAGCCATTTTCAAACGTAGTGGCTAATTACATTTACTATGAGAGAATAAAAGAAATATATTATAACTTCTTTCAAGCTTATTACATCATTTAGTTTTAAGGACTTGAGATAACTTCACTAATATATTCCCAACTATATTTATAAGGGACTTTTGCAACAGCCCCTTATGTTTTTATATTTCATTTTATTTTACTAAGTAACAATTAAAATGAAAACCCGTTATATAAAAAGTTTTTTATTTGGATTTTTGGTTGTTTTATGTCTTCTGTATCCATTGATATCACTGGGCTATATAGGCTCTAAAAGCTATTAATAATATATAAAAAATAAATTTGGAATTTTATTTCACACAAGATACTTATGCCATCATACTAATATTATCTCTACAAACATCACTCTATGTAATAAAATTTGTATTACATAGAATAAAGGAGTATACACATGTCTACAATTAGTTTGAGAGTTCCAGAGAACGAACTAAATATTTTTAAAGCCTAAGCAAGGCTTAATAATAAAAGTCTATCTGAAATAATTAGAACTACAATGCTTGAACATATCGAAAATGAATATGATCTTAAAGTTTTTGAAGAGTATGAAGTAGAAAAAGCAAAAGGAACATTAAAAACAAGACCGATTAATGAACTTTGGGAAGATTTAGGAATATGATATACCGGATAATTACAACAGATAAATTTGATAAAGCTTTTAGAAAGCTAGACAAATAAACCAAAAAAATAATTAAAGTTTGAATTGAAAAAAATTTTGTGAATTGTGAAAATCCTCGTATTCATGGAAAAGGACTTACGGCAAAAAGAAGTGGTCAATGGATAGTAGAAGGATTAATAATGAATATAAATTTATATATAGAATTGAAAATAATAACATAGATATTATAAGTTGCAAAGGGACACTATAAGAGTTAAAAAATAATTATATCATATAATTTAATTTATTATAAGATTAGTAAATTAAATCTAAATAAGTTACAATAATAATTGTTATCGATAACAATTATTATTGTAACTTATTTATTCTTAAAATAGAATATTTGTAATTGGGTAATAAGGAGGTAAATATATGAAAAAAATCAATTATAATTTTATCAATGGTAGCTTTATTTAGTATTAGTCAAAATAAAGTATTTGCAGAAACAGAAAATACATGTAATAATAATCAAAATTTATATGAAGTAATATATGATGAATTGGAAAACAAACCTATTTTAGAAAAAGAAGTTGTTTTCCAATCTAAAAATAAAGATTCCATAAATTCATTATATAGTGCGAGTAATATAATGAATACTTATGAAGCAACGGAATTAAGAAGTGCTTCATATGATTATGATTTAAATAATTACTTTAATTCAGTTGAATGGATTAATAGAGATGGAGTATGGTCATTATCTATGGATCCAAAAAATAATGTTAGAATGTCTTCTCCAAATTTATATACGGCTAGAATGGCGTGGTAGACTATATCAAGAAACTTTAGTAATTATTGGAGATGGGATAATACTGATTCAATGAAAAGACAGTTTGATTGTCATGTTGCTTTAGCAAAATATAAGTCTAGATGGAATATAGAACCGAGCAAAAAATACACTAATCCATTTACTTGTAACTAAAAATTAAAGAAGAAGGAAAAAAATGAGTAATCTATATGCCATGTGTTTTTTATATCTATTTATAATAATAACTTATTTTAATATACTTGATTTAAAGGATGTAAAGACAAGATATAATTTACATAAATCTATTATTATTAATACTTTAAATCTTATTTTAATAGCTATGTATTATATATCTAAAGAATTAAGAATAGATCCAGATATAATTTGGGGCTTAAATGTTATGACCTATGTAAGTATATTAATAAACTTAAGTATATTTATTTATATAAGGATAAAATCTAAATAAGGGGCTGTTGCAAAATAGTTCCAAATAAAAAACCGGCTTACTTTTATGAGTTTGCCGGTTTTTTGATATAATTAACGTATGACTAATACATATAATTATCATAATAAGCTTACATTAAATCGTTCATTATTACAAGTTAAAATGAACTTTAATACAGAAATAAGTTTTGTAGATGATGGTAAAATTGGCTTAGTACAAAATTTAGTTGAAAGGATGAATTTAAAAAGTTTAGTCAAAATGTACTCGAATGTAGGAAGAAAGCCAGTAGTTAACCCAATTACAATGCTACAAATATTAATATTTTGTTACAGTGAAGGAATATATTCATCTAGAGCTATAGAAAAATCATGCAAGTATGATTTAAGATTAAAATATTTACTAGAAGAAGATAGTCCTCCAGACCATTCAACAATTAGTAGATACAGAAAAAAGCTTGAACCGTTAATAAAAGACATCTTTTCTAAAAATATTAATGTATTAATTGAAGATGAACACATTGATTTATCAAGTATATACATAGATGGAACTAAAGTTGAAGCTTACGCAAACAAATACACATTTGTATGGAAAAAAGCAGTACTTAAAAATCAAGAAAAATTAAGAATTAAAATCATAAAAGAATTAGGACTATTAGATAGTTTAGACATAATAGAAGTAAAAAAACACCTTTTATTGATATTTAATGAATTAATTAAAAAAGCAAAAAATATAGATTTTGTGCATGGCAAAGGAAAAAGAAAAACACATATACAAAGAGACTATGAACTATATCAGTCATGGTTAGAAAGACTAAAATCATATGAAAAACACTTAGAAATTATGGGAGAAAGAAACTCATACTCTAAAACAGACCATGATGCAACATTTATGAGAATGAAAGAAGATCACATGAAAAATGGTCAACTAAAACCAGCCTATAATATCCAATTTGCAAGTAGTGGTCAATTTATTATTGGGGCATATGGTTCACACTATCCTAGCGATATGAATACATTACCTTTATTTTTAGATGAATTATATCCAAGATACGATAAACATTTAAAAAGAATAGTTTGTGATTCAGGATATGAAAGTATTGAAAACTACACCTATCTAGAGAATAAAAAATTAGAATCATACATCAAGCCATCAAATTATGAGATAAGCAAAAAAAGAACCTACAAAACAGACATTAGCAAAAGAGAGAACATGATTTATGATAAAGAAGGTGACTTTTATATATGTGCAAATGGAAAAAAAATTAACAAGACAAAAAGATTACATTAAAACTAGGAAAAGTGGATTTAAGGAAAGCATAAAAATCTACAAATGTTTCGAATGCGATAAATGCATATATCAAAAATCATGCAACAAATATTCAAAATCGGATAATCCACAAACAAAAAGCCTAAGATTTAATGCCAAGTTTATTAAATACAGAGAACAATCATATGCAAATATTACAAGTGCTGAAGGAATTGATGAAAGGTTAAATAGGTCAATTCAAGCAGAAGGAATGTTTTCAAAACTAAAAGAAGGATTAAACTACAATAGGTTTAGACATCGAGGTTTAAGAGCAGTAATCTGTGATATACATTTAATTGCAATGGGAATGAATTTAAATCAATTACATAGAAAACTACTAAAAAATCAAACCGAGGTAATCAAGTACAGAAAAGCAGTTTGAAGAAAAAAGGAAAAAATACCTAAGGTGTTTTTTGTGTACTCATTTTTAGCTGAAATTACTGTTCTAAAAAATTTCAAAAGAAAAAACTATAAACTTAAAGGCAGTTAGCAACGGGAAAATCAAAAAAGTAGTGTCACAGAATGATTTTTGATCATTCTGCAACACTACCTTTAATATGTATGTTGCCCTTTATAACTTCATCGCCAAGCTTATCTTTATAGCAGCATCCACCTCTTGCATAACTTCCTTGTCGAATTTACCAATTTTCTCTCTCAACCTTTTTTTGTCGATGGTCCTTAGCTGTTCCAAAAGTATTACGGAATTTTTGGGAAGCGGAACATCTTTTGCTTTTACATTTACATGCGTAGGTAACTTCGCCTTATTTAATTGAGATGTAATTGCTGCAACAATAGTCGTTGGCGAATATTTATTTCCAATATCATTCTGGACAACTACCACAGGTCTTACTCCTCCCTGTTCAGACCCAATAACAGGTGACAGGTCGGCATAAAATATATCCCCTCTTTTTATCATCATAGTTTTCACCTTTTACGGTTGAAGAGAAAGATTAATTATAAGCCTCTACATCATTTTAACACAAATTTTGTAATATCCATATAATATAAAATATTTTTGTCCAATAAATGTATTATTAATTTTACTTAACATACATTGGTATTATAATATTTATTGCTATAATTACAAAAAGAGGAATCGTATATTTTCTGCTTTCCTTTAAATTATCTTTTGTTCCGCCTGGTAGATAGTGAACAATCGCCGGAGCACAAATCACTACAAACCAAAGAATTTGCACATAAATTGGTCCTCTAAATCTATGAAAAAAATCTGCCACTCCAGTGATTGCACAATATGTATAAAAGAGATCTAGGGCAAATAAAATTATAAAAAGTATCTTTCTATTTTTAAACATAATAACTCCTTTAAAAATATAGCCCAAGAAAAACCTCAGGCTATTGATCTACATTGCCATTCTAACTGCAGCAATAGTAAATAAACTTAAAACAGCTATATAAACTCCCATAGCTATTTTGTATCCCTTGGTCCAATTGTCTTTTTCTTTTTTTATCCAAATAAAATTTAAAATAAGAGCAAATAAACCAGGCAAGGCTACAATTATTGGACTTTTATGACTTTTGACTAAATCAGACATTGTGATTAAGACAAAAATATTTAGTACTTCCCAAAAGGCTCTAACATTAGCTGGATAAGGTTGCATATAAAATCTCCTAAACTGTATACTACGTAATTAAATTAAAATTTCTCCTAGTATAAAATGACAAAATTAATCTTGTCATCTTCACTTCTTCCAAAAATATTTATTGAAAAACTGGAAAATAATATTCCAATAATAACCAATAAATTTACCTTTTTTTAATTTTTTCACATGACATATACTCTTTGTTAAAAACGTTATCTTAATCTTATTATACTTCATACATAAAAAAATCAAAATTATTTTTATTCTTCAATTAATTTGAAAACATTATCTAAATTGTCTATTAAGTCCCTTGCTCTTAAACTTGTTTTTGAATTTTTATTTGCATAAATATCTCCTGAAAGTCCATGAATATAAACTCCAAGTTTTGACGCATCAAATAAATTATAATTTTTCATAAAAGCAGAAATTATCCCTGTCAACACATCTCCTGATCCTGCTGTCGCCATGCCAGAGTTTCCCGTCTTATTTATATAAATTTCTTTGCCATTTGTCACAACTGTGTTGTGCCCCTTTAAGACTAAAATAACTTTATATTTTTTTGCAAATTCAACTGCAACTTTTTCTCTATTATTTTTTATCTCTTCTAAAGGTATCCCAGTGAGCCTTCTAAATTCTCCTTCGTGTGGGGTTAAAATTGTTGTAAAATCTTTTCTTTTTCTCAATAATTCTAAATTTTTTGACAAAAGATTTAATCCATCTGCATCTATTAAAAGGTCTTTTTCTGTTTTTATTATTTTATAAAAAATAGACTTTGCATAATCTCCAAGACCCATGCCCGGTCCCATAGCTATTACATCAATTCCTTCTAAAAATTTCTCCATGCCATCTAAATCGTCAAAACTTTTGACTATGGGTTCAATAAATTTTATAGACATTATGTCAAATATTTCTTTTGGCACAATATTATACACAAGTCCTGCACCTGATTTTAACGATGCATTTGAGGAAAGATAACTTGACCCAGTCATTCCAATTGAACCACCAACTATGGCAACTTTTCCAAAGTCGCCCTTGTGTGTATCTTCATCTCTATTTTTCCAGATTGATTTTATTTCTTCATCCAAAATAATTTTTTCTATTTTTTCTTCTTTCGTAAAATTTTCTTCAATTAATTTTGCCACTGCCACTGCATAATTTCTCTCGTGACTAATTGAGATTTCAAATTTATTATCAAAAACTTCTACATGAGGAACATCTTCTATGTATTTTATTCTTATGTCATGAAAAGAAATTTGTCCAAGCCCTGTTGTCATTGCTTTCGCAACTGCTTCCTTTGCCGCAAACATACCTGCTGCTCTTTCATAAGGATGTTTCTTTTTTTGTATTCTTTTTATTTCATCTTCATTAAAAACTTTTTCTATAAAATTTTCGTGTTCATTCATTATTTTTTTTATTCTATTTACATCTACTATGTCTATGCCAATCAATGTATCACCTCATTTGACAAATTTTTTATTTTCGATTATTATATCATAAACAGTAGAATATTTGATGTTGAAGATATACAGTAAGCAGAAGCTGAATTACAATATCGGAGTCTTTTTAATTTTGAGGCCTTGGCGAAGAAAGGTGGTACCACGAATGCGTCCTTTCATCGTGAGGTTCTTTTTATTTTTTTTGGAGGAATTTATGGAAAATGTATTTGATATTTTAAACGAAAGAGGCTATCTAGACCAGTGTACTTATGAAGATGAACTAAGAGAAATGTTAGGAAAAGAACCTGTAACTTTTTATGTTGGTTTTGATGCTACTGCTGACTCCCTAACTCTTGGTCACTTTATTCAAATTAGAGTAATGCAACATATGCAAAATGCAGGTCATATTCCAATAGCTTTACTAGGTGGTGGAACGACAACTATTGGTGACCCATCAGGCAAGAGCGACATGAGAACTCTTATGGATAGAGATACAATTAATTACAATGCAACTAGATTTAAAGAACAAATTTCAAACTTCTTAGATTTTTCAGAAGGCAAAGGCTATATTGAAAATAACGCTGATTGGTTAATGAAATTAAATTTCTTAGAATTTGTAAGAGAAATAGGTGTACACTTCTCTGTAAATAGAATGCTACAATTTGATTGCTACAAAAATAGAATGGAACAAGGTTTAACTTTCTTTGAATTCTCTTATATGCTAATGCAATCCTATGACTTTTTATATTTATACAGAAAGCATCATTGCAAATTAGAAGTCGGTGGCTCAGACCAATGGTCAAACATCTTAGGTGGCTATGAACTTGTAAGAAAATTAGAAAACGACAAAGTTTATGCCATGACTTTTAAACTTCTTACAACTGCGTCTGGCATTAAAATGGGTAAAACTATGGCTGGAGCAATTTGGCTTGACCCAGAAAAAACTACTCCATACGAAATGTTCCAATATCTTAGAAATTGCGATGACCGCGATGTAATTAAATTTATGAAACTTTTAACAATGCTTCCTCTTGATAAAATTGCTGAATATGAAAAATTAGAAGGAGCAGAACTCAATAAAGCAAAAGAAGTTCTAGCATACGAAGTTGTAAAGGATATACATGGAGAAGAATCTGCAAAATCTGCACTTTATGCATCTCGTTCTCTATTTGGTGGCGACAAAAATTCCGAAGATATTCCTTCAACAGAAATGTCATCTGACAAATTCAATGCACCTGTTGGAATTTTAAATTTAATGTCAGAACTTGGCCTTATAAAGACAAACTCTGAAGGAAGAAGACTTATAAATCAAGGTGGAGTAAGTATTGATGACAAAAAAATAAATGACCCTAAGCTTGAACTTACAAAAGATGATTTTAAAGATGGCGAAATTATTATAAGAAAAGGAAAAAAAGTTTATCACAAAGTTATTTTAAAGTGAGGTTAATATGAATTTAGAACCAAAAAAAGTTTTTGATTTTTTTGAAAAATTATCACAAATCCCAAGAGAATCTGGAAATGAAAGAGAAGTTTCCGATTTCCTAAAAAAATATGGAGAAGAAAAAGGTTATAAGGTAGTTCAAGACGAAAACTTAAATATAATTATGGAAGTGCCTGCTACTAGGGGTTTTGAAGATAAAGAAAAAGTGATTTTACAAGGTCACATGGATATGGTATGTGAAAAGGGAAAAGATTCAAAACACAATTTTTTGACTGACCCAATTGAACTTATCGTAGATGTCGATAATCTACACGCAAATGAAACAACTCTTGGTGCTGATGATGGAATTGGTATTGCTATGGCAATGGCTCTTTGTGAAGAAGAACATGGCCCATTAAAAATTCTTGTAACTGTTTCAGAAGAAACTGATATGCATGGTGCAAAAAATCTTGATAAAAAATACTTAGATGGAAAATATTTAATTAATATTGATTCTGAAGAAGAAGGTGTTTTAACAGTTTCATCTGCCGGTGGAAAATTACTTCACTCAAAATTAAAAATTGATAGAGAAGACTACTCTGGCAATGCTTTTGCACTTAACCTTCATGGATTTTTGGGCGGTCACTCTGGAATGGAAATTGCTAACAACAAGGGCAATATGATAAAAGTAATTGCAGAAATTATAAATAAAATTCCTTCTGCCAAACTAATCGAATTAGATTGTGGTACAAAACAAAATGCCATACCTAGGGAAGGAAAAGTTTCCCTTGTCTGCGAAGAAAAAGAATTAAATGATGCAATCTCATTTGTAAAAGATAAATTCAAGGGGGTCGAAGGCGAATTAATTATTGAATGCGAAAAAATTTCTCATACAGGAAAAGTTTTGACAGCAAAAGATACAAAAAAACTTGCAAAATACTTACTTGAACTTCCAACTGGTCCCCACACTTTTATAGATGAATCTAAAAAAGTACTTGAATCTTCATCAAATCTTGCAATAGTAAAGTTAATTGAAGACACAATAGAAGTTTTTGTTTCGCTAAGATTTGCAAGCTCTTCGCTTTCTGAAGATTTTGGAAATATTTATATGGATATTGTAAAAAATCATGGTGCAGAAGCTGAATTTGAAAATCCATACCCAGAATGGGAATACAAAAAAGAATCTCAGTTTAGAGAAATTGTAAAGAATATTTACAGAGAAATGAACGGAAGAAAGATGGAAGAAGAATTTACTCATGGAGGACTTGAATGTGGTGTATTCTTCACAAAAAATAGGGACTTAGATATAATTTCCATTGGCCCAGACATCAGTGGAGCCCACTCACAAAAAGAAACTCTTTCAATTTCTTCAACCAAAAGAGTTTATGAACACTTAAAAAAAGTTCTTAAAAGCATTTAATATAAAAAATTAAGGAAGGTCTAGCCATGAAGGTATAGCCTTCCTTTTTACATACAAAAATTTAAAAATCTCTTTTTTATTACAGGTGTTTTTTATTTTCATGCCTACCTTTGTCATAAGTCTAAAAACCTAATCGGGTTTCAATATGTAATATTAATTCTTTATAAATCGAATAGTTTTATTTTTAATATTATTTACAAATTTTTTATTGCAATAACTTCATTTTCATTTAAAATCAATTGATCTGTCAAAGCTTCAACAATTAATAAACCTCTGCCATTACAACTTTTTTCTGTACAATTGTATAAAGATGTGTCAAAGTCCACACCACGTCCCTCATCTTTTACAATTATCTTTAAAGAATCATCATCTAAAATAAGTTTTAGACAAACTTTTTTATTTAAATCCTCTTCATTGCCATGCATTGCTCCATTTATTACAAGTTCATTTAATATAACCTTTATATCAAAAAGCTTCTCTTCGTCTTTTATAAATGAATCTAAATCCATTATTGCAGAATCTAAAAAACTTTTTATTAAAGACAAATCACTGTTGACAGAACCTTTGAATTTATATAAAGTATTCATACTTCTCACTCCATCCATTTAAACATTACCCAAATTATTTACAGTTTAAACTCTTAAGATTTTGTACTATCAATAAATTATTTTAAAATACTACTGTATTATATTTATCAATTTGTTATAATAAAAGTATACTTGTAATGGCAAGTAATTTTAATAGGAGGAAGATTAAAATGAAAAAATATGAATGTACACTTTGCGGATATATTTATGATCCTGAAGTAGGCGATGAAGACAACGGTGTTAAAGCAGGTACTGCATTTGAAAACTTACCAGAAGATTGGACTTGCCCACTTTGCGGAGCTGAAAAATCTGACTTTGAAGTAGCCGAATAATTTTATTATAAAGAAGGTAAAAACCTTCTTTTTTTACATAAAAGGCCACTAGAATTAAATCTAGTAGCCTTTTATTTTTAATTAATTTCAAGATAATCAATTAGCGCCTTTGTAGTTTTAATTAAATCATCTAAGACAATATATTCTTCTTTTGTATGAACTTTCTCCATTCCAACTCCAATAATTAAAGAGTTAAAACCCTCTTCTGCAAAAAAGTTGGCATCAGATCCTCCGCCTATTACTACTTCTTTTGCATCTACTCCCACATTTTTATAAGATTTTAAAATATCTTTAGAAAAATCCATATCAGTAGGTCTAAGTGCTGGATAGTCAAGGGACTTTTCAAATTCATAGTCTTCTGCAAATTCTCTTACTATTTTTTCATATTCTTCTAATATTTCAAGAACATGTTTCTCATCATGTCCTCTGATTTCACCAGAAAATTCTACGCAATCTGGCACAACATTTTTAGGGAAATTTGAGTTTATTTTTGAAATATTTGAAGTAGTATACTCATCTATTCTAAGAGTTTTAAATTTTGCTATTGCCTTTGCTGCAAGTACAATGGCATTTATTCCCCTCTCTGGTTCAATTCCTGCGTGTGCAGATCTTCCCTTTATTTTAAATTTAAAAGAATAAGATGTTGGTGCTTTGTAGGCAACTTTGTCACAAGAGCCTGCGTTATCTACAACTATCATATTTTTTGCAGGCTTCATATTTTTATAAACTTTATTCCAATTAATATTTCTAGCTCCAAGCATCCCTACTTCTTCTCCAGGTGTGAAAATTGCATAAATATCTCTGTGCTTTATATTATTTTTAATAATATAATAAATGGAATATAAGACTGATGCAACTCCACCTTTGTCATCTCCTCCTAGAGTAGTAGTGCCATCACTTTTCCAAACTTTTTCATCCTTAATTATTTTTAAATTCTTATTTGGTTCTATTACATCCATGTGGTTGGAAAAAGTTACTCCTCCTCCTTCTCCTTTAAACTTTGCAAAAATTGTTGGAGCACTCCCTCCGTATCTGTCATTTGATTTATCTAAATAAATTTCTCCACCAAGGTCTTCCAAAAAAGAAATAATATATTTTGCCACATTCTCTTCTTTTTTTGATGGTGAATGTATTAATAATAGTTCTTCAAAAATTTCTAAAAGCTTTCCCTTATCAAAATCTTTCATAATTCCTCCTAAGAATTTTTATTTATAGTATCCAGCTGTGTTCTTGCAAAGTAAATTGAAGAAAAAACTGTCACAAGTGTAATTAAAAATGTCAAGTTGTATGGAAATAGTCCAACGATTTTTGTCATTGCAAAGGAAACTGCAAGTGCAAAAACTCCTGTCTTAAAAGATTTTACAGAAAATTGTGCAAAGATTCCCCCATAAAGTGCAGGTATAATAAGAGTTAAAACTTCCTTTATATTTTCTGGCAAATTTACAATTACAGTTTGAGCAAAAATTGTAGAAACAATTACAAAAAAAGTTGCAACATAAATTGAAACTGCAATTCCAATTGTCCCCATCATTGATCCTTCATCTGTTCCTTGCTTGTAACCAGATCCTGCAATCGCAGAAACTGCTGCAGGTATTTTTAAATTTACACTATTTCCAGAAAGTGTTGACATATATAAACCCGCAGCTCCAACTATTGGATAATTTGCAATGGGTTCAGAAAAATAAAACGCTCCTGAAACAGACATCTGAGAAATTGCACCTGTAACTATTGCAGCTATCCCTGGATTTAGTCCATAATAAAAAGTCATTAGCATTGGTGGAAGAAGCACAGCAATCATTCCTAATAACATTGATAATCTTCCAAATTTGTGAATTGATTTAGAGAATTTTTCGTAAGCTGTCATTTTGTCCTCCTTAAAATATTAATTGTGAAAAAATTGCGCCTAAAAACATTGCAAAAGTAAGACCCCAATCTCTTAGCCAAGTATATTTACTTCCAAGTTTTTGACATATAAACATAATTATAAATCCAAACACTGTTGCAAAAGTCATCTTTGGATTTGTATTTATTTTTAATAAATTATCTACACAAAAATATGCAAAAGCTCCTAGCATTGCTCCCACAGAAACTGCTGGCAACATTGCCTTTCTTCCTCCAGTCAAAAAGTGATTTACAGATTCCATTTTATGGCCAAAGATTATCATAAATATTAACCAACCCATTACTCCAAGAGCTGGAGTCCAAAGTGCATTTGCAAAAACAACAGGATTCATTGAAGTTGAAAGTTCTGCTCCCATAGCTTTCGCCCCAAAATTAGCAGCCATAGTTTCGTAATTTGTCCCTCCAATAACAGACATTCTAAGTGCTGTGACTGGAGCCCCTAATGTTACAATAAGTGCAAGTATAGATCCGCAAATTCCAAGTGCAGGGCCAATAGATGAAACTAGGGCAGTTACTATTCCTTTTTTTACTTTTTCCCTGTCCATATTCATTTCCTTACTTGCTTTTAAAGCCTTCCTAAGCATATAAGTTCCTTGAACTAGTACAAGAATAATGCCAACAGAACAAGCTATATAAAGAAGCGGACTATTGGCATAAGCCCATTGATCTTTCATAAATATCCTTCCTTTCTGAAATAAAATTATCCTTATAATAACACATCTTGTCTTTTAAATAAATTTATAACTTATAAAATTTTTGAACTTATTACTATACAAATTTCATCAACATTTATTAAAAAGAAGCCCTCCTTACTAATTTTTAGTAAAGAGGGCTTCTAAAATTTTTAACTTTCTTCCAAAATAATTTTCCACTTATCCAAACCTTCTAATTCATTTTTGGAAAGCTCTGGAAATTTTGGATCCATTTCCTTTAATTTTTCCAAAATAACTTCTGAAACTAGATACCTTGAGAACCATTTTCTATCTGCAGGAACAATATACCATGGAGCAACTTTCGTAGAAGTCTTCACTAGCATATCTTCATAAGCCTTCATATAATCATCAAAATATTTTCTTTCTGTTATGTCAGAACTTGCAAATTTCCAATTCTTTTCAGGATTTTCAATTCTCTCCATAAGCCTTTGTTTTTGTTCATCTTTTGAAACATGAAGGAAAAATTTTACAATTTTAATCCCATTGTTTGACAAATATTCTTCAAAATTATTTATCTCATCAAATCTCTTGTCCCAAATATCTTTAGTCACCAAATTTTTTGGAAAAGGCTGATCTAAAACTAGATTATGAACTCTCGAAACCAAAACATCTTCGTAATGACTTCTGTTAAAAATCCCAATCTCTCCTCTTCCAGGTAATTCTCTATTTATTCTCCAAAGATAATCATGATCTAATTCATTTTCACTTGGTTTTTTAAAGGACACTACTTTAGTTCCCTGAGGATTTACCCCTGTCATAATATTTTTTATTAAAGAGTCTTTTCCTGCTGCATCCATTGCCTGCAAAACTATTAAGAGAGCTCTATTATTTTCTGCATATAACTTCTCTTGATATTCTCCTATCTTTTCGATGTTTTCTGGAATTAAAACTTCTTTTACTTCTTCTTTTTCAAGCTTTCCATTATAAGAAGTTGGAACCTTATATAAATCTAACTTCTTCTTTTCATTTACCAAATATTTTTCTATTTTCATTAAAACCTCGCAATCTCCTTTGAAAAAATAATTGAAGACTCAATTATTTGTGTAGTTACTTGATGTTCTACAATAGCTATTAGAACTTCTCCTATCTTCAATTCTCCTATATCTGAAAACCCATTTCTAAATACTTCATAATTCCCTTCTTCTCTATTATATCTAAAATTAAAAATTTTCACATTTATTTTGAAATTAAAAATAAAAAACGCCATTTATGAGTGGCGCTTATTTCTTAATATTAAAAATTACTTTACTTTCCATGTGGGAGGAGTAACTCCCTTTGACTCTAAAAATTCATTTGCTCTTGAAAAAGGTTTTGAACCAAAAAATCCTCTGTGAGCAGAAAGTGGTGAAGGATGTGGCCCCTCAATTATAAGATGATTTTTATTATTTATAAATTTCTTCCTTTCTTTTGCATGGTTTCCCCACAATATATATACAACTGGATCTTTTTTTTCGTTAATTTTTTCTATCACTGCATTTGTAAAAATTTCCCAACCAATTTTTGAATGACTCATTGGCTGATGAGCTCTCACTGTTAGTGTTGTGTTTAAAAGCATAATGCCCTGATCTGCCCAAGATTTTAAATAACCAGTGTTTGGAATTTCTAATCCAAGATCTGAATTTAATTCTTTATAAATATTAGCAAGAGAAGGTGGAATTTTAACTCCTTCTTTTACTGAAAAAGCAAGCCCATGTGCCTGCCCCACATTGTGATAAGGATCCTGTCCTAGAATCAAAACCTTTAAATTCTCATAAGATGTATAGTGAAAAGCATTGAAAATATCTGTGGCCTTTGGAAAAACTTCATAATTTCTATACTCCTCAATTAAAAGTTTTCTCAAACTTTTATAATAGTCTTTTTCAAATTCACCTTCCAATATTTCTTGCCAATCGTTATTAAAAATTTTCTTCAAAATATCATCTCCTGAAAAAATCAAAAATACTCTTTTTGATAGTTGGATCAATTAGTTCTTCCAATTCTTTTCTGCTATTTTCTGTTGCAAAAATTACTAATCTATCGCCTTTTTCAATTTTAGTATTTCCTCTTGGGATTACAGCAGAATTGTCGTATCTAATTATGCCTCCAATAACAACTTCTTTGTGCAAATTAATTTCTGACAATTTTTTTCCTATATAAATAAAATCATCTGGGATTTTTACTTCATAAACCTGAGCCTTTCCTCCAAACATATAATTTACAGAAACCTTCATCTCACTATTAATAAGCTTAATAATTTCATTTGCAACAATTACTTTTGGATCAATTATTCTGTGTATTCCAAGATTTTCTAACACAGTTTTATAATTATTTTCATTTTGAATAACTATATTTCTTTTAACTCCATGATTCCTAGCTAAAAGACCAAGCACTACATTTAATTCATCTGAATCCGTCATAGAAATAAATACTGTTTCCTTAGAAATACCTTCATCTTCAAAAATTTCTTCATTTCTCAAACTTTTATTTACTACAAAAGCTCTCGTAAATTTTTTTCTATAAATTTTAAATTTTTCTCTATTTGGTTCAATTATTTTTAAATTTGCATTTTTTAAATCTGATATAATTCCATTAAAAATTTCATCGCCTGATGCTATAACAATATCTCTTTCTTCCTTTTTTTCTTTTATTTCAAAATGAGAATATTTAAAATTCCTTATGTCCTTTGATAGACCCATAAGATAAATATAATCGCCTCTTTTTAAAATAGTGTCCCCATCTGGAACAATCAATTCACCTTCTCTTAAAATTCCCACAACTAAAATCGTAGAAAGAGATCCTATATCTTTAATTTTTAAATTTTCAAAATCTTCATCCATATCAATTAAATGACCTGTGACTTCAATTTTTCCTCTTCCAAAATAATCTGCTTCATAATAATTTGAAGATCCAATTAATTTTGTGGCAAGTTTGGCACATTCAATGCTACAATTAAAAATATTTACAATATTGGGAAGTGCATTTTTTATAATTCCCATTTCTGATATATTCTCCATATCGTCTAGACGGAGAATTACTTTTACATCTAAATCTTTAAATAAAGATGCTATTATTAAATTCGTCTTATCGCTATCTGTTGCAATTATTGCATAATCATAGGAATCAAGGTTAATTTTTAGAATGAACTTTTCATCTAAAACGTCGCCTTTTATTTTATTTACAGTATTTGTAATATTTCCAAAATTTTCTTCTACCCTATCTACAACATCTATATCAAACTTCTCAAGACTAAGTGTATTTGCAATTGTAGAACCAACTTTTCCAGAACCAACAATTAAAATTTTCATTATAATTTTATAATTTCCTTTCTATGACTTCTTTTGCTAAATAATGCTAAAATTGTAAAAAACTCAAGTCTTCCAAGAAGCATTAAAGCACTAAAATATATTTTGAAAAAATCGCTATAAAAATGAAAATTCTTTGTTGGCCCTATATCTCCAAATCCAGGTCCCACATTTGAAAGTGCAGTTGCCACAGACGAAAAACCTGTTACAATATCTACTCCTGAGAGTGTTACAATTGCCGTAGATAAAATTGCAATTACAAAATAAGTTCCTAAATAAGCATTTATACCAAGTACAACTTCATCGGAAAGTGACTTCCCATCTGAAATTACAGGCAGTACTGCTTTTGGATGCGTAGCTTTTTTCATCTCTCTTTTTATCAATTTTAAAAGTAGAGATATTCTTGTAATTTTAATTCCTCCACCAGTTGATCCTGCACATCCTCCAAATAACATTAGTATTAGCAAAATAAATTTTGAAAAGCTTGGCCACAAATCATAATCTGCACTGGCAAATCCAGATGTAGATGCTATCGAAGTAACTTGAAAAGCTGAATCCCTAAAAGCCATAAGTGGTTCTGTATAATCATTGTGATATAAGTCAATTGTAATTAAAATAATTGATATAACTATAATTTTTATCCAAAGTTTAAGCTCATCATTTGCAAAAACTTCTTTAAATTTTTTCTTTGCTAAAAGAGCATAAATTGTAAAGCTTGTCGAACTTAAAAACATAAAAAAAGACAATATAAAGTGCACTGAATATCCACTATAACTCATTAGAGAATCTCCATAGGAAGAAAAACCTCCTGTGCCTACAACTCCAAAGGTGTGAACTACTGAATCAAAAATAGGCATGCCTGCAAAAATTAAGCACATAAAAAGTGTCAATGTCAAAATCATATATATAATATAAAGTCTTTTAGAAGATCCAGAAATTGTTGATTCAATTTTACCTGCAACTGGTCCAGGGGATTCTGCTTTATAAATTTGAAAACCACCTACTCCTAATCTTGGAAGAAGACTTACAGTAAAAACGAGTATACCCATTCCACCAATCCAATGTGTTGTAGATCTCCAAAGTATTACAGATCTTGGAAAAGATTCTATATCGGATATTACTGATGCTCCCGTAGTTGTAAATCCTGATACGATTTCAAAAAAAGAATCTACATAACTCATATCGCCTGCTATAAAAAGAGGAAGTGCACCTATAAGAGATGCTACAATCCAAGACAATGTTACAATTAAAATTCCATCCCTGGGCGAAAGAGCTCTCTTTTTTATTTTTAACTTTAACAAAAGAAATCCAAGAAGTATTGCTATTGCCATGGGAATCAAAAATCCCTTTGCACTTCCATCATTTTCCACATATCCCAAAATAAGCGAGGGCATCATAAAAGCAGTTTCAATTAATAAAATATAACCAAGTATTTTTGATATTAATTTATAATTCATCTTTTTTTCCTCTGCCTTTCAAAGATTTAATCACATCGCTTAACCTACCTTCAGACGAAAAAATTTTTTGGACTTTTGCTGCAATTTGGTGCATTGAAAATAAAATAATTCTATCTCCTGACTCAAGTACAGTTTTTCCATTTGGAACTAGCATTTCTTTATTTCTAACTATTGCGATAATTAAAACTCCATCAGGCAAATTTAAATTCTCTATTTCTTTTCCACAAACTAAATGACTTGATTTTATAATTAATTCTATACATTCCACTTTCCCATTTAAAAGTAAATGAAGTGAAAGAGAACTCTTCCCTCTAATTTCTTTTAAAATTTCAGCAGCAGTTATATAAGATGTATTAAAAACTGCATCTATATCTAACCTGTCCAAAACTTTGTCATAATTTGTCCTAGAAATTTTTGCAACAGATTTATAAATTCCCGTCTGTTTTGCAACAAGGGACATAAGCAGATTTGCTTCATCAATTCCCGTTGCAGCTACAAAAGAATCATAAGTGTGTACCATTTCTTCTTGAAGTATTGCTATATCAGTTCCATCTCCATTTATTATGTTTGCATCTGGAACCATTTCTTTTAATTGAAGACATCTCTCCCTATTTATTTCAACTATTGTCACTTCAATATTTTCTTTTAAAAGTAACATTGCAAGATAAAGACCAGTCTTGCCACCACCTAAAATCATCGTGTTCCTAAGTGATTTAGTTCTATTTACCCCTGTGTGCTCTTTGTCAAAATTTTCAATACTTTCTGATTTCCCAGCGAAAATTATTACATCATTTTCTTCTAGTACTGTTCTACCGTTTGGAATTATTGCTTCTCCATTTCTTGAAATTGCAGAAATAAGGAGGTCATTTATTTTCTCAATATCCATTATTTTTTTCCCAATAAAATTAGGGTCATTTCCAATATTAAATTCAACTAGAGAAACTTTTCCTCCAGCAAATTCATCAGAATAAAGTTGATATCTTTTCATCAAATACTTTACAATTGATCTTGCCGTTGCATAATCTGGATTTATAATCTTATCTATCTCAAGTTCTTCAGAAATAAAATCTAAATGCTTTCTATACTCTGGATCCCTTACTCTTGCTATGGCAAATTTTGCTCCAAGTTTTTTAGAAATTGTACATAAAATTACATTGGCCTCATCATTTGTAGTCGTTGCAATTACATAATCATAATTAGAAATCTCCAGTTCTTCCAATACACCAAAGTCAAGAGCATTTGCACAGATACTAAAAACATCTAGAGAATTTGAAATATTTTCAATTACATCTTCATTGTTGTCTACAACAGTTACCTCATAATTTTCATCTAATAGCGAAGCTGCAATTCTATGTCCTAACTTCCCGGCACCTACAACTAAAGCCTTCATCTCTTCCTCCTAAAAAATTGAATTTAATTTTATTTCAAAATCGTAATCTTTATAAAGCGATTTTAATTTTTCTTCAAGCCCATCCTTTAGGGCATCTTTTTCTTCTGAAGTTACAATGCTATCAGCATTGTAATCAATATCTATATAAATTTTATTATCTTCAAGTACTATGTCGTGAAAAGAATAAATATTCAAACTCTTCCTTATAATTTTCTTTAAATCTTCTGAAACAGATTTAATAATTGCACTACTACTTCCTAGAGGATCAGCATGTATAACTAACTTTATCCCCAAAAGCCTAGATACTTCTCTTTCAACTTTATCTACAATGTTGTGGGCTTCTTCTAGAGTTAGATTATAATCTAATGCAGCATCAATTAATACGATAATATTTTCTGGTCCAAAATCCGTCACCATAATATTGTGAACATTGGATATCCCTTCGTAATTAGAAACTTTAGATTTAATTTCATGTTTTGTTTCTTCAGATAAACCTCTTCCTAATATTATAGAAATAGTTTCGTAAATAAGTGACAGTGCTGTATAAAGTATAAATAATGCAACTAATGCCCCAACATATCCATCTAAAATCTTTTCTGTAAATTTTTCAATTATTATAGAAATAATTACCACAAGAGTTATCAAAGTATCACTAAGAGAATCCTTCTCTTGTGCTTTAATTGTCACAGAATCAATAGCATCTGCTATATGAGAATATAAAGACGCTTGCCAAAATTTAACAATAACTGAGATAATTAAAATTACAATTGTGTACTTTGGATAAAAAATCTTTTCAGGATGGATAATTCTAGAAACAGAACTTCTTAAAAATTGAAATCCAACAGAAAGAACAATACCACTAACAACCAGAGAAATCAAATATTCAAGTCGTCCATGACCATAGGGATGATTCTTATCTTTTGGCTTAGATGCAAGTTTTATTCCAAAAATAGAAATTATTGAGCTAACACAATCTGTTATATTGTTTACAGCATCTGATAAAATAGAAATTGAGCCTGTAAAAATATATAAGATTATTTTCAATAAAGCCACTAAAATATTTGAAATTAATCCAAGAAAAGAAGTTTCCTTGGATATTTTTACTCTATCATAGCCATAGCTATTTTGACCTCTTTTTAAAATGAGTTTCCAAAACATTTATATCTCCATAAAATAAAAAATTAAAAACAACTTGAAAATAGCAATAAATACTCTAATTATAAACATTATAGCACTAGAATATTTTTTATTAAAGACAAAGAAAATATGCTACTCAAAACTCACAAATTAATATATTATTATTCTCTTAGTTTATTATTGTCTTTTTATAAAAAATAATAAAAGGCGAGTTTCCTCGCCAAAGTAATTTTAATTTGAAATATAAAGTTTAAATAAATTTTTTAAGTTCTGGAAGAAGTAATCCTTCTGCTACTTCTTTTGCCTTCTCTTTTGAATCTAATATTTCTACAACTTTTATTCCAAGTAGCATCGCAAGTGCTGGCCCCATTGCTGTCACTATATTTTCATCTTCCACTACTGCTTCATCCAATGGATTTTTTACCTTTAAGCTTTCTTCTACTCCTGGATAACAGGTAAATTTATTCTCTTTCAAAAGATTTGCTGCATCTAAAACCTGTGGTCCTGCACAAATTGCAATTATTTTTTTCTCTTCATCATTAAATAAATTTGCACACTCAACTACTTTTTTATCTTTTTTCAAATTTGTAGCTCCCGGTTGTCCTCCAGGTATATACATTGCCTTGTAATCTTCTATATTTATTTCATCAAAATTTTTATCAGAAATTACTTTTACATCATGTGTTCCTCTTACTTCGTATCTGTCAGTAATAGAAACTGTGTCAACTTTTAGTCCAGCACGTCTACAAATATCTACAACAGTTAGCGCTTCAATTTCTTCAAAACCATCTGCTAAAAATACTAATAAATCTTTCATAATATCCTCCTAAGAAAAATTATTTTTCCATTATAGAATCAATTGCATTTATTATACTTGATCTAAAACCATCTTTCTCTAAACTTTTTAAGCCCTTAATAGTTGTGCCAGCAGGTGTTGTAACTTGGTCTTTTAACACTCCTGGGTGAAGTTCACTATCTCTTACTAATTTTGCAGATCCCAATACAGCTTGCGATATACATTTATAAGCTACATCCCTTTTCATTCCATGTGAAACTGCAGCATCTGCTGCTGCTTCTATAAACATATAAACATAGGCAGGCATACAACCACACACTGCTTCGTGAATTTTTATATTTTTTTCTTCAACAATTTCTGTTTCCCCAAAGGAAGAAAGAATTTCTCTAATTTCTTCTAATTCTTCACGAGATATATTTTCCCCTGGACAAATTCCAGTCATAGAATTTAAAATCTTTGCAGGTGTATTTGGCATTGCCATAAGTAATTTTTTCCCAGGAAGCTTTTCTTCCAATTTTTTTAAATCATAACTTGATGTAACCGAAATTATAATCTGATCTGTAATATCTTTTTTTATTTTTTCCAAAACTTCATCATATACAAAGGGTTTTACAGTTAAAATTATTGCATCAGAATTTTTTACAACTTCATTTTCCGAATCTACAATCTTAGCATTTTTAAAATCTTTAAAAGTCTCTTTTTTTTCTTCATCTCTATCGTATAAAAAAGTTTCTATTTCATTATTTAAAAGCCCGCTTGCCATGGCAGATCCCATATTCCCAAGTCCAATTATTCCCATTTTCATCGCAATCACTCCTTTTCTTAATTATACACGAATTTATATAAATTTTCATTTATGTGCTATAATTAATTAGGTGATTTAATGAAAAAAATTTCTTTGTCAAAATTATTTTTGACATTTTTTAAAATTAACGCCATAACTTTTGGCGGTGGCTATACAATTGTTCCTGTAATAAAGGACATTTTTGTATCAGATTATAAATTAATTGAAGAAGACGAAATGATGGATATAGTTGCCATCTCTCAAGGTGGTCCTGGTGCAATGGCGATATCTTGTTCCGTTTTGACAGGATATTATTTGAGAGGACCTATTGGTGCTGTAACTTGTCTTATAGCATCATCTTTACCCTGTTTAATAATCTTATCTGTGATTTCAAATTTTTATCAAGAATTTAAATCTAATTTTTTTATAAACGCAGCCCTAGAAGGTATTAGCGGAATAATTTCAGCTGTTTTATTTATAACTGTTTTTAGAATGGGAAAAGCTTCATACCAAAAAAATCCACGTTTCACTATTTTTATGTTAGTTTTAGTATTCTTAGTTGGATTTTTTACAGATATAAACACAGGATTAATTATTTTATTCTGTGCAGTTGCAGGTATTTCTTATTTTAGCGTAATGGAGAGATATAAAAATGCTTAATTTATTTTTAATATTTTTTAAAATCGGATGCTTGGCATTTGGCGGTGGATATGCAGTAATTCCTCTAATATCAAAATATGTTGTAGAGCAAAACGCCTGGATCACAACTAGGGAATTTATAGATTTAATTTCAATTTCACAGATGACACCAGGACCAATTGCAATTAATTCTGCAACCTTTGTAGGTCAAAATGTATATGGAATAATTGGCTCTATTGTTGCCACAATGGGTCTTGTCCTTCCACAATTTGTTTTGATGATGGTACTTGGATATTATTTATTTAGTAAAAATAAAAAGTTTAAAATTATGGACTATTCTCTTCTCGGTATAAAAGCTGGAGTTGTGTCACTTATTTTTATAACAACATTAAAACTATTTAAGTCATCAGTATTTCCAGAAGGATTTCAAATTGACGGTATGAGTATATCTGCACTTATTTCTTTTATAGTTGGCTTTATTTTATATACAAAAAAAATAGACCTATTCAAATTAATAGGTCTAGGTGCTGCCATTGGAATAGCAACAAAATATATCTTAAATTTTATTTAGTAGGTTTTCTCTATTAATATCCTTTGTCAAAGTCCACTATATTTTTAAAATCTCCATCATATTTTAATGCTTTTAAATTGTGATAAGCTGCATCAAACTGCCTCTTTTCTATATCTTCGCAAGAAAATGACATATGGGGATAAATATACACATTTGACATTTCCCAGAGAGGCGAATCTCCACTCAATGGTTCTTCTTCAAAAACATCTAGTGCAGCTCCCTTTACTTTTCCACATTTAATAGCATCTATTAGTGCACTTTCATCAATTGTGGCACCTCTTGAAATATTTACTATTACAACTCCATCTTTTAATTTTTCAAAACGATCCCTATTTAAAATATGATGAGTTTTTTCCGTTTCTGGAAGACACATTATAATATAATCCATTTGATCTATAATTTTATCAAGCTCTTCTATGGAATATACATTATCAAAAGGCTCTACCTTTCTTCCACTAGTATTAAATCCATTTAATTCCATATCAAAACCTTTAAGTCTTTTTGCCCCCGCAACGGCAATTGTTCCAGTCCCCATAAACAATGTTTTCTTATTATATAGATTAAATGAAAAATTTCTCTTTTCCCAAATCTTTTTGTCTTGGTTTTCTATATTTTTTCTGTCATCTTTTTCCACTTGTAAAAGCCCATAGACAATCCACTCAGAGATAGGATCGTCATAAGCCCCCTTATTATTTGATAAAATTATTCCCTTTTTCTCAATATAATCTAAATCCATAAAGTCAATTCCAACAGAAGTCAAAAATATATATTTCAAATTTTTATGATTTTTGTAATTTAATTTATCTAAAAAACTCGCTCCAATTAAAATATCTTCACCATAATCTTCTCTTTTATTTGGATTTTTCCCATCAAAGGAAACTACTTCATATCCCAATTTTTCTATCACTTTTCCATATTCTTTTTCAAGATAAGTATCAAGCAAAACCTTCATTTATTCCTCCGCAAATTTTTTTATAGTTTCTAAAGCCTCGTCAAATTTATCTGTCATGACTGAATGGCCACAATCGTCTAATTTTTTAAAAGACGCACCTATCTTTTGTGCCAAAAATTTTCCATCCATATAAGAAATAACTTTATCATCATAACCGTGAAGCACAATGCTATTTATTTTTAAATTATTTCCAAAATATTCATAATTTCTTAGAATAGATGCTATATCCTCTAAATTTTTCTGTTTTGATGCTGCTAAAACATTCCTGTCAAATTCTTTTTTATCTGGAAGATTTACATTATATATAAAGGTTTTAAAAAGTATTTTTATAATATCAATTGTAGACTTTTTATTATTAATACCCATACTTTTAAAACTTTCTTCAATTAAACTGAGATTAAAATGCATAAAATTATTTAAAATTTCTAAATTCTTCTCAGGATTTAAAAAGTCAAAGTCTGAAAGATACTCTTGAAAATTATTAGTAAGAATGTCAGCTCCATTAGTATTAAAAGGTGAATATCCCACCGGTGCTAAAAAAATTTCATTTTTAATTCTTTTTTTTATTAAATCATCTCTTGAAATTTCAAGAGCAATTCCTGAGCCAAAAGACCAAGATACTAAAGTGAAATTATTTAAATCTAGGTCTAAAATAAATTTCTTTAGATCACTTACTAGATCATAAATTGACTGCACTTTATTATTGTAAGAGCTTTCTCCAAATCCTCTCATATCAAGTGCATAAACCTCAAATCCATCTAAACTTTCTATTAAATTTATGAAACAAGAAGATGAAGACATATTTCCGTGGACAAATAAAATTTTTTCATCTGTTTTTTCTCCACCACAGAGATAAAAAATTGATTCACCATTTATATTTATGTAATTTTCCTTTAATTTCATCTTTCGCCCCCTAAAATAGGTTACATATTATTATATTTAAATTATATTCTAAAACTATAATTTAGTAAATAGCATTAATATTGTAAAAATTATTTAGGTATACTATAATTAATCTATAAATCGAAAGGAGTCTTTATGAGTTTTTTTAGAACTTTGCCAACTAAACTTAGTTTTAATACAAAAGAAAAAATTCAAATTGCAAATGCAGAACTCACCAGTGGAGATTTTGCCATCGCAATAGATATATTAAATGCTACAGACTCTTATGTAACAAATATTGAATTTGCCGTTAAATTTAAATCGATAGAAAAATCTTACTTATTTAATGGCAGCGAATTTTATTTTTCACAAAACGTAGAAATAGAACCCTACACAAGATATTATCTAGATCCCTTCTTGTTAGATGAAAGATTTTCCGATGCAAGAGCTATAGATATTTACATCACAAAATACACCTCTGACGGAAAAATTCACAACATAACAGAGAAAAACCATGAGATGAATCTTCCCGTAATCCCCGAAAGGAAACACACACAAATAAAGGAAACTCTTGGAGATGGTATAAAAACCTATGGTGAAAATCATATTGACTTCTGGCGTTGTACTTGTGGTTTTATAAATGAAAAGGAATCTAAGGAGTGCAACTTTTGTGGCAGAAATAAAAACTTTGTCCTAAACAATCTAACAGAACCTCTGATAAATTCTAAAATCTTAAATGTAATAGAGCACACAAAATCATCTTCTGATATAAACTTAAAAACTTTAGAAACACATTTAACTCAAACTAATTTATCTAAAATTGCTCCCAACGCTAAAAATCTTAAAATTGACAGAACTAATGAAATAAGTCAAAAAAACACTAAAAGTTTCCCCATAAAAAAGCTTCTTTTTTCTTTAATACTAATTGTTTTTTTGTCCTTTGTTTTTTTATTTGTATTTAATATAACTACAAAAAATAGAAATGAAAGTAAAATTGAAGATGCAAGAAACCTTGTATTAAGTGGCAATTATAAATCCGCTCTTGCAATTTATAAAGATGCTACAAAAGAAAAATCCAATCCAGAAGTTTCAAGTGAAATGGAAAATTTAAAAAAATTAATTAAATCAGATGAATATTTTCAAAAGGGAATTTCTCTTTACAATAATAAAAATTATATTGATGCAGCTTACAATTTTAAAAAAGTAATACAAGAAGACGAAAAAAATTATACAAATGCTCAAGACAAACTTTTGTCTATAGAAAATATTATTTTATCTGATGCGAGAATTGCTGTGAAAGATGGCAATGTTAGTAAAGGGATAGATCTACTTGATAATTATATTGAAGTTGTGCCAGAGTCTGCAAAAGCCATTAATTTAAGAAAAGAAATTGAAAATAATAGGGCTTTTGACATAAATCAAGTTAACAATCAAAAAGAAAACTTTGAAAAGGAAACTGATTACAAAGATGCAGCTGCCACTGCCAAAAAAGCAAGTGAACTATTGCACACTTACAAAAATGTGGCAACAGAAAAAGCAAACTTGAGAGAAGAACCTAGCGTAGATTCTGCAATTATTAAAATTTTAGACAAAAATACTGAACTATATATATTAGATACAAAAATCGAACAGGGCGAAAGAATTTGGTGCAATGTCGAAGTTAAAAGTGAAATATCTGGCGAAAATATAAAAGGTTGGATATCTGATAAAACTTTAAATTAAAATTTTTAAAATCTCCTCTAAGGAGGTTTTTTTATTTTCTCAATAATGAACCTTTTTACGCTTACAAAAGTCTTATAAGTAGATGCATCGTGAAAGGAGGAGTACATGATCCAAGTAATTACAGATAATTTTTTTGAAAACTTAAAAGCCGGCGATAAAGATTCCTTTGATCTTCTCTATGAAGAATACCACCTTATGCTATATAGGAGTGCATTTCTCATACTGGGAAATAAAGAAGATGCGGAAGATGTTCTTCAAGAAACCTTCCTTTCTATTTACAAAAATATAAATAACTTGTCAAGCAAAGAAAAACTAAGACCTTGGATTTTTACAATACTAAAAAATTCTTGCTACACTAGATATAAAAAAAGAAAAAAAGAATTCCCAGATGAATTTATTTTAAATAAAGTAGATTTAG
Source organism: Peptoniphilus rhinitidis 1-13 (assembly GCF_000246925.1). Classification (NCBI taxonomy): domain Bacteria; kingdom Bacillati; phylum Bacillota; class Tissierellia; order Tissierellales; family Peptoniphilaceae; genus Peptoniphilus; species Peptoniphilus lacydonensis. The sequence continues at coordinate 63,467 of NZ_BAEW01000007.1, read as the reverse complement.
ACATAGATTCAAAGGGCGAGGACGAATTTGCAACAAGAAACGAAATTGAGGAAGCTTTATTAAAACTCAAGCCAAAGGAAAGAGAAGTTATTGTTCTCTTTTATTATGACGACTTATTTATTGAAGAAATAGCAAAAGTTTTAAGAACATTTAAGGGTACTGTCAAATCAAGACTTTTTAGAGCTCGAAATAACTTAAAAAAAGAACTAATAAAAATAGACCAAAATTACAGTGAGAAGGAGAGTATTTATGAATAATTTTGATGAGTATATAAAAAATAAATTAAATGAAAGTGTAGAAGATACTTTTCCTTCTGATTTCATTAAAAATAAAATTGACTTAGAAATTAAGTCGACAGAAAGGAAAGGAGATTTTAAAATGAAAAATAAAAAAGTTTTATTAATAGTTTGTGGAGCACTTGTACTTTCAATGGGTGTTTTCGCAGCAGGAAAAATAACTGGAACAATATCATCTTCAAGTTCATATTATAACTACACAAATTACACTGATATGGCTAAGGCAGAAAAGAAAGCTGGTTTTGATGCAAATGTTCCAGAAAATTTAGGTAAATATAAGTTTGATGGAATTACGATGGTTGATACAGAAGATATAGATGATGCTGGCTCAAAATTAAACAAGCGAAAAGAAATCGCTATAACTTATAAAAACGATGCTGAAAGAGAAATCATACTATCAATCGATAAAGCTTCCACACCTATTTCTAAAGAGGAATATCAAGAAATGAGAGAAATAAAAGGTACTCCTGTCTACTACTCAAAGCTTGAAAGCTTATTTATATCAGATGAAAATGACGCAACAGCAGAAGAACTTGAAAGATCAAAAAATGATCCATTCTTTACCATAGCAATTGGAGACACGTCACATGAAAGATTAAAATCTGTTTCAAAACACTTAATTTTTGATTACAATGGACTTAAGTATTCCATGATGGCCGACGAAAATATGGACGTTAATGAATATTTTGATATGGTAGGAGATATAATTAAATAAATTTTAAAAAGATATAATTTGAATAAATATTAGAAACTTCAAAGCATACAAAAAGGACCGCCTTGGTCCTTTTTTCTATATTTGCATAAAATTAATTTGCCCCACTCATTTTCTTGTACATCTCAATATTAGAGTCGTTTAAAAATTCATAAGCTGCATTTACTTCTTGAAATTTTTCTTTTGCACCTGGTTCCTTATTTAAATCTGGGTGATATTTCTTTGCCATTTTTCTATATGCAAGCTTCACTTCATACTTGTCTGCATTATAATTTATGCCAAGAGTATCACAAGCTTTTTCATATTGATCTTTAAATCCATAACTTGTGTTTTGTGATGAATTACTATTTCCATGACTGTTTCCATAGTTTGCACCTTGTCCATTATAATATCCTCCATAGCCCTGTTGCCTAAAAAATTCGTCAAACTGTGAAAAGTCATCAAAAGTTGTCCAAGTAAATCCTCCAAACTCTCTAAAGCGTCTGTTAAATTCTTCTTCTCTTTGTTTTCTCTTTTCCTCTTCTTGTCTTAACCTTTCTCTTTCTTTCTTTTCCCAATATGCTCTACCATATCCAGAAATATTTTCAAATTCATTTTCTTTTCCAAGTAGATAGTGATCTGCCCTGTCATAGAAAAATTCTGTCACCATGTAGTGAATATACTTTAAAAAAGATTCTGACACATTCCCGAGAAGTGGCACTACAATTGCCAATATAATTATTGTAGAGAGCCATTTATTTTGAGAAAGTCCTTGCCACGCAAAGGGATTTAACAATAAAAGTATTATCAAACATCCGCCCATGGAAATTACATACAAGAAAAATTTTCTAATAGCAGAAAACAAATCCACTGCAATATTTACTATTACTATCAAAAAAGTCAAAATTAGGTCAAAAAGTTTACCCAATCCTTTGTAAAAATATCCTAAAATTTTATTCATTATCTTTCCTTTTTCTATACTCTTCTATAAATTTATTATCTTCAATGACAAGTTCCCATTCATTTGCCAAAAATTCCAAGTGATGTGTGAACTCGTGAAGCAAAACTTCTTCTAACTTTTCTTTTAAAATTTCTCTTGATGCATATCTATACATTTCCATAAAAGACCCATAATAAATTTTTATTAATCTACCTATGACAGACCTTTGATACTCACCCATAATGAGAAGATCTTCCTTAGTAGATTCATCATGATACTTTTTTTCTTCTGTCAAGATTATACCACCATTTAAGTTTTCATAGGCATAAGTTGGAATACTTTCGCAGATTTCTTCTAAAATTTCTTCAACTTCATCTATTCTTTCCAAATAAAATTCATCATAATAAGAGGGATCTTTCAAATTTTCATCGCAAATATTCACCTCAAAATTTATATTATTTTCTTTTGAAATATTTAAATTACTTCTTTCATCGAAATCATAAAAATTTTCATTGCAAATATTATCTTCTTCAAAATCATTATCTATGTAATCTTTTGACATAATTCACCTCTATATAGAAAAAACTGTAGTATTCTACAGCTTTCTACAATTACTTTTATAATACCTAAGAAAAAATTTTATACATCTAAATTGACTAGCTTTTCACCAGGAACTGAAGACAATAATCTCTTCGTATAATCTCTTTTTGGATTTTCAAAAATTTCTTCGGTTTCATTATACTCCACGCATTTTCCATGATACATCACTAGAACTTCTTCTGCAACATATCTCACAACAGAAAGATCATGGGATATAAAGATAATCCCAAGGCCAAGATTTTTCTGCAAATCTTCCAATAAATTTATTATTTGTGCCTGTATTGAAACATCTAATGCTGATGTCGGTTCATCTGCAACAATTACTTTTGGATCAACGGCAAGAGCTCTTGCAATTGAAATCCTCTGCCTTTGTCCTCCAGAAAATTCGTGAGGATATCTATTTATATGATACTTTGAAAGACCACATAACTCCATAGTTTTCAAAACTTTTTTTTGAATTTTTTTCTTATCTTTCTCACGATTTAAATTTATTATTCCCGATGCAATTATATCTTCACACTTTTTTCTAGGGTTCAAAGACGAATAAGGATCTTGAAAAATCATCTGCACATCTTTTCTGTAATCTCGCAAATCTTCTTCATTACAATCTAAAATATTTTTATCTTCATAAATTATTTTACCACTTACATCAGGATAAAGACCCATTATACATCTTGCGAGAGTAGATTTTCCTGATCCACTTTCTCCAACAATTCCAATTGTCTGAGCACTTTTTAAATCAAAGGAAATATTATCCACTGCTTTTAAAATTTTATCTTTTTTCTTAAATTCTTTAGTTACATTCATAACTTGTAATATTTTTTTATCTTTCATAACATCACCCATACAGAAAGCAACTGACCTTATGGCCATCTATATCAATTTCTTCTGGAATTTTCTCTTCACAAATTTTCATTTTTTTATCGCATCTGTCACAAAAATAACAACAATCCTTTAGGCCAATTGGATTTGGAACAGCACCTCTTATAGAATAAAGTTTTTCTCTTTTTTTGTGTGCACTTGGTATTGATTTTATTAATCCCTTTGTATAAGGGTGAAGAGAATTTTCAAAAATTTCTTCTACACTTGCTCTTTCAACAACTTTTCCTGCATACATTACATTCACATAGTCCGCAATATCAGAAACAACAGCCAAATCATGAGTTATAAAAATAATTGAAGTGTTCATATCTTTCTTTAATTTTTTCATTAATTCCAAAACTTCTTTTTGAATTGTGACATCAAGAGCCGTCGTGGGCTCGTCTGCTATTAAAAGTTTTGGATTTGAAGAAAGTGCCATTGCAATCATAATTCTTTGCCTCATCCCACCAGAAAGTTCGTGAGGATAAGAATTATAAATTTCTTCTGCTCTATCTATCTCAACTTTTTTTATCATCTCAACAGACTTTTCCTTTGCAGTTTTTTTGTCCATATTAAAATGAGTCCTAAAAACTTCGGACATTTGGTATCCAATTTTTAATGCAGGATTTAAAGAAGTCATTGGCTCTTGGAAAATCATAGAAATTTCATTTCCCCTTATATGTCTAAGCTCTTTTGCTGAAAGTTCTAAAAGATTTTTTCCCTCAAAATTTATTTCTCCGGAAATCTTTTCAATGGAAGATTTATCGAGAAGCCCCATAATGGCAAGTGAAGTAACAGATTTTCCCGATCCGCTTTCTCCTACAATTGCCGTTGTCTTTCCACCTAAAATATTTAAGTCTACTTTATTTACTGCTTTTACAATTCCATCTGAACTTTTAAAAAACACTTCAAGATCTTTTATTTCTAATAACATACTACCTCCTGAATTTTGGATCAAAGGCATCTCTAAGAGCATCGCCAACAACATTTAAAACTAAAATTGTTATTGCAATTGCAAGTCCGGGAAAAAATGTCATATACGGATAATTTCTAATATACGCTCTTCCTTCTGAAAGCATTTGACCCCACTCTGCCTCTGGCGGCATAATTCCCATTCCTATAAAAGAAAGAGAAGCTGCAGACAAAATCGCAGTTCCAACTCCAATTGTTGCTTGAACAATTATTGGTGCAAAACAATTGGGAAGAATTTCTGTAAAAATTAATTTAAAAGTTTTTACACCAGATAATTTTGCAGCTTCAACATATTCAAGATTCTTCACTGATAGAACTTGACTTCTAACAATTCTAGCATAACTTGGTATGGAAGAAAGTGAAACCGCTAAAATTAAATTTTTCATTCCTCCTCCAAGTGCTGCTGCAAGTGCAATTGCAAGAACTAGTTGTGGTATGGATAAAATAGTGTCCATAATTCTCATTATAATTGCATCAAAAATTCCTTCATAATATCCAGCAAAAGCTCCAATTATTACTCCAATCACAGTTGAAATTATGACAGATGTAAATCCAATCTTAAGGGATACTTTTGCACCATGTAAAACTCTTGAAAAAATATCTCTGCCAAAGTTATCCGTTCCCATTAAATGCGTGCTTCCTGGCTTTAAAAAATTCTCTTTTGGATATTGCTTTGTATAATCATAGGGAGATATTACATCTGCAAAAATTGCAACAATAATTATTAAAATTAAAATTACAAGAGCTACTACTGCAACTTTATTTTTGCTATAATATTTAAAAAAATTTTTTAGTCTTTTTTTCATATCCCACCTACTTGTACTCTGACTTTATTCTAGGATTTATAAATCCATATAAAATATCAACTACAATTGAAATTAGAGAATAAACTATTGCAATAAGCATTATTGCTCCAAGAATAGTTGGATAATCTCTAGTTTTTATTGACTCCACCATTAATCTTCCAATACCAGGAATAGAAAAAATTGTTTCAGTCAATATACTTCCACCTAAAAGTCCACCTGCTTGAAGCCCAATAGTTGTTATAACAGGAATCATAGCATTTTTAAGTGCGTGAACAAAAATAATTTTTGATTTTTTAAGACCCTTTGCTTTTGAAGTTCTAATATAGTCCTTGTCCAAAACATCAAGCATAGCTGATCTTGTCATTCTCATAATTACTGCAGAAGATTGAAATCCCAAAGCAATCCATGGAAGTATCATGTGCTTTATAGAAGAAAATCCAGAAGCAGGAAGAACTCTAAGTTTTGTTGAAAAAATAATTATTAATAGAAGCCCTGACCAAAAAATTGGCATTGCAAGTCCAATCATACCAATAGTTGTTATTATTGAATCAACAATAGTATTTTTCTTTAAAGCTGCAATTATACCAAAAGCAATTCCAAAAACTATTGCAATAACAAGACTTCCACCTGCAAGTTTCATAGTCGTTGGAAATACTCTTAGAAGTGCTTCTGATACTGACTTCCCTGATTGGTAACTAGTTCCCAAATCAAAATGGAAAACTAAATTTTTTAAATAACTTCCATATTGTACAATAAAAGGTCTATTAAGACCCAAGCTTTCTCTTATGGCATCTACAGCTTCCTTTGTAGCGTCAGGCCCTGCAACTGCAAGAGCTGCATCTCCTGGTGATAAATATAGAAGAAGAAATACTATAAAGCTCACACCTAAAAGTGTGGGTATTAATATTAAAAGTCTTTTTAAAATATATTTTGTCATATCTAATCCTTTCATTTGTCAGAAAAGATAAAATTCACCAAAGAGGACCTTGGTGAATTAAAAAAAAATTATTTTTCTAGAAGAAATACATCTTTAAGTTCTTGCGGATATTTTGGAAGAAGATCAAGACCTTCTACTTTGTTATTACTTGCCACAATTGTTTCTCCATAACAAATATATAGCCATGGATATTCTTCGTTTATAAGCTCTTGGGCTCTCTTATAAATTTCTTCCCTCTTAGAATCATCAACCGTTAAAAGGCCTTCTTTTATTAAATTATCAAGTTCTTCATTTCCAAAGTACATATAATTTGGACCTTGCCCCTTATTTGCAGAAGAAAAAGGTTGCAACAATTCATAATGTGCATCAACAACTGAAGGATTCCAACTCATAATAAACATATTATGTTCTTTTCTTTTTAGAGAATCTATAAAAGCACCCCATTCTAGTCTTTCTACATCAAGACCAATGCCGTATTCTTTTAGCTGATCTTGCATCATTGTAGCGACATTTACTCTTTGAGTATTATCAGAAGTATATATAGAAAGATTTGTGCCTTCTGTAACTCCTGCAGCTGCAAAAAGTTCCTTAGCCTTTTCTTTATTTACTCCATTTGGTTTTATTGAATCTGCGATAGAATATTTAAAATTTGGATTGACAGGACTTGTTGCAAGTTTTCCACTTTCCATATACACAGTTTCAAAAATTGTATTCATGTCAATGGCATTTACCATTGCCTCTCTAGCTTCTTTTTTATCGAAAGGAGCTTTTTCCATGTTAAATCCTATAAAGTGAATTGAATTGTCAAGTTTTCTATAAAGTTTCAAATCATCGTGATCTTTAATATTTGGAACTTCTGCTGGATCAATCCTATAAGCAAGATCAACTCCACCACTTTCAAGTTCTATAATTCTTTGAGATGCTTCTGGGATAACTTTCATTTCAATTCCAGAAATTTTTGGTGCATCGCCCCAATAATTTTCATTTACTGAGAATGTTGCATGGTCATTTTGTACCCATTCGTCAAGTACAAATGGTCCCGTTCCCATTGGCTTTGTTGCAAGATCTGCTCCACCTTCCACATACTTCTTAGATAAAATAGAAACAGCAGGATGTGAAAGTGAATTTAAAAATGCAGCATCTGGTTCTGTAAGTTTAAATGAAAATGTTAAATCATCTTTCTTTTCATAAGAATTTGGATCAATCTTTCCATAGAAAGATTCAAACTTTTCGCTTGATGCAGCCCTTTTAAGTGTGAATATTACATCATCAACAGTAAGCGGATCTCCATTAGAAAACTTAACTTTCTCTCTTAACTTAACTTTAAAAGTTTGTGGATCGGGATTTTCAATTGATTCTGCAAGAGAATTTACAAGTTCACCCTTTGAATTTCTTTTAACTAAAGTATCGTAAACTTGAATAATAATATTTTCTGCATAGTCGTCATTTATCGAATTTGTTTCTAATGTAGTTGCATCTTCTGCAACTGCTACTTTTAGTACAGGTGCTTCTCCCTCTTTTTCTTCTTTATTAGAGCAACCTGTCATAAAAAGTGCAATCATTAAAGCCATAACTACTATTATTCTTTTCTTCATTAATCATCGTCCCTTCTTATTCTTCTTATATCTGCTCCAAGATTTCTAAACTTTTCTTCTATATTCTCATATCCCCTGTCAATATGATGAATTTCAGAAATTTCAGTCTGTCCCTCAGAAACAAGCCCTGCAAGAATAAGTGCAGCCCCTGCTCTTAAATCTGTGGCAGAAACCTTAGATCCATATAGTTTACTCTTACCCAATAGAATAGCTTCTCTATCTATTACTTTTATTTTTGCTCCCATTTTCTTTAGCTCTTCTGCATGCATAAACCTGTTCTCAAAAACTGTTTCAATTATGGAAGATTGACCATCAGCTTGTGTTAGAAGTGCCATAAATTGAGCCTGAAGATCTGTTGGAAATCCTGGATGTGGAAGAGTCTTTATTTCAATTGGTTTAATATCTTTTGTACCAATAACTCTAACACAATCTCCATTTTCAACTATCTTTGCACCACTTTCCTCTAATTTTGCAATCACAGGTTTTAAATGAGAAGTTATTACATTTTCAATAGTAATATCTCCGCCAGTTATAGCAGACGCAACCATAAAAGTTCCCGCTTCGATTCTATCTGGTATAACTTGATGTGTGCATCCTTTAAGTTTTTCCACACCCTTTATTTTTATAGTAGACGTACCTGCCCCCATTACCTTTGCTCCCATTTTATTTAAAAAGTTTGCAAGATCTACTATCTCTGGTTCCATGGCACAATTTTCCATAACAGTTTCTCCCTTTGCAAGTACAGCTGCTGTCATAATATTTTCAGTTGCACCTACAGATGGAAAATCTAAATAAATTCTATTTCCAATAAGATTATCACACTCTGCTTTTATCTCACCATGAGTCATCTCAATATCTGCCCCTAAAGCTCTAAATCCCTTTAAGTGAAGATCAATTGGCCTTGTGCCAATATTACAACCTCCAGGAAGAGAATTGTGTGCCTTATTTAATTTTGCGAGAAGAGGTCCCATCACAAGAAAAGAAGCTCTCATTTTACTCATAAGTTCATAATCTGTTTCATAAGAATTAAGACCACTTGGATCTATTACAAGCTTATTCCCATCTTTATCTATTTCAAGTCCAAGTTCTCTCAAAACCTCTGTCATTATTTCCACATCTTTTAATTCTGGAACATCTTCTAAAACAATTTCTTCTGTTCCAAGAATTGTTGCCGCCAAAATTGGAAGTGCTGCATTTTTCGCACCTGAAATTCTAACATTTCCCCTTAGTGGACCATTTGGTTTTACTAAAATTTTATCCAAAAGGATTCCTCCCATTTATTATATTTAATTATTTATATCAATTTAATTATATCATAGACTTTTAGAATATATAAGAATTTAAAATTATAGCATCTTAATAAATTTAAAAAATCATTATAGCTTTCTTAAAACTTTATAACTATAAAAATGGTGTAAAAATTTCTTCTTACACCATAACATTTTTTAATAATTATATAAAACTAAATTAATATTTTTAATTTAAGCTATAAAAAATTATTTTCCCAATTTATTTTCTCTTCCATAATAAAATAAATATTGATTTGCAAATCCAGCATTTTTTCCAAAAACTTCTCTGCCACGCATTGCAATTTTTGACTTTGGTGTGACTTCTTTTAAGTAAAGTTTTTCCATTACTCTTTTTATCCACACATCTACGGGAAATGACTCTTTCCTATCAAAGGCAAAAAGTAAAATACAATCTGCCACTTTTGGCCCAACACCTGGCAAAATTTGAAGTGCAGCTCTTGCATCTTCTAATTCCATTTTTTCTATTTCAGAAATATTTACTTCTCCACTATCTATTAATTTCGCAGTTTCAACAATTCTCTTATCTCTAAATCCAACTCTTGCAAATTCTCTAAGATCTTCTGCTTTAGCTTCTTTCAATCTATCTGCACTTGGAAAGGAAAAATACTTTCTATTTTCATCCTCTGAAATAAAATCTCCATACATCTGTGAAATTTTTTCAATAGACTTTTTTATTCTTGGAATTTGATTGTTTGCAGAAATGATAAAGGAAATAATAGTTTCGAATTTTTCTTGATTTAAAATTCTAATTCCCTTGCCATATTCTGTGGCATTTTTCATTATTTCATCTCTTGATAATTCATCTATTATCTCTTTATAATTTCGATCTAGGTCAAAATAATTATAAAAAATTTGATAAAAAGATGCTTTATCTACTCCTCTTAAAACAATTTCTCCGTTTATTTTTTTTACATTTGCAACTTTCCCATTAGTTACAAAAGTAAAACTTCTATCACTTTCTTCAAACCACCTAAAAGCCTGTCCACAAGTAAAAATATCCTTTGGGTCGAATTCATATAAATCACTTATTATGCAAAAATCTTTAGCAAAACTTATCTTCATTTAAACTCCCACAAATAAAAAGCCTATTAATAAACAATAGGTCAGCCAATTTCTTTCATAAAATAAGAAAGAGTGAGTAACGAATCATTCAATCTAATATTTTCAACTACAACTCCCTCTGGTCCCTTTAAATCATAAGGTGCAAAATTCCAAATACCTTTGACGCCAGCATTAATAGCTCTTCTTGCAACATCTTCACAAAATTCTTTTGGCACAGTAATAATTGCAACATCAACGTCTTTTTTCTTTATGTATTCTTCCAAACTTTTCATATTTCTAACTTTAATTCCACTTATATCGTCAATATCATCTTTGATGTCAAAAAGTGAAATCACATTAAAACCGGATTCTCTAAATCCATTATATCTAGCAATAGCCTGCCCAAGTCTTCCTGCTCCAATTACTATACTATTATAGCTCTTGTCAATTCCAAGAATTTTGTCAATTTGTTCTTTTAAAGCTCTCGTATTATACCCATAGCCTTGCTGACCAAATCCGCCAAAATTATTTAAATCTTGTCTAATTTGCGAAGCACTAAAGCCAGTCATTCCACTTAATTCTTTTGAAGAAACTCTTTCAATACCAGTGTCAATTAATTCCTTTAAATATCTGTGATAAACTGGCATTCTTCTTATGACAGTTTCAGAAATTCTCCTTGTATCTTTCAGCAAATTAACACCTCCAATTGTTTATATTATAACAATCTTTTCTGTTTTTGTAAATTAAGTAACTCTTATATTGCAATAAGCTTTTTAACCAAAATAACATTTTAAAATAAAAACTCAATCTCAATTAAAATTCCCTGTACTGAAAATCTTGTATCAATAAATTATTGTATTTTGGTCTTAAAAATTTTCATAATTTCTAGTCTTAATTTAGTAAGTTCTCTCCTTATTTGATTTATTTTTCAATATAAACTATTATATAATGTATATTTTTATACTAAATTTATAAATTATTTTATATCGAGGTGTTTTTTTTGAAAGTAAATAAGTATGAAGAAATGAAAAAGAAAATTCCAAATATCAAAAAAATTATGCGGATTAGACAAAGTAGAAAGCAAGGCGACATGGGTTATATTGATTTCTTTATGCTTGGATTTGGTTCTATGGTAGGAGTTGGATGGGCAGTTTCGTCTAATCACTGGATTGCACAAGCTGGTGGGCCAATACCTGCCTTCCTCGGTTTTTTAATTGCAACGCTACTTTTAATTCCAATTGGTCTTTGTCACGGAGAACTTCTTGCAACCCTTCCTCAAGGTGGAGGTGTAATGATCTACACTAATAAGGCCTTTGGCAAAAATTTATCTTTTATTTCATCTTGGTTTTTGACTCTTTCTTATATAACTATCCTTCCTTGGGAGGCAATTTATATAAATACTATTTTAACTGATTTAATTCCATGGCTTTCAAATTCCAGAATACTTTATTATGTTGCAGGTTATCCAATCTATCTTTCTTCACTTGTCCTTGGAGTTATCCTCGCACTTTTATTATTTTTTATAAATTTTAAAGGCTCTAATTTTGCATCAAAGCTTCAATCACTTTTGTCAATTATAATAATTATAATAGGTATAATTGTCATTATCTTTTCTTTTAAAGCAGGAGATAAAAGCAATTTATATCCAATTTACAAAAATGTTGGAGAAGGAAGTCACTCTTCACTCTTTGGTGGAATAATAGCAATTGTTGTAATCGTACCATTTTTTATGTCTGGGTTTGACACAATCGCTCAGTCAGTTGAAGAAACTTCTCCAGAAAAGAAATTTAGAAATGTTGCAATTTCCATGGTTCTTTCAATTATTGCTGCTGGAGTTTTTTATGCACTTGTCATAATTTCAACAGGCAGTGTTTCTAATTGGCAAGATTATTCTCTTTCAAGTCCCCCTGCAATGGGATCACTTTTAAAAAATGCTTATAGTGGATCTTTTGGATACGCTCTAGACAAATTAATTGTAATAGGAACAGTTGCCGGACTCTTTTCAACTTGGAATGGTATGTTTATGGCATCAGCAAGACTTATTCAGTCAATGGCAAAAAATAATTTAATCCCAAAAGTTTTTGCAAAAGAACATTCTGAATATGGCACACCTATAACTGCACTCGTATTTTGCTTTTTCTTTGCAGCCATTGGCCCCTTTGTTGGAATGAACTTAATAGATCCACTTACAAGCCTTGGATCTGTTTCCTTTGTAATAGGATGGTTTTTAACTTGTCTATCACTTGCGGTTATAATAAATAAAGAAAAAGATTATTACACATCTTTTAAAGCTCCGGGAGGAAAGTTTACAATCTATCCCGCTATATTTATCTCTGGTGCAATCGTACTTTCAACTTTTATTCCAAAAACTCCTTCTTTTATGGGCTACACAGCTCTTATAATATTTTTTGTATGGCTAATACTAGGTATTGTATTTTTAAAAATTCACAACAAAAGAGAACATTAGATAATCAAAAAAGTAGGTCACCATCAAAATGATAGGCCTACTTTTTTCAATTAATACTTTAAATAAAATTCTCCGCAATCATACATCTTATAGATCCTCCGCCAAATCTTGAAATATTTTTCACATCAATGGGGAGAATCTCGTCATACTTTTCTATTATTCTTATCTTGTCAGGAGAAAGTGAATTGTATCCTTCCTTGGAAATTACAAAAAGATTCTTCCCTTCCCCCTTTAGCTCAATTGAATTCGCCGAAAAATTTATAAATTCATTGTATGTTAGAGAAATAATCTCCTTCCCACTTTCTCTTAAAGTTTTTAAAACTTCACCCTTATTTTCTACAATAAGTTCATCTGCAATTAATGTAAACTTCTCTGATACACTCATCATTACATTTGTATGATAAATATAAGATCCTTGGTCCTTTGACTTAAAATAAATTGGTTTTAATTTAAACTCGTCTGCAAATTTTAAAAATTCATCTTTGTCGCACCTTTTTGAAAGACTGGCGTAAGCAGTACTATTCCACCTGTCTATTACAACAACTCCTGTGCCCTCCAAAACTTTTCCCTTATCATTTTTAAAATTTATAACTTGAACATCTTTAAAATCAATAACTTTCTTTAACTGAGGAAGTAGTTTTTCATACTCCTTATTTCTATTTTCTGTGTACATCTGTGCAACAAAAATCTTTCCAGGAAAAGTAACAAAAACATTATTTGGAAAAATCGAATCTGGTGTCCTGTCATCAAAGTCTTCAATTACATCAACATGAATTTTATTTTTTCGGAGAAGATAAACTGCACTATCAAACTCCTCTAAAGCTCTTTTTTGTATTTCATCATCACTTAATTTATTTGAATCTTCTTGATAAATGTTGTCACTCGCCGTTTCTTCATTAAATTTAAAAGCATAGGGCCTTGTCATTATTATTTTATTAGTTATCATTTTGCTTTGCTCCTCATCTTATAATATCGAAAAGAAAAAACTCCCGCAATGCGAGAGCAAATTTCTAATAAAATTATTATCTATAATTAATAAATTAGTAGAAATTTATTACATTTTCAAGTAAAAGTAAATTTGTAATACTTCCAATTCCACCAGGAACAGGTGAGTAAGCTCTTATCCTTCCATTTACAGATTTTTCATCTAAATCTCCACGATATTTCCCTTCACTATTTTTTGAAACACCAATGTCTATTACAACTGCATCTTTATTAAAATAACTTTCATCTAAGGACTCTGCTCTTCCCATTGCTGTGAAAATAATTTCTGCGCCCTTAGTATATTTTTTTAAATCCTTTGTCCCAACATGACAAATGGTAACTGTCGCAAGCTCATTTAATAAAATCATAGAAAGAGGTTTCCCAACTACATTTGAATGATTAATTATAACTATATCTTTTTCTTTTACATCGTATCCATAAAATTTTAGAAGTTCGTCTGCTGCCTTTGCCGATTGAGGAATAAAACCACTGACATCTCCATTATATACCTTTGCCATATTAACTGGATTCATGCAATCAATATCCTTTTTTGGATCAATTGCAAGAGAAATTTTATCCTCATCTATACTTTTTGGAAGAGGTCTAAAAATAATTATACCTCCAACTTTTTCATCATCATTTAACTCTCTTATTTTCTCTAAAATTTTATCTTCTTCTACATCTTTATCAAAAATATTTAAATTTACACTCACTCCAAGTTTTTTGGCAGACTTTTTAATTCCATTCTCATAAGAAACACTGCCCGGATCTTTTCCCACTCTAATGGTAGATATTATTGGATTTAAATTTCCTTTTTTTATTTTTTCGCTTAACTTTTTGCTTTTGCTCTCAACATAATCCTTAGCATATAAAACCCTAGTCATTTAACTCTCCTTATTTGGAATATAAACTTCCACCGCTTCTTTTAATATTTTTATATTTACTGGAAGATCAGGTCCCTTATCTCCATCTATATCTATACAAATTTTTTCATTTTTATTTGAACTTATATCTACTTCGCTTACTGAAAAATACTTTATATCCTTAATTTCTTCCACATCGCCCTCAATGGATTTTTTTAAAACAGACATCCTATACCTTAAATCACTATTAGTTAAAATTACCAAGTTTGCCTTTCCAGTATTCATACTATTATTTATACTTGTAAATTCAAATTTGCCAACCTTAGATATAAGAGCAACGATTAAATGATCAACTTCCCCAAAGTAATTTCCATCATCAGATTTTACAATAAGATCATATTCCTCTGAAGTAGCTAATTTCCTCGCAGATTTTTTTACATAAGCTAGTCCTCCAAGTCTTGACTTCTCATCTGATGAAACTTCGTGTATCGCTTCAGGTACTGCCCCAATGGATGCAAATAAACTAAAAACCTTATCGTTAGCTTTTCCAATATCTATTTTTTTAGTTTTCTTAAAATCAAAGCACCTTATGGCATCATCTATTCTTCTTGGAATGCCCAATCTCTTTGCCAAAATATTTCCTGTACCTCCAGGTAGTATTAAAAGCTTTGCACTTGAATTATTTTTATACATCCCTAAAAGAACTTCGTTTATAGTCCCATCTCCGCCATAAACCCCTATGGCATCTGCATCTTTTACTTCACCAACAAATTTAGTTGCATCATTTTCTTTCTCAGTTCTCTTTATAATAACTTCATCAAAATATTTTTTAAGATTATATTCAATTTTTCCTATAAATTTTTCTCCACTCTCATTTCCAGAACTCGGATTATAAATAAATAAAATTTTCATACTTACCTCTTTCTAAATTTGAAAATTAAAAGCTTCTTATCAGTAGACAATCATACCACCATTGGGAGAAATAATTTGCCCTGTCATGTAAGAATTCTTATCTGAAATCATAAAAGAAACAAGCTCTGCAATTTCTTCTGCACTTGCAAGCCTTCCCATAGGGATTTCACTAGTAAGAGTTAATAAATTTTCTTTTCCAATTTCCCCAGTCATAGAAGTTTTTACTGCACCAGGTGCAATAGCATTTACTGTTATACCTGAATATCCCAGCTCCTGCGCAAGAGATTTTGTCAAAGCATTAATTGCTCCCTTTGTTGCAGAATAGTGACTCTCCATTGAGCCGCCAACAATTCCCCAAATAGATGACATATTTAAAATTTTCCCAGAATGCTTTTCTAACATATAAGGAAGTGCTGCATGAATTGTATTGTAAACTCCCTTTACATTTACATCAAAAATTTCATCCCAAATTTCTTCGTCAATATCTTGAAAAAGAAAATAACTTGATATTCCCGCATTATTAATTAAAATGTCCACGCCTTTAAACTTATCTGAAATCTTTTTAAACATATCAGTGACTTCCTTTGATTTTGAAACATCTGCTTTTATTGAAATTGCATCGACTCCCATATCTCTTATTTCTCTTTCAAGTTCTCTTGCTTCTTTTTCAGATTTATTGTAATTTATTATTATTCTATATCCATCATATGCAAGTCTTTTTGCAATAGCTCTTCCAATTCCTCTTGATGCCCCTGTTATAAGTACAGTCTTCATTTCTCACCCACCATTTAAAATTTATTATATCAAATTTATTTAATTTTGTTGATTTAAAGTTTTTTAAATTTTTTGGACGCAAAAAAACTATGCCAATCGACATAGCTTTTTAGGTAAATATGCTTTTTTATTAAATTTCCAATCTAGCATCCTCTTCAAAATTTTCTTCCGGTATTGGCTTTTTAATAATATGTTTATAATAAATTTTTTCAACTGCCATAGAAATAGCATTGTCACCAGTTACATTAGCTGCTGTACCAAAAGAGTCTTGAGTTAAGTAAAGTGAAATTAAAATTGTAGCAAGTGTTCCTGAAGAATCAATTCCAACTACTGGCAAAAATGGAAGTGCACTCATTACTGCTCCACCTGGTGCTCCCGGTGCTGCTACCATTGCAACTCCTAATATTGCTATGAATTTTACCAATAATCCAAAAGAGTTGTCCATGTTAAACATTGTAAGCAATGTATAAACACAAGCTGTAAGTGTAATCATTGATCCAGATAAGTGGACTGTTGCACAAAGTGGAATACAAAATTCTCTAATTTGTCTTGTTACACCTATTTTTCTGTTACAAGCAACATTTACTGGAATTGTAGCTGCTGATGATTGAGTTCCTACTGCTGTTAAATATGCAGGAATCGCTTCTTTTAAACATTTGAATGGGTTTCTTCCAGTATATCCTCCAGAAATAGAGAATAAAATAACCATATAAATAAGGTGTAGAGCAATAATACATAAAAATATTTTCCAGAAAATTCCCAAAATGGCAAATACTGAACCTGAATAAGATAAGTTGCAGAAATTACCAAAAATAAAAAATGGAAGTAAAGGTATTACAAATTTTACTAAAACTAAATTTATGATTTCATTAAATTCATTAATTGCCTTATAAAAAATTTCTCCACTTCCCTTTGTTCTCAAACCAGAAACTGTAAGTCCAAGCATAAAAGCAAGTACTAGTGCAGCTGTTACATCTATGAAAGCTCCTAATGGAATTTCAAAGAAAGGTGCAACTTCATTTGCTGTTGCTTCTTGAACTCTTTCTGCAAGTTCAGGTCTAATAAAACTTGGAAATATATTTGTTGACATTACATAGGAAAGAGACCCTGCAACAAGTGTTGATGCATAAGCAAGTCCCACTGTAACACCAAGTAATTTACCTGCACCTTCTGATAAATCTGCGATACCTTTAGATACAAAGGCAATAATCATTAAAGGAATAATGAAGTTTAAAAACGCTCCAAATAATCCTGATATTGTAATTGCAATTTTAGTTACCCATTCTGGTAAATATTGGCCAACTAGGATACCTAGTGCAATTGCTATTATAAGTCTAGGTATTAGACCTATTTTTTTCTTTTCTTTCATTTAATTTAATCCTCCTTAAGATTCAAAAACTTAGCCCTAATTTCTTGACCCGTTTTTGTACCTGCAAGTCCTCCAAGACCAGTTTCTCTAATTGATTCATTTAATAGATGCCCCACTTCTCCCATAGCTTGACATACTTCATCGAAGGGAACAATTGATTTTATTCCTGCCATAGCCATGTCCACTGAAATAAGAGAGTTCATCACACCAGATGAATTTCTAAATGTGCAAGGATATTCCACTAGCCCTGCTATTGGATCGCAGGCAAGCCCCATTACATTTATAAAAGTAATGCTGGCTGCATTTAGTGCTTCTTCGACAGTCCCGCCAAGCATTTCAACTATTGCACCTGCGGCCATTGCACTTGCAGAGCCACATTCTGCTTGACATCCTCCTTCAGCACCAGCAAATGTTGCATATTTACCAATGATTTGCCCAATTCCTATTGCTGTCAAAAGTCCATTTATTAAAACGTCATCATCTAAATCAAATTTATCACTCATTGCCATTAAAGCAGCAGGCAAAATACCTGAACTTCCTGCAGTAGGTGCAGCTGCAATAGTTCCCATATTTGCATTTGTTTCAGATGTGGAAAAGGCCATAGCCATTGCTCTAACTAAAGCTTTATTAGTTACAGGCTCTTTTTCTTTTTGATAGTCGAACATTTTTTTTGCAAATCCGTCTATCATTTTATATTCAGTATCATAAGATTTTTCTAAAGTATTCTGTGAAGACTTTTTCATTACATTTAAAATTTCTCTAAGACGCGACTTCATTTCCTCTTCACTAATTTTCAAACTCTTAGTCTGATCTTCTAAAACTAAATCATAAAAGTGGATGTTTTCATCATTACATTTTTTAATTATCTCTTGTGCTGTATTTAACATTTAAACCTCCACATATTTTGATTCAATATATCTACTATTATCTAAAAGTTTATTCTTAACCGATTCACTAGCTTTTTCATCAAGCTCAACAGTTAAAGTTACAATATTCTTAAGTTCATCTTTTGCTGTATTTATAGACTCTATATTGTAATCTTCTTCTGCAAGTACAGTAGAAACTTCTGCTATAACTCCTGTTTGTTCAGGATATTGAAATAAAAAAGTTGGAAATCTTCCATCAAAATTAACTTTAATTCCATTTATCTCTACGATTATTATATTTCCACCGCCAATTGACGATCCAATTACATATTCACTAGTGTCATCTTTATAATTAAACACCACTTTTACAGTATTTGGGTGATAATCTTCACCTAAATTAGTAGGAATAAATTTATAATTAATTCCTCTTGTATCGGCAATTTTGTAAGCATCTCTTATGGAATCGTCAAAAGTTTCAAAACCCATTATGCCACCTAAAAGTGCCTTGTCTGTTCCATGCCCCTTATATGTATATGCAAAAGATCCGTGAAGATAAAAATCCACGCTCTCATAATTTTTAGGACAAATTTTTGCTGCAACTCTTCCAATTTTACAAGCGCCAGCTGTATGTGATGAAGATGGACCAACCATTATAGGTCCAAGTATTTCAAAAGAAGTGTATTCCTTCATTAAATGTACCTCCTACTTTTAAAGATATTTTAGCATAAAGTGTTAATTTTGTGAATTAAATTATACTCCCAAAATCTTCTTTCTTTTTACTATTAAATAATTTCAATACCTAAAAATAAAAACTTTAAAAACACTAGATAATTTAGTAGTTAAAATTGATTTCAAAATAAATAGATATTTAAAGTATGTAAAATATGCTATAATATTTTTCTGAGAATATTCTTTATACAAGGAGGATTTATGAAAGAAAAAAAAGTTAAAGATCAAAATGATGTGGGCGGATTTTTAAAAGGCGTCGAAAGAGTGGGAAATAAATTACCTCACCCTGCCATGATTTTTGCACTACTTTGTTTAATTGTAATAATTATTTCACATTTTACTGCAAAGTCTGGACTTAGCGTTACATATTTTGATGCTAAAGCAAAGGAAAAAGTAACTAAAGAAGCTGTATCTTTACTTAACTGGGAAGGACTCGCTTATATTTTTAACTCTGCAACAGAAAACTTCACAAGCTTCGAACCTTTGGGTACAGTCTTAGTAGCTATGCTTGGTGTTGGTGTTGCAGAACACAGCGGACTTTTCAACGCAAGTTTAAAAAGACTACTTTCTAATGTAAACCCTACAATTCTAACTGCAACAGTAGTTTTTGCAGGTGTAATTTCAAATATCGCATCTGATGCAGGTTATATAGTAGTAGTTCCACTTGGAGCTTTGATTTTTGCAAATGCAGGTCGTCACCCTCTTGCTGGTATCGCCGCTGCCTTTGCTGGAGTAAGTGGAGGCTTTTCTGCAAACTTATTACTTGGAACAACTGACCCGCTACTCACTAACATAACAAACGAAGCTTTAAAAGCTGGTGGCATTGATTTAGAACTAGCTGCAACTTGTAACTGGTACTTCTTATTTGTTTCAACATTTTTAATTACAATAATAGGTACTCTTGTAACAAATAAAATTGTAGAAAAAAATTTAGGTAATTACACAGGATCTTATAAAGCAGATGAAACTCCCCTTACTGACCTTGAAAAAAAGGGGCTTAATAAAGCTCTTATAGCTCTTATAATTTATGCAGTAATAATGGCACTTCTCATGTTCCCATCTAATGCACCTTTTAGAGTTTTAGAAGAAGGCAAAAATGCAAAAACACTTAAATTTTTCTTAGGTCACGGTTTAATTCCTGGAATGTTACTTTTATTTATGATTCCTGGTATCGTTTATGGTAAAACAGTTGGAACTATAAAAAACTCACACGACTTTGTTGACACTATGACAAAGGCAATGCAAGGAATGGGCGGATACTTAGTTTTAGCATTTTTTGCATCTCAATTTGTAAATTACTTTAACACTACAAATCTAGGGCTGATACTTGCAAAAAATGGTGCTGATTTCTTAAAATCAATTAACTTAAATGGACTTCCGCTTTTAATTATATTTATCTTAGTTTCAGCATTTTTAAATTTATTTATGGGATCTGCTTCTGCAAAGTGGGCAATAATGGCTCCAATATTTGTGCCAATGATGTATGAAATTGGTCTATCTCCTGCACTTACACAAGTTGCATATAGAATTGGTGACTCTTCAACAAATATTATCACACCGCTTATGTCTTACTTTGCAATGATAGTTGTATTTATGCAAAAATATGACAAAGATTCTGGCCTCGGAACCCTCACATCTATGATGCTTCCATACTCAATGTTCTTCCTACTTGGATGGACACTTCTAATGATTGTGTGGTATCTACTTGGAATTCCAGTTGGTCCTGACGCACCACTTCATGTACAAGACATGGTTACAATGTTATTTATATAATAATTTTAATATTCTCAAAAATAAACCCGATGGATTTTTTCATCGGGAATTTTTGTATTATAAACTTTAAATTAATATGCTGAATTAACCTACTCCAAAATCTGTTATTTCAAATAAAATATCCACATTAGGATCATCTTCCAAATATTTATATTTTTTAACAAACCACTCGACTAATTCCTCATCTCTTTTTATATTTGTACTATTATTCATAAAAATATTAACTGTGGCATGGGGAAATTTTTTTATAATTTCCATATCTCTATCTATCATTTCTTTAGTCTGACCTTTTATTCCAACCATGACACATGGAGAGTCAAAATATTTTTTCACTTCTCTATAATCTTTAAAGTCTGCACCCTTTTTTAACACTTCTTCTCTAAAATCATTGTCAAAGGTTTCTATTCCCGTTTTAAAAATTATGGGCACATTAAAAAATTCTCTAATCTCATCTAATCTATTTCTGTAAATCCAATGAGCTTCAAAAAATAACTTTTTTATATTCTTGTCTTCAACAACTCTTTTTATTTCTTCTAATGTTTTTTGTGTCAAATCAAAAACTGATGCAGAATCTATGACTTCTAATACGCCATATTCTCCTGTTACATTTTTTAAAACTTCTAAATTTATTTTGTCAATTTTTTCTTCATCTATTTCATTGTCGTAAATGTAGTCGCAAAAAGTGCACTTCCCCCATTTACATGGCCTCGCTTTTAAAAGCACTATCTCTCTTTTATTTTTATTATTTATCTTTGAATACCTATTTATAAAATCATCTCCCAATAAAACCTATTAAATATTCTACCATATAAAACATAAATATCTTTATCACAAATTTATATTTCTTTTGGATAAATCTTAAAAGTTGATTTTTAATCTAATTTTCTCTATACTAATTGTTATAGAATAAACTTTTATGAAAAGTTTTACATAATAAATTTTAATTGTTTCGTTAGTTTTATATTGTATTATTTAGAATTGATTAGAATAAAATTGAGAGGAAATATATGGCGGTAAAAATAATTATTGATTCTACTTGTGATGTAGATAAAAATGTGGAAGACAAGTTTATAAAAGTTCCTCTTCATGTTACTTTTGGAGAAGAAGATTTTATAGATACAGTAGATATTACAAAGGACGAATTTTATGAAAAACTGGAAAGTTCAGATGAACTTCCAAAAACAAGTCATCCATCTCCACAAGCATTTATTGATGAGTATCAAAAGGTTGTAAATAATGGTGACAAAGCTGTCGTGATTTGTCTTACTTCAGGTTTTTCAGGTACATATGAAGTTGCACTTATGGCAAGCGAAGAATTTAAGGACAAAATTTTTGTAGTTGACTCTCTCCAATCATGTACTGGGGGAGGTGTCATAGCAGAATACGCCCTTAGACTTAGCGAAGAAGGTAAATCTGCAAAAGAAATTTTTGAAATCTTAGAAAAAGAAAAATTTAGAGTTAGCACTATGGCAGTTGTTGATACTTTAAAATATTTGGAAAAAGGCGGTAGACTTTCAAAGGCCTCTGCTCTAGTGGGAAATTTATTGTCAGTAAAAATTATTTTGGCTATGAAAGATGGAATAGTTGTTGCTATTGGAAAGGCAAAGGGAACTAAAAATGCAAATAATCTTTTCTTACACGAGATTGAAAAGACTGGCGAAATAGATTTTTCCATGCCAATCATATTTGGATACACAGGAAAAGATAGTGAAAAAATTCAAAAATACTTTAGGGAAGTTAAAAAATTCTGCGAAAAAGAAGTCCCAAATCCACCACTTGTTCAAATTGATAGTGTTATTGGCACTCACACAGGACCAGGTTCTCTATATGTTGCATTTTTTAACAAATAATATTTTAGGCATTTGTCTTTTGGCAAATGTCTTTTTTTATTATTTTTTATAATTTCTTCTATGAAATATAGATTTCTTTATCTAATTATAATTCTGTGGTAAAATAAAAAAGATAGGAGTTGATTTATTGGAAAAAGAAACTGATTTTAAGGGACTTTTTAGACTTTTTACTAGGTCTTTATTTATTTCCATTATTGGAATGATTTTTCCCTTTTTTTATGTTTTATTTCCTTCTATGTTTGTAGTTGAATCTGTAAAAGAAGGAATTTTCAAAGTAATGGCAACTTTAGCTCTTCTTGTGCTTTTAATTGGTGCCTTAGCTGGACCTATTGTTGCAATTGTTGTCTTTACAATTTTTGGTCCCTTTATTTTAATTTTTCACTATATGATTATCACAGATAGATCTGTATCCATGACTATTTTGGCTACATCTTTAATCTTTCTTATATCCATAATGGTTTTATTTTTTGCCTTTGGAATAAATGCAGATGTTCTAAATTCTAGTGAAACTATTAATAAATTAATAAATTTTTATACAAATTTTGCAAGTGAAGCTGGTCTAAATGATGTTGACCTTGCCTTATTTTCTGAAAATGCAAAAATCTATTACAAAAAGTTTTTGCAAATTTTGCCCTCTGTTCTAGTTATTTCTTCTGTGGTTATTTCTTATATAACTTATACTACTGCTGGAAGAACTTTAATTACAAAGGGAAAATTTATAAGACAACCTTCTTCTTTGGAATTTCTAAAACTTCCAAAAGAAGTTATTATTCTGTCAATTGTAACTGTTGCTATTTTTAGTTTAACTGGCGATTATTTTGGCCCTTCTGGGCAAGTTTTTATTATAAATTTGATGAATGTAATCTTTTTTATGCTCTTTGCATCTGGGATAGCTGTAATTAAATTTTATATGACAAGATCAAATCTAAAAAGTTTTTTACAGTTTTTAATTATTGCTCTATGCCTTACTATTTCTTCACTTCAAATTTTTGTGATGATAATAGGGGCCCTTGATCAAATTGTAAACTTTAGAAAAATTAATTGAGTGAGAATATTATGAAAAATAATTTTAAAATTAGTGATTTTCTTCCATATATTGTTTTTGCTCTTTGCATAGTTATATTTTTAATAGTTTTAAGACCCATAATTGGTATCATTGCACTTATTGCAATGGCCTATGTTTTATATATGACTTATAAAAAAATAACAACAAAAAATGAGAAGAATTTAAAACATATTGAAAAATTAAATGACAGGTTCGACTCCCTTACTAAGGAAGTAATATTTGATATGCCCTTTCCTCTTGTTGTAACAGATGAAAAGGCAAAGATTCTTTGGTATAACACTCCCTTTATTAATTTATTTAATGAAGAGAGTGTTATCGAGAAGGATCTCGAAAACTTAATAGAAGAAATTGACATCTCAAATATTATAAATAGAAGCGGTGCCAACACTCTTCCTGTAGAAATCAATAAAAGATCTTTTAGCGTCTATACAAATGTTGTCGATGATAAATCTGAAAAAGATGATGGCAAATCTGTTTTACTTTATTTTGTAGACAACACTGCCTATAAAGATTTAAAGGATAAATACACAGATGAATACCCTATTATTGCAAAAATAGAAGTGGATAATTTCTCTGAAGCTGTTAGTTCTGCTCCATCAGAAATAAGGCCTATTCTAATTGCAGAAATTGACTCTACTATTTCTTCCTACTTTGAAGAGTACGATGCACTAGTTAGAAAATCTGACGAAGATTTATATCTTGTAGTTATGACTTTTAAATCTTTAATGATGCTAAAGGAAAAGAAATTTGATATTTTAGATGATTTAAGAGATTTAAACAAAGGCAATTCCATTCCAATAACTCTATCTATTGGAGTATCTTCCTATGGACTTAATTTTAAAGATGCCTATATAGAATCGGATTCTTCCCTAGACCTTGCACTAGGTCGTGGAGGAGATCAAGCTGTTGTAAAAGTTGACGACAATTATGAATTTTTCGGTGGAAAATCTAAAGCTGTGGAAAAGAGAAATAAAGTAAAAGCAAGAGTCATTGGCGAAGCTTTGAAACAATTAATAGATAGATCTGAAAATGTATATATAATGGGTCACAAAAATCCAGACATGGATGCCATTGGTGCTGCCATTGGATGTCTTCGTGCAACTTTAAATAGAAATAAAGAGGGCTATATTGTCCTTGAAAAATCTAATCCATCAATTGACAATTTAATTGACAGGATGAAGGAAGAAGAGCTAGAACTTTATGAAAAAGTTATTTCAAGAGAAACTGCACTAAATAGAATCAAACATTCTTCACTTCTAGTAGTAGTCGATAATCACAAACCTTCTTTTACAGAATGTCCTGAACTTATTGACAAGACAAATCAAATTGTTGTAATTGATCACCATAGACGTGGAAAGGAATTTGTAGAAGATCCTGTTCTAAGTTATGTTGAACCCTACGCTTCATCTACTTGTGAATTAATAACTGAAATGCTAACTTATATGTCAGATGATTTAAACTTAACTCACTTCGAAGCAGATGCACTTATGAGTGGGATTGTAGTCGACACGAAAAACTTCTCTTTTCAAACTGGTGTCAGAACTTTTGAAGCAGCTTCAGTTTTAAAAAGAGCTGGTGCAAATATGATTAAAGTAAAGGCACTTTTCCAAGACGATTTGGACACTATGCTTTATAGAGCAGAAGTAATTCACAATACAAAAATAATCCACGATAATATTGCAGTTTCAAGATTTAATAAATCTGCAAATAATTCTGTCTTAGTTGCAGCTCAAGCAGCTGATGCTCTTTTGGATATTAACGGAATTGACGCATCCTTTGTTTTAACAATAAACGATGGCAAAACTCACATATCTGGAAGATCTCGTGGCGAAATTGTATCAGTTCAACTTATACTTGAAAAAATTGGAGGTGGCGGTCACTTAAACATGGCTGGTGCACAACTTGATACTACTGATCTAGACGAAGCAGAAAAAACTCTAATAGATGCGATAGAAGAATATTTAGAAGATAATAAAAGCGAGGAATAAAAATGAAAGTAATTTTAATTAAGGACGACAAAAATCTAGGACCAAAAGGAAGCATTGTAAATGCAAAAACTGGTTATGCGAGAAACTTTTTGATTCCAAGAGGAGTTGCAATTGAAGCAACAAAAGAGAACATGGAAACTTGGAAGAAAAATAAAATTGAAGAAGAAAAAATTGAAAAAGAAAATCGTGCAAAAGCAATGGAAGACAAGAAAAAGATTGAAGATATAACTCTCACAATTAAGGCAAAAGCTGGCGAAGGCGGAAGACTTTTTGGAGCAATCACATCTTCTGACATTGCGAAAAATTTAAAAAGCGAATACAAAATAGACGTCGACAAGAAAAAAATTGACTTAGCAGAAAATATAAAAGAAGCTGGAATTAAAAAAATTGACATCAAATTATACACAGATGTTGTTGCAACTTTAAAGGTAAACATTAGACCTGAATCTTGATTTTATGGAAACAAATAGTGAATTAAATTTAAATGAAAGTGGAAATTTAAAACTTCCACCCCACAGCTTAGAAGCAGAAGAATCTGCCCTTGGATCAATGATGCTTTCAAAAGAAGCAATCACATCATCAATAGAAATCCTAAAAATAGAAGACTTCTATCAAGATGCTCACAGAAAAATTTACGATGCCATCCTAAATATTTACAATAGAAATGAGCCTGCTGATGTTATAACAATTGCAGAAGAATTAAAAAAGACTGATTCATTAGAAGAAGTTGGTGGTATAACTTATCTTGCCGACCTCTCTTCCAATGTAACTGCAGTTTCAAATATAAAATCTTACTGCAATATTATAAAAGAAAAGGGAATTTTAAGAGAACTTATAGATGCATCTGACAAAATTATCTCTGCTTCTTATTCTCCAGATGCAAAAGCTGATTTAATAATTGAACTTGCAGAAAAATCTGTTTTTGATATCACTCAAGATTCCACAAAAAATGGACTAGTAAATATAAAAAATATTGCCCTAGATTCCTTTTCAGATTTAGAGAAAAAAGCACAAAATCCAAATGCACTCACGGGACTTACAACAGGATTTGTAGATCTCGACAGAAAAATCTCAGGTCTTCAAAAATCAGATCTAGTTTTACTTGCAGCAAGACCCTCTATGGGTAAAACTGCTCTTATGGTAAACATAGCTACAAATGCTGCACTTCGTGGTGGTGCGTCTGTGGCAGTATTTTCTCTTGAAATGAGCAAGAACCAATTATTTCAAAGAATAATTTCTTCAAACGCTCACGTAGACCTTCAAAAAGTTATAAGTGGTAACTTAAATGAAGAAGAGTGGACAAAAATAATAAATACTATGCCAATTGTGTCCAACTTAAAAATAGAAATTGATGACACCGCTGGCATATCTCCGCTGGAACTGAAAGCAAAGTGCAGGAGAATGAAAGTTGAAAAGGGACTTGATTTAATCGTCATAGACTACTTGCAACTTATGCAAATGAGTTCAAGAAGTGAATCAAGGCAACAGGAAATCTCTGCAATATCAAGAAACTTAAAAGCAATTGCAAAGGAATTAGAAGTTCCCGTAATAGCACTTTCACAACTTTCACGTGCGCCTGAACTTAGAACAGATCACAGACCAATCTTATCAGACCTTCGTGAATCTGGTGCTATTGAACAGGACGCAGACATTGTAATGTTTTTATATAGAGATGAATATTACACAAAAGAAGAATCAGAAAAGCCAAACATCGGCGAAGTAATAATTGCAAAACACAGAAATGGTCCAACAGGAACCGTTGAATTGATGTTTAAAAAAGAATATACAAAGTTTTTAAACTTACAGAGAAATGAATAAAATTTTAAGGCTTTCGCATATTATAGCGAGAGCCTTTATTTATATTTTCTATCTCAAATGTTATAATAAAGTTTGTATAAAATATGGAGGTAAATATGATTTTAGATTTAATAAAAGTAATTGTTTTAGGAATAATCGAAGGACTGACAGAGTTCCTTCCTATTTCATCAACAGGACATCTTATAATTGCAGACAGTTTCATAAAGCTTGAACCAAAATCTTTTTCCAATGCCTTTAATGTAATTATTCAACTTGGTGCAATTCTTGCAGTGGTCTACTTATACTTTTACGATGTAAACCCAATTGCAAAAGAAAAACTCGTGCCAGTAATCGGCGAAGAAACTTATAATAGTTTAAGTTTTAATGAAAAGTTTAAATATAGAGATATGGAAACTATGAGACTTATTGCAAAAATAATTGTCGGATTTTTGCCAGCAGCTTTTTTTGGATATTTATTTGACGACTTTATAGACGCTCATCTCTTTAACACTACTACAGTTTCTGTTGCACTTATTTTTTACGGTATAATAATTATAATTATGGAAAAAAATAATAAAGGAAAGAATTTTAAATATGAAAATCTAGACGAAATCACACTTAAAACAGCTTTTCTTATTGGTTTCTTCCAATGTCTTGCAATGGTGCCAGGTACATCTCGTTCAGCCGCAACAATTATTGGTGCAATGATACTTGGATGTTCAAGGACAAGTTCTGCAAAATTTTCTTTCTACCTTGCAGTGCCAACAATGTTAGGTGCAACTGTACTAAAAATTGTTAAGATTGGATTTTCCTTAACTCTTTGGCAATGGTTCTTAATATTAATTGGTGGAGTTGTTTCTTATATCGTGGCATTAATTGTAATCAAAAAATTCCTGGGATATATAAGAGAACACGACTTCATCCCATTTGGCTATTACAGAATAGTTTTAGGTATAATCGTCCTACTATTTAGTGCTTTTAATATAATTTGAGGTGAATAAAATGAAAGATTTCAACGTTGGCATATTGCAACTGCCTACAACAGGTGACAAAGATAAAAATCTAAACACAATGGAAGAATTTGTTTTAATCGCAAAGAAAAAAGGTGCAGATGTAATTTGTCTTCCAGAAATGTGGAATTGCCCATATCAAAATTCTTACTTCAAAAAATTTTCAGAAGAAGACTTTGGCAAAACTTATAAAAAAATGAGTGAAGTTGCAAAGAATAATAAAATATATTTAATTGGCGGCTCAATCCCCATTAAATCTGGAGAAAAAATTTATAACAGATCCTATGTATTTGACAAAGACGGCAGAGAAATTTATAGATATTCAAAAATAAACCTCTTCGACATAGAAGACTACAAAGAATCAAACACAATCTCTGGAGGAAAATCACTTGGAGTATTTGAAACAGAATATGGAATTTTTGGACTTGCAATTTGCTTTGACCTTAGATTTCCAGAACTATTTCAAACCTTTAGAGATTATGGTGCAGAAGTAATCTTTGCACCATCAACATTTATGAAAAAAACTGGAGAAGCTCACTTTCATCTCTTAAATAGAGCACGTGCCGTTGACACACAATGCTATATAGTATCGCCAACAATAGCAAGAGACGATAATCTATCTAAAAACGCATATGCACACTCCCTATGCGTAGCACCAAGCGGTGAAATAATAAAAGACCTTGACGAAGAAGAAAATATAGAAGTTATAAAATTAGAAAATGAAAAAGTAAAGAGAGAGAGGGAAAAACTTCCCCTAGAAGTTTCAAGGCAAAATAGAAAGTTGTATTAAAAAATATTTTAAGATAGCAAATAATTTTTGAAAAAAATAATTTAAAGAAGCCAATGCGAGATGCACTGGCTTCTTTTAGATTCCTTTAGTGTAAAGATAGTAGGAGTAAATCATTGGAAGAACTACAACTATTGCAATAGGTATAATTATTATTAATTCGCTTTTGACAAAGGGCGTAGCAAAAAAACATAGTCCCATAAATATAAAGCAAAGACCGCCAAACCTGTGAGTCCTCCTCCAATTTTCGTCGCTATTTAAGGTCCAAGGAAGTTTTATGCCCATGGTGTAATTTCTCTTGACCTTTGGCATATAATTTCCAATGGCTATAAATAGGATTCCCATTAAAATAGAAATTATAACTGATGTATTTACCTCTCTACCAAGGCCAGCTAAAATTGTTATGACATAAATTACTATCATCATTATTGGCAAGGACATCTTGCTTAAAGTCATCAAAAAATTATTTTGCCTCTCATTTTTTGGATCATTGTCAAGCATAAAGCAGAGAAATAAATTCATAAGGACTAAAAATCCCTGAATCGTTACCATGGCGTGAAATTTTGAGCCGTAGTCATCAGCTTGACCTTGAAAGTTCCAGTGAGTTGGAAGTTCTGCTGGCATTTTGCTATAAAAGAGGGCATTAAAAATTATTAAAATCGCAAGTGATGCAATTATTGAAACTATGCTGTTTTTCCTAAATCTAAATTTATTTTTCATTGTCTTCTCCTCTAAATTTTACAATCCAAGTCATTATATCTTCGAATACTGAAGTGTTAAGCTCATAATAAATAAAATTTTTTTCTTTTGTTTCATAAATCAAGTCCTGCTCTCTTAAAATTTTTAGGTGGTGGGAAATTGTCGCCTTGGATAAGTCAAAGTTGTCTGCAATCTCTCCCGCATTCATTCTCCCATTTTTCTTCAGCATATTTAAAATTTCAAGCCTGACTGGGTCTGCTAGGGCTTTAAAAGTATCAGAAAACATATTAAACCTTCTCATTTCTATTTTGATAATTATCTAAATATTTAATTTTATTATATAAGATTATTTTTAAAAGTCAACCCTGTTTTGAAATTTTTCAAAATAGTTTTTACATAATTTTGTCATACTAATAAAAAATTCCACAGCCTGTCACTGTGGAATTTAAAATAAATTTCTTAATTTATTATTTAATTTTTATTTTTTCTTTAGCTAATTTTATTTTCTTTGCCGCTTCATACCCAAAGTTAATAAGATCTTCAACAAACTCTTTATCTTTTAAATATTTATTATCTATTCCTTTTTGACGGAGTACATCATAAATACTATTAAAATCAAAGGAACACTCATTTTCCATAAAAACATTTTTGTTATTATTTTCTTTTCTCCCAAACATCTCATCTATTGATACATCAAATAATTCTGCAAGGTCAATTATTGTTTCTTTATCTGGAAATCTTTCGTCAGATTCATATCTACCAATAGTTGGTCTTGATAAATTTAACTTTCCTGCTAAATCTTTTTGAGTCATATTATTTTTTACTCTTAAATTTTTAATATTATCTCCAAATGTCATAAAACCACCCAATATAAGAATATTTAAAATATATCACAATAAGTTTATTATTTTATTCTAAGTGTCAAATAGACGAATAATTTTGATTTACCTCTTGACAAGTTCCGTTTAGTCACCATATAATAGGTTCATAGAATTCTATTCTTTATCTAATTAAAGAAAAATACAATTATCCGGATAATTCCATTTATGAGGTGAATTTATGGAATTTACATTATGGGATTTATTACAAGATACTGCCATTTTAGGAATGTTAATGTTACTAGGTCAATTTTTAAGAGCAAAAGTAAAAATATTTCAAAGTTTACTTATGCCAGCTTCACTAATTGGTGGATTTATAGGCCTTGCTCTTGGCCCTAGTGGTTTTAACATACTTCCGTTTTCAAGTCAACTATCTGCTTACTCAGGAGTACTTATAGCAATTGTATTCGGTTGTACTCCTATTGGAGATGACTCTTTTTCCAAAGAAGATATAAAAGGCGTTGGGGGATTCTTTTATCAAAATACTGGTATATTAATTCTTCAATATGCAGCTGGTATGGCCTTATCTATAGGTATATTAAACAAATTTTGGGATCTTCACGATTCTTTTGGTCTTATACTTGCTACTGGATACTATGGAGGACATGGTACCGCATCTGCTCTAGGTGCGATGTATAAAGAAATGGGCTATCCAGAATTTTTGGATTTAGCTAATACATCAGCCACTGTAGGACTTGTTGGTGGCATCATTGTTGGAATGATTTTAATTAATTGGGGAACAAGAAAAAAGTATACAAACTTTGTTGAATCTCCTAAGGAACTTCCTGATGAAATACGAAGAGGTATTATTCCAAAAGAAAAACAAAAATTTTCTGGAAAACTTACTATTTCAAATATGTCCCTAGACTCTCTAGTTTTTCATCTGTCTATAGCTTTAATAACTGCCTATGCAGGTAGAACCCTTTCAAAATTTATAAGTAGCAAAATAGATTGGCTCTCTATTCCTGTCTTCGTTTTAGCACTGGTTTTTGGATATATCATACAAGGAATTCTTAAAGCTACAAAAACAGATCAATATATTGATAGACCTACAATGCAAAGAATCAGTGGATCTTCAACAGACTTACTAGTAGTATCTGCTGTTTCTTCATTAAATCTTGGCGTTATTAAATCAAATTTAGCACCACTTGCCATTACCTTTATATTCGGTTTTGCGTTAAATGTACTTTGGTTTTTATGTGTAAGTAAATACGCTTCATCCAAAAATTGGTTTGAAAGAGGAATATTAAACTTTGGTAGATCTAATGGTGTAGTTGCTACAGGTGTTTTGTTAAATAGAGTGGTAGATCCAGATCAAAGATCTAGAGGATTAGAAGACACTGGTCTTACAGATTTATTAAATCGACCAATAGCTATTGCTCTACAAGTTTTACCCCCACTATTTATAAGCTTTGGTGGAAGATATCCAATGTATACGACCCTCGTAATGTGGGCAGCATTTATTGTACTTACAATTATTGCTCTTATATTTAAATGGTGGACACCTGGAAAAATGCAAGGAAATCAACATAAGTGAGGTGCTTTATGAATTACGATATTATACATTT
Source organism: Peptoniphilus rhinitidis 1-13 (assembly GCF_000246925.1). Lineage (NCBI taxonomy): Bacteria > Bacillati > Bacillota > Tissierellia > Tissierellales > Peptoniphilaceae > Peptoniphilus > Peptoniphilus lacydonensis. Next base: position 31,038 of record NZ_BAEW01000007.1, on the reverse strand, counting down.
TGAAGCTTTAGGAAAAGAAGCTGACTATTTGGAAATAGAAACAAATAATTTAATAAAAGAAAATATTTTGCCAAAAGATTTTAAATCACTTATAACTCCTCTGACAATTCAGGAATATTTATCAGAAAATAATATTAAATTACCTGAGATAATTACTACAAAGACTCACTCAATTTTACCTTCTGATTATATAAATAGTGAAACTAAAAATAATGTAATCACAAGAAGTGCAGGTTATGATCACCTTGAAGAATATCAAGATAATCTAAACATCGCTTCACTTAGGGAATATTGTGTTAATGCAGTTGCTCAAACTGCTCTAAAATTTGGACTATGTACTTGCGGCTTATTAAATGAATACGTTAAAAACACTCAGTCCTTTGAAAGAAATAAAACTAATTCTTTTATGGAAATTAGTGAGAACCGAACTGTAACGGTCTATGGAGTTGGCAAAATTGGCTCTAGGGTATACAAATACTTCGAAGATGTAGGATTTAATGTTCAAGCTGTAGATATTAGGAGCGAAGAATTAAAATCTCAAGAAAAATACAAAAATTTTAATTTTATAAGTAAAGAAGATGCAATTTTAAACTCTGACATCATAGTAAATGTCATGAACTTAACAAAAATAAAAAATTCTAAATTTTACAATGTAAATTATTTTAGTGAAGAATATTTGAGAAAAAATAAAAAAAATTTCATTTTTATAAATGTTACTAGAGGAGAAATTGCCCCTGAAAGTGTTCTTTTAAAACTATATAGCGAAAAGAAAATTTTGGGATTAGGATTAGATGTATTTAGTCATGAATCTGAACTAACAGAGGATTTGAAAAACCAAAATAAATCCAATGATATTGATGTTTTGGCTGCTAAAAAAATTATTAACAGTGCAATTTCATCAAAAGAAAATTTTTATGTACAAGCTCATCAAGGGTTCAATTCTGATTTAGCTGCTAAATCCAAAGCTCACGAAGCTATAGAACACTTAAAATACTGGTATCTCCATGACAAAAAAGGCTTTAAAGAGCAACTACCATATTATGAGGAGTAAAAATAAATCACTTTTATTTATATTCTTAATTGTTTTACTAAACTTTTTATTATTTTCAATAGACTTATATCTAGAAAAGAACTATATTTATAGAATTCTGAATTTAAAGAATCCTAACTCTTTAACACTAGAAAACAAGAACACTTTTCACAGTTTAAACGACTCAGACGAAATAAAATTATATGAATATAAGATTAATGACAAAAAAGTTTACACTGCATTTAGTTTTTTTGAAAACAATAAATTGTATAAATTAAAAAAAGCTTCAAATCTCGAGCTAATAATGTCCCATCTAAATTTACAATCCTATTTAGAAAATAATATTTCACAAAATAACTTTAAAACTTTATTTTTATTTAATATGAAGTTGAATACTACCAATTATTGCAATACGACTTTTACTGGATGGGACTTTATTATTTTAGATAAATCTAAAAATAAATTAATTCTTGTGAAATACATCAAACCGCGTTTTACCCTTTCTTTATATAATTTTGAGTCGGATACAATATTATCCGACTTTTTTAATTTATATAACTAATTCCCTTTAATTTTCCTCTAGTGAAATACTTTCCATAATATGATATAATTTTATCGGAAGGTGAAAAAATGATTCAAAGTTTAGTCAAGGCAACCAATGTTTTAGATATATTAAAAAATGAAAATCGTGAGCTTACTATTGCAGAGATTTCTGAATCTTTAGATATTCCACCAAGTACTGCTCACAGAATTTTGTCAACTTTAATAGAGGTTCGTTACGTGTCTAAGGACGAAAAGACTCATCTTTACTCCCTAGGTCCTGCTCTTATTCCTCTTGGCATTAAAGCTTCTGCAAAAATAGATCCTCAAGCTGTTGGGCGAAATATTTTAGAAAAATTATCTGACTTAACTCTAGAGGATTCTTTTTTTATCATAAAATCTGGCGACAAAGGACTTATGATTTCTAAAGCTGAGGGCAAACACTCTCTTAAAATAGTCGAAAATTTTGGTATTGAAATTGATTTACATAAGGGTGCAATTAGAAAAACTATACTTGCCTTTCAATCTGATGAATATATTGAAAATTATTTGAAAAAAAATCTTGCAGATTATTTGGATTCTTCTGTGAACAAGGAAACTTTAAAAAAAGATTTAATGGAAATAAGAAAGTCCAAAATTTCTGTTTCTGACTCTGAATATATTGAAGGAGCTATTGGAATTGGTGCTCCTGTTTTTAATTATAAGGATGACTTAGTGGGAGCAATTGGAGTAGTAATTCCAAGAGAAAGAGTCACAGAAGAAAGTAAAAAAGAATATATAGAAGCAGTGAAAAACTGCGGCATTGAATTTTCAAAAAATTTAGGCTATTCTGAAATTTAAAAGTTGTGTCAATAAACGCAACTTTTTTATTTTCCTAAATTTTTTGATTTTGTAATCCAAAAGCTTAAAAATAAAATCAAACTTTGATATTTTTCTGATTTTATTTATTAAAAAATTCAAAATAAAATTAAAATTTGCTGCTTTTTTGATTTTATTTGAGGATTTATGGATTGTTTATACACTTTATACTGCAAAAATAAAAATAAAGATAACATTATTTTTAATTTGAATAATAAAACAAAAAAATTAGAGAACTAAAGGAACTTGAAAAAGATGGTCTTATAAAAGTCATAAAGGAAAGACCTTTAATTTATACTTTGGGAAAAAATTTTATAGAAAATTTATAAAAAAGACTTGCTGTGCAGGTCTTTTTCAATGTTTAACAATGTCTTTATCTTTTAATGAGATTCATTATTTGTTAAAATATATTTAGGAGGTCTTTATGCCAATACTTAGCTTAACAAATATTAAAAAATCTTACATTGACGAAAATACTATTAAAGATGCAAATTTAATAGTTGAAGAAAGGGATAAAATTGGCCTTATTGGGATTAACGGCAGCGGAAAGTCCACTCTTTTTAATATAATTACAGAAAATTTGTCCTGCGATGATGGAGAAATTTTTAGGAAAAAAGATTTAAAAATAGGATACTTAGAACAACAGTTGAATTTACATCAAAAGGGCAGCATTTATGAAAATTGCCTTTCTATTTTTTCTGATTTAATTAATTTGGAGAAAAGTCTGAGAAAGCAAGAACATATTCTTGCAGAGAACCCCGATAATTTAGACGAAGAATTAAATAAATATCAAAATCTTCAAGACGAATTTCACAAAAGAGATGGTTACTCCTATCATTCCAAAATTAGGGGTACTTTAATTGGTCTTGGCTTTAGTGAAGATGATTTTGAAAAAGATATTGCAACACTATCTGGTGGTCAAAAGTCTCGCGTGGCTCTTGCAATGCTTCTTCTTGAGGATGCTGATTTGTTGCTTCTTGACGAACCTACAAATCACTTGGATATTGATGCAATTTCTTGGCTTGAAAAATATTTAAAAGACATCGACAAGGCAATAATTGTAATAAGTCACGACAGATATTTTTTAAACAACATTGTATCCAAAATCGTCTTACTTGAAAATGGTGCTACAAAAACATACTCTGGCAATTACGATAATTATGTGAAGCAGAGGAAAAAGGACTTTGAAGTTTTAAAAAGACAATACGAGGATCAACAAAAGGAAATCAAAAGGCAAGAGGAAATCATTAAAAGATACTTAAGCCTTGGTCGTGACAGATTTATTAAACAGGGAAAAAGCAGAAAAAAAATGTTAGACAAAATGCAAAGAATTGAAATGCCCAGTTCTAATAAAAAAACTAATCTCTCCTTTAAGACCAATAAAACTTCTGGAAAAGATGTTTTGCAGATAAAAGACCTTTCAAAATCCTTTGGCGACAACTTAATTTTTCATGACTTAAATGCCTTTGTCTATAAAAATGACAAAATTGGTTTAATTGGACCAAATGGTGTGGGCAAATCAACTTTATTTAAAATAATTGCAGGTGAAATTTCTCCAAATTCTGGCAAAGTTAAAATTGGCTCAAATGTTGACATTGCCTTTTTCTATCAAGAACTGGACAATCTCAACTTAGACAAAACTGTAATGGATGAGATCTGGGATGAATTTCCAAAACTTGAACACTTTGAGATAAGAAAATACTTGGCGGAATTTCTATTTGTTGGGGATGATATTTTTAAAACTATTGACGAGCTTTCTGGTGGAGAGCGTGGAAGATTATCTCTTTTAAAAATTATGTTAAAAGGTGCAAATTTTCTAGTACTTGATGAACCAACAAATCACTTGGACATTGACTCTAAGGAAATTCTAGAAGATGCCCTTTTAAAGTACGAGGGCACTGTTCTATCTATTTCTCACGACAGATACTTCCTAAATAAAACTGTGGACAAAATTTTTGAAATGAAAAATGATTCTATAAATGTTTTCTTAGGCAATTACGATTATTATCTTGAAAAGACAACTGAAGTTGAATTAGAAGATGGAAACTATAAATCTAAGACAGAAATTGCCAAGGAGAAAAAACTTGAGAGAGAAGAGCGAAGGAAAAATAAAGCTTTAAGGAAAGAAAGAGAAAATTTAGAAAGTGAAATTGCAAATTTTGAAGAAAAATTATCCACAATAGATAATAAGCTTGCAGATAGTGCTACTTACAACGATTTTAATTTAGCAAATAATTTATCCAAAAAACGTGAAACCCTTGCAAATACTCTCGATGAGCTTTACGAATCTTGGATGGAATTAGAAGAAGAATAAAAAAGTTATAAAATTTTCTTCCACAATCTTTTTGTGATGACTACTTTATCCCCAGAGTTATTAACATTATCCACAGGTATATAAACATTTGTCTTTAAAAATAGTGCACATTTCATACACATTTTGATAAAATTATCATTATACACAAGAAATCTCTCTATTTTCAAATTTTTCACTAAATTTTTACAGAAGATATACAATCTTATCCACAATTTTAAAAAAATCATCCACATTTGTGAGCTTAATAAACTATATTATTTTATCTTTTTATATATTTAAAACAATTTCTTGCATTTTAGAAACAAAAAAACACCTAGATTTCTAGATGCTTTTTTTGTCCAAAATTTTTAATTACAAATTTGTAAAGTTAACTCTTTAGTCTTTCAACCATTCCATCAGCAGGATCAAGAATTTTTATATCTGTAAGTTTTTCAAATTCTTTTTTCATGTATGGAAAGTGTGTGCAAGCTAAAATTATGGCATCTGGCACTTCTTCAATTGAATTAAAAAATTGAAAAAGTTTTTCTAGCCCAAGTTTTTTCACAATTTCTTCAGGATTTTCTTTCTTCTCTATTTCTTCTACCAGAGGTAAAATCCCAATAGAAATAGTGTCCCTAAATCTTTTTTCTGAAATTATTTTATCTATTTCATGTGCAGACTTAGAATTTGCCGCCAAAATTATAATATTTTTATAACTATCATCTAAATTTTTATAAAAATCAATGGGTGTTATAATTTCTATATCCTGTGAATTTTCTATACTCTTTACATCAATCGAAATAGAAAGAGAATTGCAGTAGATAAAAACTTTTTCTGCTCCCTTCTTTTTCGCATCAACTACTTTTTCTTTGACAATTGTTGTGAGTTCTTCTCTAGAATAATATTGAAGTCGTGACTGCTCCTTTGGATTTTTGGAAATTGGGTAACTTAAAGTTTCAAATCCTTCTTCCTCAAGTATTTCTTCTCCCATTTTTGTATCTCCATAAGTTCCTGCGAAAACTGCAACTTTCATTTTTCACCTCTTTAATTTAAATCTAAAACTTTTTTCACTTTACTTTTATTATAGTAAATAATAAAAATTATTCCAATATAGTTCCCCTTAAAAAGAATTGGGTAAAAATCTTAAAGGAGGAGATATTATGAAATGGCAGGGCCGAAGAAAAAGTTCAAATGTAGGAAGAAGTAAGGGTGGCGTTGCTCTCGGCGGCGGAGGTCTTTTAGTAGCACTAATAGTTTTTTTAATAACAGGTAGTCCAAGAGATGCTGTAAGGTCTGGTCTTGGATCTGGTGGGCAAAGCACAAAACAAAATTATGAACTTTCAGAAAGGGAACAAAAGCTTTATGATTATTCTGCGGTAGTTCTCGCAGACACAGAAGATGCTTGGCATGATATTTTGGGAAAAGAAGGAATTGAATATAGAGAACCGAAATTAAATATTTTTAAAGATCAAGTAAAAAGTGGCTGTGGTATTGCCAACGCTGGAATGGGGCCATTTTATTGTTCTCGTGACGAAGCAGTATATATGGATCTTTCTTTTTACGATTCCCTAATAAACGATTTTGGTGCTGATGAAGGCGACTTTATTTTATCCTATGTAATAAGTCACGAAGTTGGTCATCATGTCCAAACTATAACAGGAGTCATGCAAAAGTACCAAGAACAAATGGCAAATTTGTCCGAAGAAGAACAAAACGCACTTACAGTTCGACTGGAACTTCAAGCTGATTACTTGGCAGGTGTAGTTGCAAGATATCAAAAGGACAAAGGCTATCTTGACCCAGGTGACATCGATGAAGCAATTTCTGCCGCATGGTCAATTGGAGATGATACAATTCAAAAAAAATCACAAGGTCATGTAAAGCCAGAATCTTTTACCCATGGAACTAGTGCACAGAGAACTCGCTGGTTTAAAAAAGGTTACGAAACAGGTGACTTGTCTAATTGGGATACCTTCAGTGCAAAAGAATTATAAAATTAATAGAACTGTGGAAGACTAATTCACAGTTCTATTTTTATACTCTTTATTTGTCAAACTTTTATAGTTTAAAGGGCAAATAAAATTATTATTCTTAAAAAAACTAAAATTACAAAGACGAATTTATGACAATAAGTGACATTAATTTTTAATAAAAATTCTACAAAACTTAAAACTTTTCAAAAAAACTACGAGTCAAATACCCGTAGTTAAAATTATTTATTAAAATCAAATTTCAGAATTTTCTACACTTTCATTTAATCTTATGCTCCCAAACTTATCCAAATAAATATTTGAAATTTTTGCCAAATAATTTGGTGCCATGAAAAAACAAGCTACTATTGCTATCATAATTATTGGAAATAAACCTATTGAAGTAATTGGCATTTTATTTGCCGTTGCAAGACCAATAATTGATGCGGCAATTATTACAATAAGAGGAATTTTAAAAGTACTAAGTATTGTCTTAAAAGTCTTTCCAATTAAACCAAATCCAGTTTTTGTTATAAAAGAAAAAGTTTCAAAAAATCCAAGATCTCTATATTTTTCATCTGCTAAAATAAAATTAGAATATGCAAAAATAAGAGAAATGATAGTATAAACTACTATAAAAGGAATAAATCCAACTAGATACCTAGTTACATTTTCATCATTTATACTTTTATTTACTCCCCCCACTGTAACAACTAGAAAAAGCATATAAATTGCAAAAGTTATTAAACCAATAAAAATATTCATCAAAAAAACTTTTAAATTAATAGTCTTTATATTAGAAAAATAATCCCCATAACTTCCCATTCTATTTTTAATTAGTCCTGCACAGATAATATAATTTATTATCCAAGAAATAAATGTTGGAAAAATTTCATAATCTCCTGCATGAACTCCCATTTTTTTCATTATTGCATTAAAAATAATTGATAAAACTCCACCAGTAAGAAGCCATAAAATAACTGAACTATACTTGTAATCTCTCATTTGATCACCCTCCTTTTCGTTTTTTATTTTACCATAATAAGTAAAAATTTCAAAACTTTGTTAGGATTTGTAACTTTTATGAAATTTTTGTGGAATCGATTTCATTTTTGTGCTATAATAAGTTTCCGGCTAAGGAGGTGAATTATGTTTTTAAAGAAAGAAAAAGTAATCGAAAAGATTGAACAGTCTATTAAAAAAAGTGAAAAATTTTGTGGTGAAGGTGAACTTGCAACTTATATACCAGAACTTGCAAATGTAGACCCAGATGGTTTTGCCCTAAGTATCGTTACAACAGCTGGAAATGTCTATAATTTTGGAGAAGTGGACACTAGATTTTCTATGCAATCCATTTCAAAAATTATTTCTCTAATAATGGCACTTAATGACAATACTATTCACGATGTCTTCGAAAAAGTCGGAACAGAACCTACTAAATACAAATTTAATTCACTTATACCAATTGATGACAAACCTTCAAATCCACTAATTAACGCTGGTGCAATAACAACCGCTTCACTAATAGTTGGTAAAGACGTTGATGAAAAATTTGAAAGAGTCTTAAATATGGTTAAAAAATTATCTGACAGCGAAAAAATTAAATTTTTGGAAGAAATTTATTCCTCTGAAATGGAAACAACTGATGTCAATAGATCCATTGCATACTACCTTAGAAGTAAAAAAATATTTTCTCTAGATGCAGAAGAAGTATTGGACTTATATATAAGAAATTGTTCTATTGGTATAAATGCAACTGAACTCGCCCACTTAGGTGCAGTCCTTGCAAATGGAGGTGCTGACCTTGTAACTGGTGATGAAATGATCTCCAGAGAAACTGTAAAAATTGTCTTAGCACAAATGGCTTCATGCGGAATGTATGAAGAAAGTGGAGAATTCTTATTAAATGTTGGAATCCCATCAAAGAGTGGTGTCAGCGGAGCAATCCTTGGCATCGTCCCTGGAAAATGTGGAATTTGCACTTATTCTCCAAGACTAGATGAGTCTGGCAACAGTGTTAGAGGAAAAAATCTTTTGAAAATTTTATCAAAGGATTTAAATTTAAATATTTTTTTATAAGGAGTAAACATGATAAATATAATCGAAACTATTCATGAAATAGGAAGCTTAAATGCACAAAAAATGTATAGCGACGCTTTCTCCATGACCACAGGTCTACTTAGTGATGTCATCTATACATATCTATTAATACCACTACTACTTGGTATTGGACTTTATTATACATTTAAAATTAAAGGTGGACAAATATCAAATATCAATCACGCAATAAAATTAATTGCAACACCTGCAAAAGACGAAAATTCAATTTCACCTTTCAAGGCATTTACAATTTCTGCAGCATCTCACATAGGTACAGGTAACATAGTTGGAGTTGCCGCAGCAGTATCCATTGGTGGCCCTGGTGCAGTATTCTGGATGTGGATTACAGCACTAATAGGAGGAGCATCATCCTTTGTAGAAAATACTTTGGGACAAGTTTTTAAAGAAAAAAATCCTGATGGAACTTTCAAAGGAGGTCCTGCTTTTTATATGGAAAAAGCACTTAAAAAGCCTAAACTTGCAGCAACATTTTCAGTTGTAATTGCAATAGTATATGGTATTAACTTTAACGCAATGCAAGCAAACACAATTGCAGCAGGATTTAATTCATCTTTTAATCTTGACAAAAAAATAGTTGCTCTTTTCCTAATTATCTTAGCAGGAATAATTATCTTTGGTGGACTAAAGAGAATTGCTGATGTAACAAGTTTACTTGTTCCAGTTATGGCAATCATTTATATGGGCGTAGTTTTATTTATAATAATCAAAAATATTAAACTTGTTCCACATATGTTTGGCGTAATATTTGGCGGAGCTTTCAATCTTAAAGCAGGCTTTGGCGGACTATTTGGAACAGCAATACTAAATGGTATAAGACGTGGACTTTTCTCTAACGAAGCTGGTATGGGTGCTGTTCCAAACGCATCAGCAGTAGCAGATGTATCTCACCCAGCAAAACAAGGACTTATCCAAGCACTTGGAGTATATCTTGACACAATTCTAGTATGTTCAGCAACAGCTTTCGTAGTAATTCTAGCAGGCGAAGGCATCTATGCATCTGACCTAAAGGGACTAGAAATAACACAAGCAGCACTAGTTAATGAGGTAGGAAATTGGGCAAATTATTTCTTAACATTCTGCGTACTTATGTTTGCATTCTCATCAATTATTGGTAATTATTACTACGGAGAAAATAATATTTTAAAACTTGACCTTGGCAAAAACTCACTAACAATTTACAGAATATTAGTTCTAATAGCAGTTATCTTAGGATGCCTTGGCGACTTCTCTATCGTATGGAATGTAGGAGATGTATTCATGGGTATCATGGCAGTAATAAACCTAATAGTATTAATTTCCCTTGGAAAAATTTCCGTTGGAGTTTACAATGATTATATTAAACAAAGAAATGACGGCAAAGACCCAGTATTCAACCCAAGAGATGTAAAAGAATTAGAACTATTTATTGATGAAATAACAGCTTGGGATAAATAAAAACAAATCAGATAATTAAAACCATAAGACTTAATACCAGAGCTATTATTTAACTCTGGTATTTTTTTTACATAAAATAAAAAAACTATGAGCCTAAACCCATAGTTTAACAAATCTATCCTTACTTATAATGACCCTTACATTGAAATATAACAATTGTATCTTCTTCTATTAAATAAACAACCCTGTGTTCCTTATTGATTCTTCTACTCCAAAGTCCTGACAAATTATTTCTTAATGCCTCAGGCTTTCCTATTCCTTCAAAGGGGCTTCTCTTTATATCTTTAATAATTTGATTTATTCTCTTAAAAACTACCCTGTCATTCTTTTGCCAATATAAATAATCTTGCCATGCTTCAAAATCCCACTTTATACTATTAATCCTAGTCATTCTATTTCTCTTTCAACAAATTCTAATTTTCCATTTTTATAATCATTATATTTATTTTCTAAATATTCAATATTTTCTTTGCTATAAAAAGGATCTATTGATAATTCAAATGGGATTCTACTTTCTCTTCCCATCTTTTTTAGATAAACATTAATAGCAGAAGATAAAGAAATTCCAATATCTTGACAGACAAGTTCTGCCTTTCTTTTAACATCATCATCTACTCTTATATTAATTTGTGCCACAATATCAACTCCCAACTTTATTTTAGCATAATTATATAATTTGTAAATAATTATACTACAAATATTTAAAATAAAATTTTCTCTAAATAATCTAGTCTACAATGCGAAAACTTTACGCAAAAAACTATGAGCCTAAACCCATAGTTTAACAAATTTATAAAATTATCTTCTATTACCTCTCAAAAATCCAATCATTTTTCTAAATACAATTACAAAACTTATCCATCCCACTAATGTTATTCCATAGACTGCATATTTTAAATTGGAAGTATTTTTATCCTTTGTTATTTTTTTACTTTCTACTTTTTTCTCTGGGACTTCTTCCACTCTCTGTGCATTAATTAAAAGTCTTTTTGGTCTAGGTGGTCTTTTGGGATGACAAGTTAAAAGTGTAATCATATCTCTATTTTCTATTGGTAGCACTCTCTGCCATTCGCTTGGATCAATGACTTCTTTATTCACAACTTCATATTTTAAAAGCCCAGTTCTGCCGTCAATTAAAATTTCATCGCCTGCCTCAAGCTTTTCAACATTGTAAAACATGAGGTCGCCCCACCAACCTCTATGACCAGCTATAACAGACCTTGTGGACATTCCTCCAAGAGGAAGACTTGTCCCTTCAACTTGGGCAACACCCCAGTCCAAATGGTCATAAGTTGCATCAAGATAAATTGGCTTTTTCATCTCCAACTTTGGAATAATAAGATAGGCAAAAACTTCGTCCTTATCCAAACCTTCTATATCATAATAACCTTCATAGTCTTCGTTCTTAAATGGGTCAATAATATTGCCATCGCCCTTTAAAACTTTTTCATTATAATTTTCAACTTCCCTTGTCAAAGTTTTTTTATCTTTCACAAATTCTTTATAATTTCTATTTGCCATTATCTCCCTATATGACATTGAAGAAAAAGCAACAAGTGGCAGAAGTATTCCGCAAATAATTAAAAAGTATCCAAAGACCACTCTACCCTTACTCTTCATATTTTCTCCTCCTGCGTCTTATATAATAATAAATAGTAAAAATAATTGCCAAAGATATAACTGTTGGCACAATTAAAGTTTTGTAATCAAATCCCTTTTTAACACTATCTTCTTTTGCTTTTTTCTCAATATAAGGAACTCTGTGACCTCGAACAAGAAGTCTGTGTGAATTTATCATATAAGGTGTGCAAGTAAGAAGGGTCATAAGGTCTTTGCCTTCCACAACAAGCACCGGTTCAAAATCCCATGGTTCAACTACAAGAATTTGGTCTACTTGATATGCCAAAGTTTCTCTCACATTTGTGTAATAAAATTCATCGCCAATTTCAAGCTTGTCAAGTTCCCTAAAAAGTTTAACTTGAGGAAGACCCCTGTGTGCAGTTATAACTGCGTGAGTGTCCACTCCACCTATGGGTAAACTTGTCCCTTCAAGATGACCGCAAGCGTGTTGCAAAACATCCTCAGAAGTACCAGCATAAACAGGAATTTTTTGGTTAATCTTTGGAATGTCAATGTAACCAATTTTTTCTCTTACTTCAATCATCCTTGCATAATTTTCTACACCCTTTTTCTCTCTTTCAGTGTATGGGTCTGCAAGTCTTGATGGATCAAGAGTTTCATTGTACGCCTTTGCAAGATCCATCCTTTCATTTACTTCTTCATCGGGCAACTTTTGCACAGCCTCTTCAAAATCTTTTATTTGGTTGTTGTTTTCCACTGTGTAATAATAGTTGGAGATAACGGGATAAATTGCAATCAAAAGACCTATGACAAAAAGTACAATTATTTTCCAATTTTTTTTAATCTTCTCTTTCATGGTCATCTCCCTCTATCTTATTATATCCATTAGTGGAATTCATCTTTGCCATTTCAATGTTTTTTGCCCTTTCAAGTTCTCTCTTCTTCTTTTTTATCTTAGAAATAATAAATCTCGCTAAAATAATTATAGCAAAAATTAAAAGGGCAACAAGTCTTTTATCAATGCCAAGGTTTTTACCCTTGTCCCTCATAATATCATCATCAACTTCTGGCACATAAGGCACTCTGTGACCTCGCACAATAAGTCTATGAGTATTAATCATAATAGGCGTGCAAGTTAAAAGCGTTGCATAGTCCTTGTCCTTTACCACCAAAAGCTGCTCAAAATTACTTGGCTCAATGACATCAATATGGTCAACTTGATATGCAAGAGTCCCTGCAATATTTTCAATATAAAACTTTTCACCCATCTTCACTTTTTCAAGATCAGTAAAAAGTTTTGCAGTTGGAAGACCAGAGTGTGCGGTGATAACAGTGTGAGTAGAAGCTCCACCAATTGGAAGACTTGTCCCCTCAAGATGTCCTGCACCTTTTTGTAAAATTTCCTCATTAGTCCCAGCATAAATTGGCAGTTCCACATCAATAGAAGGAATTTTTACAACTCCAATCTTCGTCCTAAGTTCAAGCATCCTCGCATAATTTGAAAGAGCATCTGACTTGTCCTTTTCACTGTAAGGATCTTTTTTTATAACATTAGAAAGCTCATCATTATAAATCTTTGCAAGCCTAATCCTATCAGCTATCTCTTCATCACTTAAAAGAGATCTTGCATCTTTAAAATCTTCAATCTGAGAATTTGCCTCAATCCTATAATAATAATCAGAAACCATTGGATAGGACAAAATCCCAAGCCCCAAAATAAAAATAAATATAAAAAGTTTATCAGATTTTTTCTTTTTCATTTTTTCTCCCTAAAATAAAAAGAGAGCCCAAAGGCCCTTTTTTAATTTTTGTCCTTAACTAAATATTTACCCAAAGCTATCATAATAGCACCGGCAATTACAAGAACAATTAAAGTTATGTCGCCAGTCTTAGGTAGTGGAGATTTTTTGCTGTTTTCAATAAAAAGAACTTCTTCGTCAGAATCATCATCAATCTCAAACTTTAATCCACCTTCAAGAAGATTGTAACCATCTGGTGCTTTAGTTTCCCAAATATAATAAGTTCCATAAGGAAGTTCTGTGGAATCAAAATTGCCATCTTCTCCAGAATTTAGAACTAAATCTTTTCCATCCCTTTGAATTCTCTTGTTCTTATTATTAACATCTTCAGTTATTACAAACTTTGCCCCCACAAGACCAGTTTCTCTAGTTTCATCAGTTTTGAAAAACTTGTAAGTTCCAGTCTTTCTTTTATTTTCAACAGTGACAACTTTTTTGTCATCCTTAAACATAGCAAAAATAGTCTTGTCATTTGTAATCTCATAACCCTTTGGTGCCTCAACTTCTTTCATAAAGTAAGCACCAGGCTCAATACTTTCAATTAAAATTTCACCACTGTCATCAGTTACAAATTCCTCAACAGAACCATTCTCATCAACTTTGCCATTTTTAGTCTTTACAAAATCGCCATTTGCATAGTGAAGAGTAAACTTTGCACCAGCAAGAGAACTTCCCTTTTCATCAACTTTTTTTAATAAAAGAGAATCGGGAGGATTGTCCTTTTTCTTTTTCTCTTCCTCTTCAGGCGGTTTATGAGGAGGTTTTTCTGGATTAGGTGGAGGAGTTTCTTTCTTTGCCCACTTCACATCTATAATATTCGTTTCTCCAGGAGAAAACACAAAGGGAAGAAGGACTCTATCTCTATTTTCTCCTCCAATCTCTCTCACATAATAAAGGCCAGGATCAAGATCCTTTAAAATAATATTATAATTATTTTCTTCCTTTGGATGAACTATCCACTTGTAGAAAGAATTTTCAAGCTGTCTATCAAGCTCATTATTGGTAAAATTTTCCAAAATAGAATTTATCCTAGATTTTTCCATGGAAGTGTCAATAAACTTCGGATTTATTTTCCAAATAGCAACAGTCCTTCCATCTAAATCACTTTTACTAAGATTCTCTTTAGTATTTATATCTATGGTTACAGATGATGCTCCCAACACTCTAAGAGGTAGGAAGATCATAATCGCCACCATGTATAAAATTATTAACTTATTAAATTTCTTCATTTCTACCTCTCTTTTAAAATATGTAACAGAAGGGGAAGTCCCCTTCAATATTAATAATTATTCAACAAACATTATAAAATAACCAAGTTCACATTGCCAATGCAATTGACAACAATAAACTAATACTTATTAACAAATTAAGCTTCTTCCTTGTTCTTTTTCATGGCAACAATAGCACCAGCCATTAATCCAATACCAACGATAGTAAATAGAATAGTACCTTTACCACCAGTTTGAGGGATAGTTAAATTCTTATTTTCTACTTGTTGGGCATCATTTTTATTTGATGATGGAACATAGTCAATTGCTTTTTCTCCACCTGTTGTGTAAGATTTATTATTAACTGTGAAAGGTACATCACTTGTAAGTTTTGCAAATCCTTCTGGTGCTTTAGTTTCTTCTAGGTAGTAAGTTCCTTCTGCAAGCCCTGTAATTTCAAATTTACCATTGCCATCAGAAACAAGAACTATTGCATCATCTTTTTCTCCCCATTCATAAACATTTCCTGCTGCCTTAAATGCATCATTATATGTTTTTTGAAGATCGTCAATTTTTGTTCTTTCTTCAGCTGTTTGTTTTTCTTTTTCTAACTTGTTATAAGCTGCAATAGCATTGTCAAGTGCAGTCTTAGCATCTTTTACAGTTTGCTCTTCTTTAGCTATTTGGTCACCTGTTTTAGCAACTAAATACTTAGCGCCTTCACCAGTACCATTTTTAACAACGAATTCAGCTCCTGCTAATCTATTCTTTTCAGCTGTGTCATCAGTCTTAACAAATTTCTTACCATAAGTTTCTACTTGTGGAGGAGTTGGAGTAATTGTATCAGGATTTACTTTATTCTTTACTCCATTTGCTGAAGTGTATTCTGGATCATATCCATTAGCAAACTCTTCGATCTTATATTGTTTATTATTATCTAAACCTTTAAATGTTACGTTATAACCATTATTTGTTACTGTAAAGCCTTCTGGTAAACTAGTTGATTCAATTTTACCTTTATTTAATGTTACAGAGGCTACTGGATTTTCTCCTTCAAATAAGATATAAGTTACAAGAACTCCTTCTGGAGCAGTTCCTTCTGCCCAAGTCTTTGTAACAGCTAATTCTCCATTAGTTGGTTTAACTGGCTCATTATCATTTTTGTGCTTTGGTTCACCTGGAGTAAATGTAATGTTATTTGATTCTGGTAAATCAACAACAGCATCATTTGTTAATGTTGCAGTGTATTTTAATGTGAATTCTACATCACCTTTAGCTAAAGCTTCATTGATAGCTTTAATTGTTGCTTCATCTTTAATTACTACATCAAATCCAAAATCAGATTCTGTTTTTGTACTTGGAGCAGTAATTGTTACAGTTGTTTCTTCTGCTGCACCATTTGCTTTATAAGTTATTGTAAGATCCTTATTATATTTAAGACCTGTAGTCATAATATCTGACCATGATAAAGTTTTATAAGTTTGCCCAGCTTTTAGTGAAGTTTTTACTTCATAAGGAACTTTTGAACCAACTCTTGCATCGATTGTTTTTTTCTTTTCTAGATATTTTTGATAATCTGGATGCATTTCATGATTTTTAGTTAGTTTCTTTGATTCTGTTCCTTCTACTGGCTCACCAAAGTATTTATCCATTTCTGGTTTCTTTTCAGTGTTCTTTGGATATACGTGAACATTTTTCATATACATAGTTCCAGCTTCATTATCTCCAACTTTAACTTGGTTAAGAAGTGGAAGAGTAATACCAAATGGAACTGCAAGTGAACTTGTTACTCTTGAAGGTCTTTCGGATTCAACTACCCAATAATTTCCATCTGGCAGATTTACAGTTACAGAACCATCAGATCCAGTTGCATTAGTTTCACCATTAGTAAGACCAGTAGCTGTTGCTAGAGTAGCTTTTCCACCGTCAACATAAGTTTTCATAGCTTCAACTGTTTTAGGAGAAGCTTCTTTAATAGTTTTGAAATCATCTTCTTTTTCAATCTTATAGATTGTAAATTTAACACCTTTAAGTCCTTTAACATTTGTACCTAATTTTCCTAATTGTTCATTAGTTAAAGAACCTCCATTGTGATCAACAGGAACACCACCATTATAACTATCAGCAACTAATTTGTGGATAGTTAATGTAGTGTTATCTGGTTTTGCTTTTTGAACATCATTAGAACTTATAGTACCAACCATGTCTTCTTTTTTTACTGTGTTTGCAGTAGGTTTTTCACCTTCATCTTCACCAGCCGCTAGAGCTGTTAGTGGTGAGAAAACTCCCACCATCATCACTAATGCTAAAATTAGCGATAAAAGTTTTTTGTTTTTCATAATATAACTCCTTATAATTTTTCTATAATTATTTGCCAACGCAAATTATTACCTTTGTGTTTTTAAAAAAATTATAAATCCGAGAGCAGAAATGAAAACCGCTCTCAAACTTATTTTATTGAAGGGTTTATTTAAAATATTTATAAATAAACTCTTTTCATACTTATACCAAAATATTCACGGAGGGTGTTTCTGATTATCCTTTGTACTATTCATCACAAGGCACGCTCCTTTTTCTCTTGTAAACATAAGCAGCAGCGCTCATAATCACTAAACCTGTTATTGTAAAGATTAAAGTACCTCTACCACCTGTGTGAGGATATTCACCCTTCTTATTTTCAACTTGAATTGGTTCTTTACCCTCAAAGTCTACATAAGCTCCTTTAGCTTCACCAATAGCATTTATATCAAATGCATAAGTTAATTCGTCTATTATTTGTAAGTCAAAACGTATATCTGATTTTAATTCTATCGGATCAGCTGCCTTATCAGCAAGTTTTCCACTTATATCCACAACTATTGCATCTTCTGTTGTGATAGTTTGATTCCTATTATTTATCAAATCTTTTAGTTTAAATCTTCTAATATTATCGACTCTATTGTAGTTGAAACTTGTTTTATCAGTAAAGTCTTTGTCTGTAAGATCAGATATTTTCTTATTCTTATCTACCACAGCAACTTTTACAGTACTCTTAGAATCATTATCTGTCGGGTCTATGCTCCAATTATTATTTGTATGGATTCTAAACTGAGTATCATAGTCAAATGTCCAAGAGTCGTGATTTGGATTTATAATTATCCTTTGCTTGAAAGTCTTCTTATCTTTATCCACTTCAAGTATTTCACTTGTGAGTTTTCCCTTATTACTCTTAGTGTAACTTTCTTTTAATGGATCTTTTTCTAAAATCTTAATATTGCCATTTTCTAGCTTAAATTCTTTAATCATACCTGGAAATTTAGAATATCCATCTGGTGCTTTAGTTTCTTTTAGGGCATAGTAGCCGTCTTTAGAAATATTTAATTTGAACTTACCATTTTTATCAGATGTTACCTTCATTGTTTCTTCTTTACCAATATCATTTGTAACTTTATAAGGCTGATACTTTTTGTCGTCTGCATTTTCCTTGTAATAAAGTTCAAACTCTGCACCTTCTAGCTTATTAGTGGAATCATCAGCATCTATCTTAATAAATTCAATATCCTTGTAGTTTATTACGTCTATTGGGTTTGTCACAGGCTCACTTACTTTTTTAGAATTTCCATTTCCTCTTGTTATAATATTTCGCAGGTCTTCAGCTGTTTCAGAAAATGCTTTAGCAATATTAACACCAGAAGTTTCTTCTCTATTAGTTCTTTCTACTTCTCTAGTTATTACACCATTTTCCCCAACTGTAAATTCTTCGATATGACCTTCTATCTTGTTATATCCTGTTGGTGCCTCTTTTTCTATTAGGGCATATTTACCAGAAGGTAGTTTTTCATAAGTTATGAAACCATCTTTTCCAGAAGTTTTTTCTGTACCAGCTACATCAGACCAATTTTTATTAGTTTCATCATACTTAACAAGAGCAAATTTAGCTCCCTCAAGCACGTTACCTTCTTGGTCAATCTTTTTAAATCTTATTTTATTTTTAGGATTTATGGCTCTAATATCTAATTCTTTACTAGCCTCAACAGAGTGATCAAATGAATAAATTTCATCGAATCTAGATACATACGGGTATTTATTTGTCTGTGAATTGTCATTACTATCATTTGTGTAATACTTATGATAAAGTTCAGAAGTTCCCTTAAAATATTCAAATTCATTTGTATCTACTTTCTCAGTCACTTTGATAATCATTGACTTGTTAATAGGAAAAGTTCCTATACTATTTGTAATTTTTTCATTAGCGGATACATTTCCAAATCCTTGACTTCCTGCATAATATAAGTTGGAATTTCTTTCATCAACTCCAAAGGATTCTGGCATGCTATCTTTCAAATAATCATCACCGTTATTTCTCAATATATATGACGTGAACTTTAAATTTGAAACATCAATATTTGGTGAATAACTAAATGTCAATTCTTTTGTATCATCTTCTCTATTTCTATTTATATAGAAATAATGTTCAAACTCGCCAGTTTTTGTATTAAAGCTTACAATCTTTGATGCTAGATTAATGTTATTAGATCCGTCACTAGATTCTATCGTGTCAATTATATAATTAACATCAACATTCTTGTATTTACTTGTATCATTTTCAATACCCATTCCCACATTTTGATTTCCAGATTTTTTGACCCTATCTAGATTAACATAGGCTTCCAAAGTATTTGAGAATTCTTCCAAGCCATATTGGTTTGCATACTCTGTAAATTTGTAGGTAATAGTTCCGGCTTCTTTGTCATATTTTGCCTTGGCTACAGTCCCTACACCATCTGCAAATAAATCAAAGTTTGCACTATCTCCTCGTTTAATTCCTTCCAAGTCAATATTGTCACTTAGTTTTAATACAAAATAATCTCCAGGATTTATTTTAACATTGCTTTTAACTTTAAATTTATTTGTAAATTGTAAGTTTTCACCTTGATGAGGTTTTATAATGTTATTTTCAGTAGATGTATCATCTGTTTGTGGTCTAAGAACTGCCATATCAGATGAAATAAGCTCTATACTATTAGATAAATCTTTACCACCTGAACTTGTGTCATTTACATATGGGTCAAGACCTTCACCACCTACAGTTAAATACCACTTCTTGGCATTATTTTCATAGCCTGGTGCAGGCTTTGTTTCTTCTAATACATATTTGCCAATTGGAAGATTTTCAAATACTAATTTACCATTTTCATTAGGAGATTTACCAACTACACCAGTTTTTACTTCAACTTGGCCTTGATTTTCCTTTCCTCCAGTTGCAGAAATTTTAGATAACTTGAACTCCGCTCCATTTAGTAAGTTCATATCATCATCTTTCTTAGTGATTGTAATCTTACCTTTGTCTGGTTTCTCGTTAATGATTTTACCCATATTCTTCGCTGTGGCAGATGTTACATAGTCTACTAACTTACCATCCTCTGGAGTGATCAGATTTCCATTTTCATCTCTAGTTTCTGGCGCGTACTGGATAATACCATTTGCGTTTTGATTATATTCTAGAGTTATAACTCCTCTACCTGGTGTAATTTCGCCAGTTTCTTCTGATATGCCGCCCTTATCATAGGCTATTGTCATGTGGAGGATTGGCTCATCAATTGGAATGTATCCTTTTGGTGCTTTTACTTCCATTAGTCTATAACGTCCCGGTTTTAGTCCTCTAAAACCAAAGTAACCATTGAATGCAGATGCTACTGTTGTACCTGGCATATCTTCATAAATACCACCTGGACCTCTTACTTGGAGTTTAAATACTGCTCCTTCAAGTCTGTTGTTTGTTACTTCTTTACTGTTGTCTTTCCAATCTGAATCATCACGACCATGTTTAGAGAAAGTGATATTATAAGATTCTTCATCATTTGTTATTGTCAAACCATCCTTTGGTATCTCTTCTTTACTTTTTGAATTATAGAGAGTACTTATATCTATGCTAGTATCTGCATGATAAAATGGTTCTTCATTTACAGAAGGTGTAATTCTACCAGCTATATATTTATCACTACCATAATAAGCTTCTTTACTCAAAAAGTTCGCATATTTTTGATCATCTGGCTTAGAAGCAAACCACTTATCTGCTTCTTCTTTTCCATATTTTTCTTCTATTAAATCTCTAACAGCTTGCATACCTTTTTGATAAGATGCATCATAGCCATCATACCAGCCTTCTTTACCATCTTTATAGGTAAACTGTTCGAATTTTCTTGCTCCTTCATAGAAGTCAACGTGAAGTTCAATCTTTCCTATATCTTCCTCAGTAATATTGTCATCATAATAGCCTTCTACATCTATTATATAGACTCCCTTATCAAGATTTAATTGATCTTCATCAAAGCCCCAGTCAAATGGTCTCCACCTTGCAGTGTTTATCATAGCCATATTCCTTTTTGACAAGTCATAAGTTCTTAGAATCTTATCAAATTCAGCATTATTAATGTCACCATTGCCATCTGGGTTTGTTATCTCATAAGTTGTCCTATAAGCTGTCTTTACACCTTCTTTTATAGTCTTGGGATGTTCTCCTGGAGTATCTATTTCTTCTCTTTTAATCTTTGGTATGATTTGTACATTTAATAGTTCATTTCCTTTGTATCCTCTAGTATCTACATAAATTCTTTGAACGAAAGTCTTTGATTCTGGATCTATTGAGGTTAGTCTTGACTTGTATTTAATTGCATCATTATCAGCGGACTTCCCTGCATTAGCTTTTTCATCATCATTTATAAGGCTTGATGCTGTATCTTCTGGCCCTTGATATACAGCATACATACGACCGCCTTCGTCTTTTACTTCAATCTTCCAGTCAGCTGCGGCTTTTTTATATCCCATTGGAGCTTTATCTTCTTTAAGAAGATAGTAACCCTTTTCTAGCTTAATCTCTTGTCCAGATTGATTTTTAAAACTTATAACTCCTTCTTTATCAGATGTGCCGGTAAACGGTGCAAAACTATTATCTTCCACCTTATAGGTATCATCCGTCATCTTCTTTACAGTAAAAGTTGCTCCCTCAAGAGGATTTCCAAATCCATCTCTTTTAAAGATTTTTGGAGTAATACCTGCCTTTTTATTTGTGATTTCTACAATTTTTGGACTCTCTCCATCTGGATTTATTAGAATATCTTTTCCTTCTTCTGGAATAAATTCATCTATTGGATCGCTAGGAGTTGGATTTTCTTTTTCCTTAAAAGTCGCAGAGACTCTAACATTTGATTCTGGCATTGTAAATTTATTATTATCTACATTTACATTACCGCCTTTATCATCTGTCACTGTTAAGCTATCAAGCACGAAATTTTCATCGGGACTTACTGTTAAGTTTACAGTTTCATTTGCTTTTGCACTTTGTTTATCAGCTGTCACAGAACCATTTTGTGATTGGTTAATTGTGATTTTATAATTTGCTTCTGGTATCCTTTTAAATACAGGCATAAGTGTTACGTCATAGGCTGGCATAGTAAACTTATTTGAAGTCAACCTATGACTATTTCCCTCAGGGTCATTATAAGTTATTTTATCTAATTCATATCCGTCATTTGGATTTATAGTTAAGTTTACATCTTCTCCCTCAGTCACAGATGTACTTGGATTCGCTATTACAGAACCACCTTCTACAGTTTGAACCCAAACACTATAAGTTGTAGCTTTTTTCTCTTTAAAGCTTGCAGAAACTGTAACATTATTATTTGGCATAGTAAATGTATAATTATTATTATTTACATTTCTAGTTACATCTTTTCCATTTACTATTAACTTATCAAGTTCAAAGCCTTGGTCTGGTTTTACTGTAATAGTTACAGAATCACCTTGCTTTAAGTCTTTATTTGGATTAGCAGTAACACTTCCATTTTCCTGTGAACTTGCACTTACAGAGTAAGATTCTCTATTAATAGCATCTGCACTTGTGTAGGATTGTGCTCCCCAATATTTTTGCCATTGATCTGGTCTACCGATTCTATGATAGTAATAATCCATACCTAATCCTAGGTCTGTCTTATCAATATAAGTTGAAATAACCTCAATTGCAAATAAATTATTTTTTGAAAATCCCCTGTTACCAGTTCCATTAAATCTTATCTTTAGTTGCCCTGGATTTTGACCATCTTCTACTACATGACCCTGTAATGCTAAATCCTTACCTGGTGATAATATATTATCCACAGTTGATCCATTTCCTACTGTAAATACTCTTACACTTACATCTCCTTTATTCAGTGAACCTGAAGGTTGCCTATGAATATTAAGGTTAAAATCATTGTTTGCATTATCTCTTCCATCTATTAGGAATATTTGCTTAAACTGCTTTGTATCCTTATTTATTTCTGTAATTTTAGTATGAACTCTTGTAGGATTATTAGGATTTGCTCTAGAATCAGGTTTTTCTGATCTTGATGTATCAATTTTTTCCCAACCACTTCCTGCTCTTTGAGGTGTTGGTATTTCTTCATCTTCTATATTTAATTCGTCATTTGAGTTTTCTGAACTTGCATTAGATGCTATTTCTGTATTTGCCATCTTAGATGTTATAGTTTTATCATCTGTGTATGCAGAAAATCCTGCTCTTTGAATATTTGTTATTATATCGGTATCTCCTGCAAGGACTGTACCCTCATAGACTGAGTTCATATTTTTATTGACACTTTCAATTTTTAATTCTGTGTCAGTTTTAAATGGTATAGGTGTTTCTCCTCTATCTAATTCTTCTTCCTTTATATTATATGAGAAAGCTAGCATCATAGGGTTAGATTTGAGTGCATAACTATTTTCTACACCATTACCAGTTCTAGCAGATCTATCTTCTCCAACATATAATGTAGCATTCCTATCACTTGTGGATTCTTCTAGTGGTGCTAATTTTACTCCATCTAGTGACTCATAAGATTCTGCTCCCCAATATGTTCTCCCTTGGTTTTTAAGATCTGAACCAAGTCCAAAACCACCAGAATTTGGTATTGTTGATTCTACTTCTATTGCAAAGGTCTTGCTTTGAGCTAAAGTAGTTTCTAAAACTAATCTATCTTTTCCATTTTTATTTGTAGTTTTTAGATTATATGAAACATCTGCCCCTGGGTTTACTATTTTATCTGGTTCAGAAGCTTTATTAACTTCTTTGACAGACAAAATTTTTGTGTTCTCTTCGTTTAAGCTTATATTTTCTGGATAAGAATGAATTTCCACTACTGGATTACCCATATATACAGGGTGTTTATTAAATACAAAAACCTGTTTGAATTTATTATTTTTCTTGTCAACTTCTGTTATATAAGTTTTGACAATCTTACCAGAATTGGCTGGATTGTTATCGTAAGACCCAAATGCTCTAGTTCTACTTGAATTTTGTTCATTAATGTCAGTAACTTTTTGCCATGTTGATTTTGGCACTTCTGGAACTTCCGCACTTGGATTATTATCTCTTATATAAACCTTGCCATCTTTAGTTATTACTACTCTCCAATCAGTCTTGGAAGGTTCGTAACCTTGAGCTGGACCTGTTTCTGTAAGTTTATAAATTCCTGGAACTAAATCTTTGAAATTAACCATACCATCAGTTCCAGACCTTTGGTATCTCTCTTCGCCTAAGTTATTATCATCAACTTTTGGTCCTTGCAATTTAAAAGTTGCCCCTGTTACTGCATCATGACTATCATTATCTATCTTTTTGAAAGAAAATCCATGTTCTTCTCGACTATTAGTTACATCTAAAAAGTCTTCTGATACATAAGCACCTTTAATACTTCCAGCTTCACTACCTGTTACTACGGGTTCTCCTTCTACTATATAAGTAACAGACTCGTAGTAATCGGGCTTCCATGCTATTGAACCATCCTTATAATAGAGGTCCATGCCTGTACCTACTCCTCCATTTACAGATTTATAAGGGACTTTGACATCGACTATTATAGGCTTAGTGTAAGTTTGATTTTTGAAATCAAGTTGTAATCTACCTTCACCTGAAACAACAACTTTGCTTTTCCCAACTTTTCTATCTAATTCTTCTAGCTTATAGTTTTCTAGCCTTATATCTTCTACATTGCCAGTAACTTTCTTATCTAGACTAAAGATTTTAATGTCTTCGTTGCCATAATACCAAGTCATATTATCATAGTGAGGTTTTTCTCTATGAAAAATTGCCCTATTTATAGTTACAGAATTTCCTTCTGGATTTATTACATATCTTTGAATGACGTAATTTTTTTCTTTATTTATAGCTACAATTCTCGTACCCATTTTGTATGGTTCTGGATAATTATCTACATATCCAGTGCTTCTATTGTCATTTAAATTCCATCCATAGAGTGGTCTTTTAGAAACATTGACCCATTTAGTTCCACTTTCTCCAAGTAAGGACTCATTAACTTTAGCATCTGTTTCATTCTTAGGTCCTTCGATGTATTTATAAACTTTAGCCTTGTTAGAACCATCTACTTCTACCACCCATTTACTATTAAGTTTCTTGTAACCCAACGGTGGATTTGTTTCTTCTAGGATATAAGTCCCTTTATCTAAATCTTTATTAAAGTTTACTACACCATTTTCATTCGAAGTGCCTTTTGCAAAAGCATCCTTGTCGCCCTTTTTAGTGAGTTTAAACTCTGCTCCTTTTAGTGGTTTGTTGTCATCATCTTTTTTATATACTACAAACTTTGTAGCTTTTGGCTTATTAGTCACTTCTAACGTGATATCTTTTCCTGTCAAACTTTCGCCTGTTGAGTCTAAACCAATTTCTGTAATTGTTACATAACCATCATTACCAACATTTACTCTCCAAACTTTGTCAGATTTAATGTAGCCATCTGGTGACTTTTCTTCTTTAAGAGTGTAGGTGCCTGGCTTTAGATTATTGAAATTTACAATTCCATCTTCTCCGGAGCTTCTATAAATAACGTGTTTATCTGAATCTGTTAAGGAGAAACTTGCTCCAGCTAGAGTTTTACTTCTATTTGCATCATCAAGCTTCTTGATGTTAAAGTTACCTGGAGTGTATTTTTTGTTTACTAGTCCAACTATTTGACTGTAGAACTTAGGAATTTCTCCGCCAGTTTGATCCCCGCTTGCCTTGTTATAGTTGGCCCTTGTTACGAATGCAGAATTAAATGAACCATTGGACATATTAAATGCTCTCCAACTATTGTTGAACTTATCCATATCATCGATTTTAAATGTTTGTTCAATTATATAGCCGTAATCATGAGATCTATCAACACTTGGCATTTGTACATTTAAAGGCCCTTTATCTCTCATTTCACCAAATGTATCTAGCTTGTCTGGATTGTAATTAAGTGTGATGCTACCTTGTCTATCATTTGTTATAGAACGATTAGGGTCTATGCTTTTGCTATATATAAGATGATATGTGTTTAAGTCCTGCTCTGGTCTTATACCATAAGACAATGGCATATTAGTGTTAACCTTCTTATACATATCATTAGCCCCTGCTATTGGTAACTCTATAATTTTTGGAGATGTTCTATACACTTTCACATCTCGCAATGTGAATGCAGGTGTGATACCCTTGCCCATCCAATTAACATAGTTGCCAGATTGGTACTTTGTAGACTTCCAGTTGAAATTGAGGACATCATTATTCCCTTTATTTGCGTATACTGGATTATAATATGCCAATGCTGTTACATACCATTGACCATCTTCAGCCTTGTAAACATCTCTAAAATAATATGATTGTGATGTTTTCCTTCCTGCAGGGTCATAGTCATATTGCTCATAGTCCGCTTTTATATTTCTTGTTATTGTTTGATTTCCTAAACCAGTTTGTCCTGGTGCTACTGTTATTGTAAAAGGGAATTCCCCATCATTTTGTGCATAGAATTTATTTGGTATTATACCAGTTAGTTCAATCTTTGCTGTAGCAACTCCTCCTTTAGATTTCTCGTTAAACACATAAGTTAGTTTGTTTGTAGCATAGTTAAAATATGGGTCTGCTACTTCTCTTCCACCAATATTTATTTTAGGAAACTCTCCAAAATATTGTGTGAAGTCCAAATTAGGGTCAAACTGAATTGAAAATCTCTTTCCTGGCGCAGAATCACTTAAATCTATACTTGCATTGTACTTCAAAGACTCTAATCTATAGGCCTCCCATACACCTGGCTTTATACCAATATCTCCTGCTTGGCTTTCGTTAATTATTAAGTCTTGAGTTACTCCTGTAACATTTGCATTAACTTGTGAGTCGCTTTCTTCTGTATCTTCTAACCAGTAGTCTTCACCATTTATAGGAGAACCCAATCCAGATTTAAATCTTGGCTCGTAGGTTACTTGATTTGAACCATCCACTGTTACATCAAATACAACATTTGATTTGACGTAGCCTTCTGGGGCTTCAGTTTCTTCTATTGTGTATTTGCCTTCTTGTAGGTTTCCAAAAGATGCCTTACCATTTTCATCTGAAGATACTGTTGCGATTACATCTTTGTTAGAATTTTTTATAACAAAAGTTGCTCCTTGTACAGGAGTTTTATCTTTTGTCATCTTTGTTACTTCTACTGGGCGAGTTTCGAAAGCATCATTTGTTATTGTGATTGTCGTTTGTTTATTATCTGTTGGAGAAGATGGAACTACATTTTGATTTTGAAGTCTTGCTTCATTACCTGTATTTTGATCTGTCAACCAATCATAAGTTAGACTTGTTCCAGTTCCTGTAACTTTTACTAAAAATCCCCAATCTCTTGTAAATCTTGATGCAGGTAGTTTTACTTCATATCCAAGATTATTTGTAAAAGAATCTCTTACATTTCCATTGCCTCTAATAGGTGCTTCATGGGCTGCATTTAATACACTTACTCCTAGCTCAGGAATCACTTCTTCAGCTGTCTGCTGTGCCATGTTAGACTTAAGCTTACTTCTTTGATATGTTGGATCTACGTCATAGACTTCAACATTGGATATAGAACCATCATTCATTCTAAGACTTAATCTTGTGTCTTTATTAGTAGAGCCTCCCTTTCTCGCTTCGTCAGCTTTTAAATATATATAAGTTACTACTCTACCTTCCTCGTCGATGGCTGCATACTGCATTGCATTCATGTATTCTGGGTAGCCTCCATGTGCAACAGTCTTTGTGGGATTGTCACCTACAGAAATACTTGCATTACCTCCTACGACACTTACTCTACCATCATTACTTACAGTAATTGTCGGATTTTCTTTGTTCACCTTATATCCATAAGGTGCTTTTGTTTCATATAGGGTGTAAGTTCCTGGTTCAACATTTGAAAATAAAGCTACGCCTTCTTCATCTGTTGTCACTTGTGAGCCGCCTAATAGCTTAAATGTTGCTCCAGCAAGTTTTTTATTAGGGTCTTTGCTATCTGTTTTAATAATAGTGAAGTTCCCTCGATTAGGTATATTTTCCTTAGTTGCTCTATTGTGGATATAGTAACCTTCAATATTTCTATCATAGTAATTGACGTTTTCGTAATAATTTACTGTGTCACTTTCAATTGTATTTGTCTTTGGAAGGTCTTGTTTAATCTCTGGAATAAATCTAGTTGCATTTCCTCTTTCATCAATATCCCAAACTTTTGCAGATGGAACTAAGATTGATCTTGTAGAATCGTCATTAGTTGATGCTGGAACGTTAACTTCCCCAAGTTTATCATTTGTCTTTGGATCAATTGCCTTTATGGTTTGCTCTGGCATCTTTAGACCTTCTTCAAGATTCCAATTTTGGTCAATCAATAAATCTTCGTATTTTGATATTTCAACTCCACTTAATGACAATGGATTTTTATCTTCTTCTTGATTAATATTAGCATCGTATTCATATACTGCAATTGTACCAATATCTTGGATAGTCTGAGGATTGGTTTCCTTTTGAGGAATAGAATCCACCACTTCAATGGCCCCATCTTGAACCATTCTACCTGTATCTTTATCTATTTTATAAACTGCAACTTGACCAGTATTAAATTTTTGATTTCCCAATAATTCTCTATCTTCTAGTGGAAGTTTTGCATCTTTATCTCCAGTGGATACTCCATCTGTAACTGTCCATTTTGCACTATTATTACTAGAAAATTCACCCATTATTGTAGTTCTATTATTCATCCCCACACGTGTTGGAGTAGCTTCTTTTACTTTTTCAATGGGATAACCCTCATCGATAATTATTCTCTTTGCGCCAACTTTACCTTTTTCTGTAAGAATAATAGATAGATCCATCATATATGAATCTTGTTTATTTATCACTGGTGTATATAACTCATAAGTAATTTCATGCATAGGTGATGCCAGACTATGGTGTTTGGAATCATTTATACCTAAACTATCCTTTATATTATTATCTAATAAATTAACTGATCCACTTCTACTTGTAATCTCTCCAAGACCTGAGCCCTTTACAGTTGTAAAGTTGGCCTTATACCCTAGGCCTTTCAGATCTTTATCTGAAATCACTCTTATAGTCCAATTATATCCTTTAAGTTCTCCGTCTTGGATTACTGGGTTTGCATAAGCATCTGTATTTACTTTGTAGCCTTCTTTACCTCTCTCAATAATTTCACCAACATCTTTTCTACCTGGTTCGATAATAGAGCCTGCAGGATTACCATTTCTGTCAACTTTTTGTGGCAATAAATCCTTTGGTGCTTTAACTCCAAGGCCTGATACTTTATTTACAACGGTAAAAGTTCCATCTTTATCAAGTTTAATGTTTTCTTTGTTGTAGTCCACATCAATATTAATTGGGACTTGAATATCATCTGGAATAGTTCCTTCTATATTATAGGTGATAGTATTAGCTTCCTTATCATAAGTTGGCCTTGCTATCACTCTTCCATTATATTTTATTGACTTTAGGCTAGATGGATCCTTTACTGTAAGCTTATCATCTAGGTGAATCTTAAAATATTGATAGTTTTGGATTGGTCCATTTATATTCGATGTTTTAAAAACCGTTCTAATAGTAAACTTTTTATTTTCTAGACCTTCTTCTCCCTTAAGTACATTTGGTCTTAAATTCTTTTCCCCATCTTTATCTATTAACTTCTTGATTGCATCTTCATTGTCTTCCATTAGTTTCTTTTGGTCTTCTCTTGATAAGTCGTATTTTTCTCCTAATTTTGTTAAAAGACTTTGGATTTTTTCTATATCATTTTCTTCATCTGCAAGAGCCTCTTTTAATTCCTTGTCTGCTCTTTGAAGATTTGTTAATCCTAAACCTTCTTTTATTTTATCTAGTAGACCTTCTTTTTCTTCATCTTTATCTTCGGAATTTTTGTTTTCTTCTGATATAGCATCTTTATTTAATTTATCTTTAGAATTTTCCTTATCTAGAACTTGACTTGATTTTTCTTCTTTTTTGTCGTTATTATCTTGGACATCAATATTAATTACTAAATCTCTAAGTCCATTTGTTGATAGAATTAATTTTTGAGGAACTGATCCTGCTCCAAAAAGACCACTTGATTCTTCTTTTGCACGAATATTTTTATCGTTTATAACTTCTCTATAATTTAATTCTTTCTTGTTTCCCTTTTGGTCTGTAACTTCTATCAATAGACCGTCGTAATTTATTTTTTCGCCACTTTTATATTTTGTCTTTCCCTTGCTCTTAATTCTCCAAGACACATATCCATTTTTACTTATGTCTTCCTTTGGAGCTTCTTCTTTGAGATTTTGTTTTCTATTTTCTTCCTTGAAGTTCTGTTTTTCCTCTTTGTGAATTTGTTTTTCTTCTTTTGGATTTTCTTTTCTTTGAGTTCCTTTTGATGTATCTTCTCTCTTAGGTTCAGCTTTAGATTTTTCTATTTGCTCATTTTCTTTTGGGTCTTTCGACTCTATTACAAACTCATTTTTACTACTCCCTCTATCACCTGGACTGTCGTCAAATATTTTGTCTTCTCGTTGCACCTGTCCAGTATCTTCATTTAAAAGACTTTGGGCACTTACAATCGTAGGCTCCAAAACTTCTAAAATCATTAACATTGCAAGTAAAAAACTTATAACCCTTTTTGATGCGTTCTCCATAACTTCTCTCCTATCTATCACAAGTCTTTGTCTATATTAGGAAATAATAATTCACTAATATTGGTATATGTATAATATTACAACTGAGCAAAAATATCAATACTATTTTCGTGGATTATCAAAAAAAATGGCTATAATTCCAGTAAATTCTTTGCTTTTTCCTTTAATTGATAACCAAAAACAAATTTTTATTTTTAAATTAATTACTTAAAGATAATTAAATGAGGAATTTTGAGTAGTA
>NZ_BAEW01000008.1:0-67217 GCF_000246925.1 Peptoniphilus rhinitidis 1-13 | reverse complement strand
AAACCCTCCTCGAGATGAGATTTCCCTCGAAAGATAAGACCCCTAGAAGAAAATTAGGTAGATAGGCTCAAGGTGTAAGTGTAGCAATACATTCAGCTAGCGAGTACTAATAGGTCGAAGACTTGACCAAGAGAAAGAAGAGTAGATTAGTTTTTTAAGTTAATCTGGTGAGAATAGGACAATGGACACACCTGTACCCATACCGAACACAGAAGTTAAGCATTAGTCCGCTGATGGTACTTGGTTGGCAACGACCTGGGAGAGTAAGTTATCGCCAGTTAAAAGGTCTATTGATGCAAGGATATCTTTGTCAATAGACTTTTTATTTTAAATACTCCTTTTAAAATTAGTAAAATATTTTGCTTTAATTATTCCACAATGAGTTATCTCATTACATATTAAAGAAAAGATAAAAAAGCCTTCCTTATTGGAGGGCTTTTTTATTGCAAATATTTATTTTTATAAATTAATAATGATAAACTAGGTGATATGTGGAAAGTTAAATTGAAAATAAATATTATAAAAAAAAGGCATCTGTTAAATTTGAGTATAGCAGATGCCTTTTTTAAATTTTAAGGAGAAATAAGTTTATTATTTTTTAGGGTATTATATAATTCTTCAAATACATTTTTACTTTTATTGTAATTTTTTTTATTAATTACTATGTCCATATGCCAAGGAATTGGAACTTTAAATTCAGCAATGTTTAAATAGTTATTGTATTTAATTGAGTTAATGTCATAAAAGATTTGAGGTAGTATTGCTAAGTAGTCTGTGTTAACAATTGTTTGTAAAACTGATTCAGGATTCATTAGGTGAATTTTTCTTTTGCATTCCACTTTATTATTATCAAGAATTCCATCTATTAAAGTCTTTGATTTACTTAGGGTCGAAGGATAAATTAGAGTTTTTTTATTTAAATCAGAGTATTTAATAGAGTTGTTTTCAAAATGATGATTATTTTTATCGTAGATTGCAACGTAAGAACTGTCTAATATAGTATGATTTATTGTTTCGTTGTTATTTTCGTTATAGCCAACGGTTATTATTATGTCTATTTGTTCATCTTCAAATTTCTTCATTAGATCCCAATAATTATATTCTACTATGTCTATTATTATATTTTTATTTTCTTTGCACTTATGTGATAGAGTATTTATTTTTTCATAAAGTATAGGCATAAAGACTGACAAAATTCCAATAGAAATGTAATTTGATTCTTTCTTTTTATAGTCGATAATATTTTTTTGAATTTGATTTTCAATGTTTATTATTTGTATTGAATTATCATAAATGATTTTTCCAATAGGAGTAAAGCCAGTTAATCTTCCTTTTTTTCTAGTGAATATTTCAATTCCTGTCATTAATTCTATATTTTTAATAGTTTTGCTAAGAGCTGGCTGAGTTATGTAAAGTTTTTCTGCTGCTTTGCTAATATTAAAATTATTATTAGCTATGCACACTATGTATTTCATTTGATTAATTTCCATGTAGCCCTCATTTATATATAAAAAAAAGTTATGGTTTTCATAATAATTATATCGTGGTATCAAGATAAACTAAATAGTATATTTAATTATACCATAAAGAATATATTATTAGATTAAAAAGGAGATTTTTCAAATGGATGAGAAAAAAATTATTTCAATGGATGATGCCCTTGATATGATTCATAGTGGATGCACTATTATGATTGGTGGATTCGCAGGGTCTGAAGCACCTAATGAAATCATTCAAGGAATTGTTAAAAGAAACACAAAAGAGTTAACTTTGATTTGTAATGATACAGGTGATTTAAATATTCCTGGCGAACATGTTGGGATTTTGACTCCTAATCATTGTATTAAAAAAGCAATCGTTTCCCATATAGGAATGAATAAATTTACAGTTGATCAATTTAATAAAGGAGAGATTGAAGTAGAGTTTGTACCTCAAGGAACTTTAGTTGAAAGGATTCGAGCAGGTGGTTATGGTCTTGGAGGAGTTTTAACACCAACAGGGATAGGGACTGATATAGCAAAGGGGAAGGAAATTATAAGTGTTGATGGTAAAGAGTATTTATTAGAAAAACCTCTTAGAGCAGATGTGTGTATAGTTAGGGCACGAAAAGCTGATAAGATGGGAAATGTTGTATTTTTTGGATCTGCTACTGCTCATTCAGCTATGATGATTACTGCTAGTGATATAACGATAGTACAAGCAGATGAAATAGTTGAGAATGGAGAAATAGCTCCAAATGATGTAACTATGCCAGGTATTTTTGTTGATTATATTGTTAAGGGGAGTATTGAATAATGGAACTTAATAAAAATGAAATGAAAGAAATTATTGCGAAAAATATTGCTGTGAGGTTAGAGCCTAATACTTATGTCAATTTAGGAGTAGGTGTACCTACTTTAGTTTCTAAGTTTGTTACAGATGAACAAAATATTAATATTCACTCAGAAAATGGAATGATAGGTGCCATTGGAGATATTGATTATGATGATCCTAATTATATTCCTGGTGTAATAAGTTCATCTGGATTTCCGACAAGATTTAAGAAAGGAGCTTCTTTTTTTGATTCATCTATTTCTTTTGGAATTATAAGAGGAGGACATTTAAGTGCTTCTGTTCTTGGAACTATGGAAGTTGATGAGCATGGTAACATTGCTAATTATACTATTCCAGGCAAATTAGTTGTTGGAATGGGCGGAGCTATGGATTTATGTGTAGGTGCTAAGAACGTGATAATTGCTACATATCACACAAATAATGGAAAACCTAAAATTTTAAAAAATTGTAAATTACCTCTTACTGCACAGAAAGCTGCGACTATGATAGTTACTGAAAAGGCAGTTTTTGATATTGTAAATGAAAAGTTAATTTTGTCAGCTTACAATCCTAACTTTAGTATTGATGAAATTATTAGTGGAGTTGAGCCAGATGTTGAAATTTCTGAAGATTTAGAAAAAATGATAATGGAATGAAAGGGGAAAATAAATGTTAAATTTTTTAAATGACGAAGTTGTTTTTGTAGGAGCAGCTAGAACTCCTGTAGGAGCTTATTTGGGCGATTTAAAGACAGTTAAGGTTCAGGAATTAGGAGTAATTGCTTTAAATGAAGCTATTAAGAGATCTGGAATTGATAAAAATGATATTGATGAAGTTATTGTAGGTCATGTTACTGGCTCTCAAACAACGAATAATTTGGGCAATATTATTGGAATAGATACTGGTTTAAAGCACGAAGCAACTGGAATGACAGTCAATAGAATTTGTGGTTCTGGAATGCAGTCTGCTGTTTCTGGTGCTCTTGAACTTTTAAGAGGAAATAAAAAAGTTATTGCAGTTGGTGGAGCAGAATCTTTATCTAGAGCACCTTATATGTTGCCAGAAGAAGCTAGATTTAAGGGATTTAGAATGGGGGATTCTATATTAATAGATGCAAATGATGAGGGACATAGAACAGCTTCGGGTGCAAATTCAGGTATAAACCACATGGGAAATACTGCTGAAAATGTTGTTAGAAAATATAATATTTCGAGAGAGGATCAAGATAAATTTGCATACGACAGTCAAATGAAAGCAAGAGAAGCTATAAATTCAGGTAGATTTGCAAAAGAAATAGTTCCTGTTGAAGTAAAATCAAGAAAAGGAAGTACAATTGTTGATACTGATGGACATCCAAAGAAGGACACAACTCTTGAAAAGTTAAGTACTTTAAAGCCCGTATTTGAAAAAGAAGGCACTGTTACGGCAGGTAATGCTTCTGGTCTTAATGATGGTGCGGCCTTTGAAATAATTACAACTCTTTCTTACGCAAAGGAAAAAAATTTGGAAGTTATGGCAAAATTAGTGGATTATGAAATAGCAGGCGTAGATCCAGCTTATATGGGAATGGGGCCAGTCCCTGCTATAAATAATCTGCTCAAAAGAAATGAACTTGATTTAAAAAAAGATATAGGAATGCTTGAAATAAATGAGGCTTTTGCTGGTCAAACTTTGGGCTGTTTAAAAGAACTTGATATTTATTTAGGAAGTAAGTATTATGAGGAAAACTTTAATATTCATGGTGGTGCAGTGGCACTAGGGCATCCTCTTGGAATGACGGGTGCAAGAATTATAACTACTGCTTTATATGAATTTAAAGAAAATCATAATTTGAAATATGCTGTTGTAAGTGCGTGCATTGGAGGCGGACAAGGCATAGCATTATTACTTGAAAATGGATATTATAAGAAATAGGTGATTCTATGAAAGGATTGCAACAAAAGTTCTATTGGAATAAGAAATATATTCTAAAAACTTTGTTATGTTTATTTGTAATATTTTTATTTTGGATATTACCTCCAATAGATCCAATTACATCTATGGGGACAAAAGTAATAGGAGTTTTTATTGGAACGGTACTTATGTTATCTATTGTCGACACTATATGGCCTGTATTTTTTAGTTTTTTACTTTTGACATTGACAGGTGTTATGAGCTTAAATGATGTTATAAAAGGTTCAATTGGAAATTGGATTTTTGCTTTTGTAGTGGCAAGTATGGTACTGACAAATGCTCTAAATGAATCGGGTTTTACGGATAGACTTACTACAAAAATGCTCACGATGAAAATTTCTAAGAAAAGTCCTTGGTCTTTTATGTTTGTGTATTTCTTTATTTGCTATTTGGTTGGAGCATTTATGGATCAAGTTCCAGCGACAGCTTTCTTTTTAGCTTTTACAAATGAGATAATAAAAAAGACTGGATATGAAAAAGATAGTAAATTTTCTAATACTTTGTCACTAGGTGCTATTTTCTCAGTTAATCTTGGTGGGGCAGCTACGCCAATTTCACATCCACTTGCAATTTTGGGAATTGGAATATTTGAACAGACAACTGGAATGGAGATAACTCTTATTGATTATATGGCATATGCAGTGCCTACGACGTTTATACTATTCTTAGTTCTTTTTATAATAATAAGATATTTTATAAAACCTGATGTTTCAAAAGTTAGTAATCTTGACATGAATAAATTTTCAGAAGATTTAAAACCTATGGAACTTAGAGAAAAGTCAATAGCGACAATATTTTTTGCTACTGTAATATTATGGATTCTTCCAGGAGTTTTACAAATATTTTTACCTAAAGATAATAGCGTGATTTTAATGTTCAAGAATCTTACCATTACTTTTTGGGCTTTCTTAGCAGTTATTTTACTTGCCTTTGTCAGGATAAATGATACGCCATTAATTGACTTAAAAGAAACAATGAATATGAAAATTCCTTGGGCGACAATATTTTTTATTTCTATTGGTGTTTTATTGGGCAGTGCAGTTTCAGCAGAAGGTGTAGGATTAAATGATTTTGTTATTTTAAATTTAAGACCAATTATTGAAAAATCATCAATTACATTAGTTGTGTTTTTATTTGCACTGGGAACTTGTGCACTTACAAATTTCTCTTCAAATGTATCAACAATTACAATAATGACAGGAGTTGCAGCAAGTGTTTCTATGGTTTCTTACAATATTAGTCCTATTGCACTTTGTGTTACAACGACAATGTGTGGCTCACTAGCATATGTACTGCCATCATCATTTGCTCCAATAGCAATGCTTCATGCCGATGAAAATTCTGATTCTAAATTAATTATAAAAATAGGTATAATTATGGTTATTTTGTCAGGACTAGCAGCTACGTTTATTGGATATAATATTTTAGCGTCTTAATAAATAAAATATATTAAAAGTTCATGGTAATTACACTTAACAAAAAAGAGCTACTTAAAACGAGAGTAGCTCTTTAAAAATTTAATTCAATTACTTTATTTTCATCTAGAGATCTTTTTACATCTATTATCCTTTGATTTGAAGAACCACGAAATCTAAGTGTCAAGTCTTTTAAGTTTTCAACAAATCTCCCATCAACTAATACGTCGCATTCTTCTAAAAGATTTTTTTTGTTCTCATCTTTTATTATTTCTTCAAAGGTATAACCAGAGAAAATCCAAATATCTTTTTGAACTTCTTTCTTTATGTCCTTTATAGTCATTAAAAGATCTACTTCATTTTGAAAGGGTTCGCCACCTAAAACTGTCAGACCTTTTACTTCAGGAAGTTCTAGATATTCTATTACTTCTTTTGTTTCTTTATCTGTCCAAGTTTTTCCAAAATTGAAGTCTTGATATTCTTTGTTAAAACAGTTGTAGCAATTGTGAGTGCATCCCGTTACAAAAATTGTGCTTCTTATACCAGGGCCATTTGCCACATCGTATTTTCTTATTTGTGCATAATTCATTATATGTGAAGAACCCTTGCGTTAATTTCTTTTGTTCTGCCTTCATTCCAGAAGTTTTCTCCAAGATAGCCACAAGTTCTTCTTACAACTGATAAAGTTGATCTATCTTTGTTGTGACATTGTGGACATTCCCAATCGCCTTCTTCGTTCAATTTAATTTCACCGTCAAATCCACATTCAGAACAGTAATCTGATTTTGTGTTAAATTCTGCGTATTGAATGTTGTCATAGATAAATCTTACAATTGTTTCAAGTGCTTCTAGGTTGTGACCCATATTAGGTATTTCTACATAGGAAATGCAACCACCTGTTGATTTGTCTTGAAATTTTGATTCAAAAGTAAATTTTTCAAAGGCAGATATTTCTTCACGAACATCAACGTGGAAGGAGTTGATGTAGTAACCCTTATCTGTTACATTTTCTATTATTCCAAATCTTTTTTTGTCAATATTGCAAAATCTTTGAGTCAGTGATTCTGCTGGCGTTGCATAGAGAGTAAATTTAATTCCATATTCTTTTGTCCATTTCTTTACTGCATCGTTTAATGCGTCCATTATTCTCATGGCAAAGTCGTATCCCTTTTTAGTTGTGTGACTTACACCTTTAGTTAAAACAGTTGCTTCATATATTCCAATGTATCCTAGAGAAACTGTGGAGTAACCATTTAATAAAAGTGGTGCAATAGATTCATGTTTTCCAAGTCTTGCAATGGCACCATGTTGCCAGTGAATTGGAGATGAATCACTTGTAACTTTTTTTAGATGTTCGTATCGAAGTAGCCCCACTCTTTTTACCAAGTCTAGTCTTTTTTCTAAGATTTCAAAGAATTTTTCTTCGTCGCCCCCGGCAAGTATTCCTATTTGAGGTAAATTAATGGAGCACGCACCCATGTTAAATCTTCCTTCAAATTTGTAATTGTCCTTTTCGTCTTTATATGGAGGAAGAAAAGCACGACAACCCATTGGAGAAAATACATTGCCTTCGTAGTTTGCACGCATTTTTTTGGCAGAAATGTAATCAGGGTACATTCTCTTTGCAGTGCATCTGACGGCAAGGGACGTTAAATAGTAATATTTTGAATCTTTGTTAATGTTATTTTCGTCTAAAACATAAATTAATTTAGGGAAGGCTGGAGTCACATATACTCCTGCGTCATTCTTTATTCCTTGTATTCTTTGCTTTAAAATTTCTTCTATAATCATTGCAACTTCGTCAACGTATTGGTCATCATCTTCAAGCCACATAAATAACGTTACAAAAGGAGCTTGACCATTTGAAGTCATAAGCGTGTTTATTTGATATTGAATAGTTTGAATTCCACTTTCGAGATCTTTTTTTGTCATTCTATTTGCCATTTTTTCAGCAAGTTCAATGTCACCTAGAGTATCAAGAGCGAGGCTCAAATTTTTTTCATAGGATCTTCTAAGATATTTTCCAAGGCAAGAAATATTTATACTTTGTCCACCATATTGATTTGATGCGATTTGTGCAATAATTTGCGTCATTACATTACAAGCAACTTGGAAAGACTTTGGAGTTTCGATCATTTTTCCATTTACGACAGTGCCATTGTCGAGCATATCCTTCATGTTTACAAGGCAGCAATTAAAAATAGGTTGGATAAAATAATCCATGTCGTGAATGTGAATAGCACCAGATTCATGTGCTTCTACTAAGTCGGCAGGAATCATTTTTCTCTTTGCAATATCCTTTGAAACTTCACCTGCGATTAAATCTCTTTGAGTTGATGCTATGATTGCATTTTTATTTGAATTTTCGTCCATTAAGTCTTCATTAGTTTCATTTAAAAGACCTAATATATCTTCATCAGTAGTATTTTGTTCACGCTTATATTGTTGAACAGATTTATAAGATTCGTATGCTCTTGCAGTTGCTGGATTATTATTTTGAATCAAGCGATAGTAAACTTCGCTTTCTATGTCGTATATAGAAAGGGGAAGTTCTCTTTCTTTCGCAAGTTTTTCAATTTCACTTGCAATTTCAAGAGCCTGATTTTCTATGTATAATCCAGAACTAGAATGCATAGCCTTCTCAATTGCTATTACAATTTTATCTCTATCAAAATCAACTTTTTTTCCATTTCTTTTTATAACTTGTGACAATTTCACTCACCCTTTCTATATAAGATAATTATAAATAAATTATACAAGATATTTTGTACAATGTAAATACAAAAAATAGAAGAAAACACTATATATAGTAGTATATAAATTTTAAAAAGTGCTAGATTTGTTATAATTCTAATATTGAATAAGGTTTAATGTTATAATGAATTTATAAAATAAAAGAGGGGTAATTATGTTAAAAATATTTACAGATGTATTAGATCCTTTTTTGTGGGGACTTTTTCCAATTCTTAGAAAATTTGAAAGAAAATACAATAATTTTAATTATGAATTTGTAATGAGTGGGTTGATTGGAAATTATGAAGAGTTTCTTCCCAAAAATTTTAGGGAAAAAAATTCCGTAAAACTTGGAAATAAAATTTTATACGATATGTATAGAGCCACATCTACGATTACAAAAATGCCAGGTTTCAAAGAAAATCTAGATCTTTTTACAGAAGAATATAAATCTTCTTATCCCTTAGATAAGTATTTTTTATCTGTTAAAGAAATTGATGAGAATATTTCTAGGGACTATATAAGAAAAATTTTAGAAGAAGCAATTATTTTTAATAAGAATATTTATAAACTAAATGTTCAAAGAGAAATTTTAGAGAATTTTAATATTAATTTTGAAGAATTTATATTTAATTATGAAAATAGCCACGAAATTTTTCTAGAAAATAGGATGGAATCCTTTGATTACAGAATAAAAAAGTTGCCGGGATTTTTGGTTACAGAAAATAATAGAGTTTTGCAAAATATAATGGATTTTAGTAGAGTTGAAGAATTTTTATTAGAAAATCTAAATCTAGTAGAAAGAGAAGAAGAGTTAGATGAAAAAGAAAGAATAATTGATTATATAAAGTCCTATGACCTTGTTCTAAAAGATGAGGTAAAAATTGTTTTTGGAATAGATAATAAATTGGACAATCTGTTAGAAGAAGAGAAGATAGAAATTAAAAAAATAAATGGCTTTGAAATTTTAAAAATAATATGAGATAAAGATATTTGGTAATAAAGTGATAGGAAATAGAGGGTTTGGTTTTTAGATTTAATTTTGAAATCATCTATAATAATTTCTAGAGAAAACATTCTTTGGTTTTTTATAAGGATTTTTACCAAGTATCTTAGTAATTTAAAAATACAATTTAATAAAAGATAATGTATTTAATAAAAGATAATGTATTGATAATAAAGGACAAAAAAATTGCCGAGATAACTCGGCGTGTAAAAGGAAATTAATTAAAAAGTGTATTAAATAATCTGTTATAAGTTTAGCATAATAAATTTATAAATACAAGGAAAAATTTAAAAATTATAAAAAAATTAAAAAAGGAGGAACTTTTTGTCCTCCCTATGTAAAACTAGAATATTTTATTATTTTTGTTGAGATAATTCTTCTGCCTTTGCAATAAAGGATTTAT
Source organism: Peptoniphilus rhinitidis 1-13 (assembly GCF_000246925.1). Taxonomy (NCBI): domain Bacteria; kingdom Bacillati; phylum Bacillota; class Tissierellia; order Tissierellales; family Peptoniphilaceae; genus Peptoniphilus; species Peptoniphilus lacydonensis. The sequence continues at coordinate 57,394 of NZ_BAEW01000008.1, read as the reverse complement.
AAAGATTTAGAGCGTCTTCATTGTTATCGTCCATAATTAATTCTTCGGGATGAAATTGTAATCCCAAGAAATAGGATTTGTCAGTTCTAACTATTGCTTCAATAGTTCCATCGGAAGCTGTTGCTACAACTTTTAAATTATTCCCCAAATCTTTTATTGCTTGATGGTGCCAAGAGTTTACTTCGATAGTACCTGTTTTTCCAAAACCATCAGCTAAAATATTATCTGGCAAAACATCTATATCGTGTTTCACAAAAACTTTTCTTTCAGGATCTCTATGAATAATATCAGTAGGTCTTTGTGCTATTATATCTTGATATAAAGTACCACCTGATAAGATATTTGTAAATTGCATTCCTCTACAAGTTGCTATTGTAGGCTTATCTTCTTCCAATAAAGCTTTAAGTAAAAATTCATCAGATTTATCACGTCTAGGGTTTATATCTTCTAAAGTTGGAATTGGTTCTTCGTTGTAAAGTGCGGGATTTAAATCATCTCCTCCAGTTACTACGACTCCATCAACTTTTTTTATCTCTTCTTTTGCTTCGTCAAGAGATGTCATTTCTTTTAGAAATACAACTTTAGCTCCAGCTTTTCTTAAAGCATCAGCATACATTTGTGTATCTTCATCAACTTTGTCCTTAGAATTTTTATCAACTTTATCTGTTGACCAAGAAACGCCAATAGTTGGTGCATTTTTGTCTTCTTTATTAGAGCAAGCTGTAAACGTTAATATTGCAATTAATAAGAAGAGAATAGACATAATAATATTTTTTGTGTTAGTTTTTCTCATATTAAGCTCCTTTTTAAATATTATTTTCTAGTTCTACAAAGATAGTATATCGTTTTCAAAAAAATCTCGCAATAATTATGTTGAAAAATTATAAAATAATTAGCAGATAACTTGCAAGAGTGCTAAAAATATTGTATAATTTAATAGTCAAAGATAGTCAAATGATATTTTTAGAATTTAGAATTTTATTAAATATTTGAATTATTTATACTAAAAAACTAATTAAAATATATAATATAATTAGTTAATTTTATTTATAGAGATTAAATAATTTTTGATGGAAAAATAAAATATTTTAGAATTTTTGACAGTCCACGTGAGGAGGTTATTAGTTGAAATATAAAGATTATTATGAAATCCTTGGAGTTTCTAAAAACGCAGACGAAAAGGAAATAAAAAGTGCTTACAGAAAGCTTGCAAAGAAGTATCACCCAGATCTTCATCAAGGAGATGATGCTGCAGCAGAAAAATTTAAGGAAATTTCTGAAGCTTATGAAGTTTTATCTGATAAGAGTAAGAGAAAAAAATATGATACTTTTGGTTCTAATTATGATTTTAGTTCTGGATATGATTTTGACCCTTCTCAATATGGTTACACATACACTACGGGGGGAAGTGGAGCAGATTTCTCAGACTTTTTTGAAACTATTTTTGGTTCTAGTAGGTCAGGAGGAAATTTCTCCGGTGGTTTTAATATAAATGATATTTTTGGAGATTTATCTGGAAGAGGAAATGGAAGGACTGCAAACAAGACCAGAAATAAATTTGAGTCCGAGCTTTCTATTTCTATTAGAGAAGCCTATGAAGGAACTACAAAAAATGTAAATTTAACTTACAAACAAAAGGAATATGATATTGTTGTTAAAGTTCCAAAGGGAATAACTCGTGGGAAAAAAGTTAAGGTAAAGGGAGAAAAATTTGGACTTCCTGGAGATATTCTTTTTAAAATAAATATTCGCGATGAAAAGGATATGTCTTTAGATGGACTTGATATTACAAAAAAAGAAGACATTTATCCATGGGAAGCAGCCTTTGGAAGTAGCAAAACTGTTGAAACTTTAAATGGGAAGTTAAAATTAAAAATACCCGAAAATTTTGTTGGAGGAAATAAGATGAGAATTCCTTCAAAGGGATTTAAAGATTTAAAGGGAAATAAGGGAGATCTTTATATTTCTTTTAATATTGTAAATCCTAAAGATTTATCAGAAAAGCAATTAAAATTATATAAAGAACTTGAAAAAATTAGTAAATGAGGTGTTTAAATGAATTTTGAAAAATTTACTCAAAAGTCCCTTGAAGCTGTTCAAGGAGCATATAATATCGCTAAGGAATATGGCAATCCTGAGGTAAAAGAAATTCACATTAATTACGCACTTTTAGATGACAAAGAAGGACTTATACCAAGGGTCTTGACATATATGGAAAAAAATCCTGAGATGATTAAAGCGGATGTCTTAAAAATTATTGAAAGACTTCCAAAACAATCAGGTTCAGAAGTTTATGCAGATAATTCTTATAGAGAATTATTTACAAAGGCTGAAGATTTTATGAAGAAGATGGGAGATGAATATCTTTCTGTTGAACATATTTATCTTGCACTTTTAAATATGAAGGGAACTGGTTCCTCATCTATTTTTAACAAATATAAAATTGATGCAGATAGTTTTCTAAATTCTCTAAAAAAAATTAGAGGAAATCAACATGTAACAACTGACAATCCAGAAGGAACTTATGATGCTCTCAAAAAGTATGGTCAAGATTTAACTGAACTTGCAAGAGATGGAAAGTTAGATCCCGTTATTGGTCGTGACGAAGAAGTTAGAAATGTAATTAGAATTTTATCTAGAAGAACTAAAAACAATCCTGTTTTAATTGGGCCTCCTGGAGTTGGTAAAACTGCAATAGCAGGTGGACTTGCACAAAGAATTGTGTCTGAGGATGTGCCTGAAGGATTAAAAAATAAAACAGTATTTTCACTTGATATGGGTGCACTTATTGCAGGCGCAAAATATCGTGGAGAATTTGAAGAAAGATTAAAGGCTGTTTTAAATGAAGTGAAAAAATCTGAAGGAAATATTATTTTATTTATAGATGAAATTCACAACATTGTTGGTGCAGGAAAGACTGATGGGGCAATGGACGCATCAAATTTGTTAAAGCCAATGCTTGCTCGTGGAGAACTTCACGCAATTGGCGCAACAACTCTTGATGAATATAGAAAATATATTGAAAAAGATCCTGCTCTCGAAAGAAGATTTCAAAAGGTTTTGGTTAAAGAGCCGACAGTGGAAGATACAATTGCAATTCTTCGTGGTCTTAAAGATAAATACGAAATTTATCATGGGATAAGAATTGCAGACTCAGCTGTTATTGCTGCTGCAACTCTTTCTGATAGGTATATTACTGATAGATTTTTGCCAGATAAAGCCATTGATTTGATGGACGAATCCTGCGCAATGCTTAGGACAGAAATTGACTCAATGCCAACAGAAATTGACGAAGTTAGAAGAAAAATTTTGCAACTTGAAATAGAAAATCAAGCACTAAAAAAAGAAACTGATGAAGCGAGTATAGAAAGACTAAAAAAATTGCAAGTTGAGCTTTCTGAAGAAAAAGATCTTTTTGACAGATTGAAATCTAAATGGGAATCTGAAAAAAAGGCCCTTGATTCCACAAAAGATATAAAAAAACAAATTGAAGAAACAAATCACTCAATTGAAGAGGCCGAAAGAAATTATGATCTTGAAAAACTTTCTGAATTAAAATACGGAACTCTTCCAAAATTAAAGGAAGAACTTGCTAAAAAAGAATCGGAAACAAAAGATGAATCTACATCAATGGTAAAGGAACAAGTTACAGAAGATGAAATTGCTTATGTTGTCAGCAGGTGGACGGGAATACCAGTTGAAAAATTAAATAAAACTGAAAGAGAAAAACTTTTAAATCTTGAAGATATTTTGCACAAGAGAGTAATAGGGCAAGATAATGCAATTGAAGTTGTATCTGATGCAGTTTTAAGAGCAAGAGCTGGACTAAAAGATAGAAATAAACCAATTGGATCTTTTATATTCTTGGGGCCAACAGGAGTTGGTAAAACTGAAACAGCAAAGGCACTTACAGAAACGCTTTTCGATGATGAAAGGAATTTAATAAGGATTGATATGTCAGAGTATATGGAAAAACATTCTGTGTCAAGACTTGTGGGATCTCCTCCGGGATATGTTGGTTACGATGAAGGAGGACAACTTACAGAAGCAGTTAGAAGGAAGCCTTATTCTGTAATTTTGTTTGACGAAATCGAAAAGGCTCATCCAGATGTTTTTAATATTTTACTTCAAGTGCTAGATGATGGAAGACTTACTGATAATCAAGGAAGGACTGTTGATTTTAAAAATACAGTTATAATTATGACTTCAAATATTGGATCACACTTCTTAATTGATGGAATCGGAGAAGATGGTCAAATAACAGAAGATGCAAGAGAATCTGTAATGGGAGATCTTAGGGCGTCTTTTAGACCAGAATTTTTAAATAGAGTTGATGAAATAGTTTTATTCAAACCACTTCAAAGAGAAGAAATTTACGACATTATAAAACAAAGTATAAGAGAAGTTGAAAATAAATTAGAGGACAGAGATATAAAAATTGAAGTCACAGATTCTGCTCTTGAATTTATTTTAAATGCATCCTTTAGCCCTCAATATGGAGCAAGGCCAGTTAAGAGATATATTGAGCACGCTCTTGAAACAAAAATTTCAAAATTAATAATTAAGGGTGATGTTATGGATGGAGATACTATTTTAGTAGATGTGTATGCGGATGATTTATCTATAAAAGTAAAATAATTTTATTTTGGAACTTGCTAAATTTATTTTAGTGAGTTCTTTTTGTTTCTATATTGTTACAAAATATTAAAAAAATGTTAAAAAGAAAAAAGTTATTCTAGTTATCACTTTATTATCACAAAAGGGCTTTAAACTCAATCATAGTATAAATTAATAATTAATTTTATTAGGGGGAATTTAAATGAAACCATATAGTAAGAAATATTTAGCACTTGCACTTGCAGGTGTGCTTGTGACGTCAATGCCAGCTTCTATTTTTGCATCAAGTGGAGATTTATTAAAAGAGGCACAAAATGAAAAGTACTATAATTCAAAAAATGATAAAGACGATGATGACGAAAAAACTACTGAAGCCGATAGAAATAGAAGTAGAGTAAGAGATACAAGAAAAACTCTTGAAAAAGGTAAGAGATATGACATTGAAGATATAATAGACTTTCCTAGTGGAGCTAGAGTAGTTGAAGGAGAAACATCATTTAAATACAATGAAACTGGAAAACAAACAGAATATGTTACAGTAAAATTTAAAGATGGTTCTAAAAAAGAAATAACACTCACTTTTGATGTAGAAAAGAAAAGTGGTCGTTACGACGATGTTGACATCTCAAATGTAAAATACAATGGAAGAGAAATCACAGGTAAGACAGAACCTTATGCAGATATTTATATCGAAAGAAGTAGAAAAGATGACAGACATATTGGTGAAGCAGATAGAAATGGACGTTTTTCAATAAAATATGATATTTCAAAAGATGAAATTGTTTATGTTTATGCAGAAAAAGATGGAGATAAATCTAAAAGAGTAAAAATTGCTGGAGAAGAAGACGATTATATTAAAGGATCTGAAGTTGAGGCAAATGGCCTTAGTATAATGGGAAAAACTTTGACAGGATTTATTCGAAACCATCCTTATGAAAATATAAAAGTTTATTATGATGGAGAACTTTATGGAACTTTTAGAACTGATAAAAATTCATATTTTTCAGTTAAATTGAGAGATGATATTTCAAAAAGTGATTTTGACGATTTAAAATTCTACAAAGATAAAAAGACAGCAGAAAATGATAAATTGACTATTACTGAAGCTAAAGAAGGACAAAAACTTGTAAAAGGTAAAGCAAATGCAAAAGATACAATTACTGTTTATGATGCAAGTAATAGAAAATTAGGTAGCATTGAAGTAAATAACTCTGGAGTATTTACAGTATTCTTAGATAGAGAATTAATTGCAGGAGAAACTATAAAAGTTGAAGCAAAGACAGATGATGACGATGTAGAAAAACTTGACTACAAAGTTACAAAAAAAGCTATTCAAGATGAAAGAGTAATTTCATATATCGAAGGCTACCCAGATGAAACATTTAAACCACAAAATAATGTAACTAGAGCAGAAGCGGCTCAAATGTTTGCTACACTTATAAATGGTGGAAGCGGATTTGGATTTGGGGACAAGACAAAATTCTCTGATGCAAATGATGAATGGTATTCCGCTGCAGTAAATTATGTTGTTGAAAAGAAACTTATAAGTGGCTATCCTAATGGAACATTTAAGCCAAATGAAAGCATTACAAGAGCAGAGTTTGCACAAATGATTTCTGGATATATTAAAACAGAAAAGACAAATAAATCTGATTTTAATGACATAAAAGATCACTGGGCAAAGGATGCAATTGACAAATTAAATGGAAACAAAAATGTTAGTGGTTACCCAGACGGAACATTTAAACCAAATGAAAAAATCACAAGAGCAGAAGCTGTTACAATTTTGAACTCTGTATTTGACAGAAATACAAATAAGGATTCACTTAAAGATATTAATGTTTCATCTTTGACAAAATTTAGCGATGTAAAAGAAGATTTTTGGGCTTATTACAATATCCTTGACGCATCAAATGCGCACAATAGAGAAAGAGCAAATTCAAATTCTGAAGTTGATGTTTGGGTAGAAAAATAAATAAAAGATTTTTGACAAAAATTTAAGAATATAAATAAAAAGTGCAAGTAGAAAAATTTCTGCCTGCACTTTTTTTAATAAAATGTTAAAAGAGAATAAGAAAACAGCTATAAAAAACAATTAATACAATACTATGATATTTTATTTAGATAATTAAATGTATAATGGATATGTCAAAAATCAATTGATTATTGCAAAAGGCGTTACAGACATTTCATGAAATTGATTTTATAGAGTAATTCAGTTATAATTATTTTAATAAATAATAGTAGAAACTTATCAGAATATTGACAGATTCTGCCAAGGCCTTATCCAAATGGATTAGGTTTTTTATGGAGGTTTTATGAATAAGAAGTTTTATATTACAACGCCAATATATTATCCAAGTGATAATCTTCATATTGGTCATACTTACTGCACTGTTGCAGTAGATTGCGTAAAAAGATTTAAAAAAATGCAAGGATATGATGTGTTTTTCACAACAGGAACTGATGAACACGGTCAAAAAATAGAAGAAAAAGCAAAAGAATTTGGTATGGAGCCAAAAGAATATGTTGATGGCATAGTTAAGAATATAAAAAAACTTTGGAAAATTATGGACATAGACTATGATGCTTTTATCAGATCAACTGATGAGGATCACGAAAAAAATGTTGCAGATATTTTTCAAAAACTATACGATAAAGGTGACATTTATAAAGGAGAGTATGAGGGTTATTATTGTACTCCTTGTGAATCTTTTTGGACAGAAGCACAACTAGGAGAGGGACACACTTGTCCTGATTGTGGAAGAAAAACAGAAATTACTCACGAAGAATCTTATTTCTTTAGATTATCAAAGTACAAAGATAGACTTTTAAAATATTACGAAGATCATTCAGAGTTTATTGAACCTGCCTTTAGAAAAAATGAAATGATAAAAAGCTTTTTTGAAGATAAAGATGGATTAAGTGACCTTTCTGTTTCTAGATCAAGTTTTGATTGGGGAGTAAAAGTTCCCTTTGATGAAAAACATGTTATATATGTTTGGATAGATGCATTATCCTGTTACTTAACTGCAATTGGATATGGAAAGGACAAAGAACATTTTAATAAATTTTGGCCAGCAAATGTTCACTTCGTAGGAAAAGAAATTATTAGATTTCATGTAATTATTTGGCCTGCAATTCTGATGGCACTAGATCTTCCTCTTCCTGATAAAATTTTTGGACATGGTTGGATTTTATTTGATAATGACAAGATGAGTAAATCAAAGGGAAATGTAGTTTATCCAGAGCCAATTATAAAACTTTATGGAGTAGATGCTTTAAAATATTTTCTACTTCGTGAATTTTCTTTTGGTTCAGATGGTTCTTTTAATATAGAAAAATTCATGCAGAGATTAAATTCTGACCTTGCAAATGACCTTGGGAATTTACTTTCAAGAACAGTTTCCATGATTGGAAAATACAATGATGGAATAATTGAAGATAAAGGTGTCAGAGAAGAAGTAGATGATGATTTAGAAAATCTTGCAGTTTCTTTAATAGATGAAGTTGAATCTGCTATGGAACATTACGAATTTTCTGTAGCTCTTGAATCAATTTGGAGATTGATAAGAAGGACAAATAAATATGTTGATGAAACTGAACCTTGGAAGCTTGCTAAAGAAGAAGATAAAAAGGATAGACTTAATACGGTTTTATATAATTTGAGCGAAAGTCTTAGAATTGTATCTGTTTTAATCCATCCTTTTATCAAAGATACTTCACTTAAAATAAGAGAACAACTTGGCATAAATTCAGAAATAAACTTAGATGATGCAAGAGTTTTTGGTCTTATAGAAGATGGAACTAAGGTAAACAAAGGCGAAGTTATTTTCCCAAGACTTGACATAGAAAAGGAAATTGAAAAGTTTAATGAAGAAAATACTGCTCTTATAAAATCTAGAACAAATATAAATGCCAAAAAAGATACAGAAGAAGACATAAAAAAAGAAGTAGACATTGAAGATTTTGCAAAACTTGATATTAGAGTTGCAGAAATAATTGACGTAGAGGATCATCCAAATGCAGATAAACTTTATGTTTTAAAATTAAAAGTTGGCGATATAAATAGACAAATTGTATCTGGAATAAAAGAGTATTACAATAAAGAGGAATTAATTGGAAGAAGAGTTTTAATTATTGTAAATTTAAAACCAATTAATTTAAGAGGAGTTGAATCCAATGGAATGCTCCTTGCTGCCATAGATGATAAAGGAGATATATCCCTTGCATCAACTTTATCTGATATTAATTCAGGTGCAAAAATTAGTTAGGAGATAATATGATAGATTCTCATGTACATCTCGATGACGAAGCTTTTGATGAAGATAGAGATGAACTTATAAAAAATTTAAATGAAAATGGAATAGAAATTGTAGTAAATAATTCTTCAGATCTTAGTTCTTCAGAAAATTCTGTAAAACTTGCCAATAAGTATGAAAATATTTATGCTTCTATTGGAGTGCATCCTCATGAAGCGGAAAGCTATAATGACGATGTGGAAAAAAAACTTATTGAACTTTCAAAAAATAAAAAAGTTGTGGCAATAGGAGAGATTGGTCTAGATTATTACTACGATAATTCTCCCAGAGATATTCAAAGAGAAGTTTTTAAAAAACAAATTGCTCTTGCAGCGAAACTCAAAAAAAATATTGTGATTCACTCTCGTGATGCTTCAGAAGAAACTTTCGAGATTTTAAAAGAAGCTCATGAAAAATATGAATTCGTAGCACTTATCCATTGCTTTTCCCAATCTGTGGAGATGATGGAGAAGTATTTAAAGATGGGCGATTATATTGCCCTTGGAGGGGCTGTTACTTTTAAAAATTCAAAAACTCCAAAAGAAGTGGCAAAAAAGGTGGACCTTGAAAGACTTCTTTTAGAAACTGACTGTCCTTATATGACGCCAGTTCCATATAGGGGCAAGAGAAATGAACCTAAATATGTGAAATTCACTTGCAACTATATAGCAGACCTAAGACAGATAGAAAGTTCTGAGTTAGAAAAAATTACGGCGGCGAATACTAAGAGGTTCTTTGGGATATGAAAAAAGTAATTAAAGAGGTTATTGTAGCAGAGGGCCGTGATGATGAAATTCAAATAAAAAAAGCTGTTGATGCAGAAGTCATCACGACTCATGGATTTGGTTTTGGGAACAAATTAATTAATTTGTTAAAGGAGATTAATGAAAAAAGAGGAATAATAATTTTCACAGATTCTGACTATATGGGTTCACAAATAAGAAAGAGAATTGCAAAAGAAATCCCAAGTGCAAAACACGCTTATCTCTCCCAAAGTGTGTCGACAAAAGATGGAGATATTGGTGTAGAGAATGCAAGCCCAGAAGAAATTTTAAAGGCATTAGAATCGGCAAGAGCTACAAGTACTAATATGAACCAAGAATACACAATGAAAGATTTAATAGAAAATAATTTAATTAATTCTCCTGAATCAAGATATAGGAGAGAAAAACTTTCAGATATTTTAAAAATAGGATATGGAAATGGGAAAAAAACTCTTCACAAATTAAACTCCTTTGGGATTACTAGGGAGGAATTTGAAAAAGCCATGAAGGAAGTGAATTCTAATAGATAGATTATATAAACCAAAAAAGCTTTCAGAAGTTTTATCTAAATATGGATTTAGATTTACAAAGTCATTGGGACAAAATTTTTTAATAGATGGGAACATAGTTAGGAAAATTGCAGATGCTGCCGAAATAGATGAAGAGGACAATGTCATAGAGATTGGGCCAGGAGTGGGAACTCTAACAGAAGAACTTGCTCTTCGTGCCAAAAAAGTTGTGGCAATTGAAATTGATGAAAAATTAAGGGAACTGCATAAAGAAACTTTAGCACTAGAAAACGTAAAAGTTATTTATGGGGATTTTCTAGATATAGATTTAAAAGTACTTACTGAAAAAGAATTTGGGGATGAAAGCTTTAAAGTTGTAGCTAACCTCCCTTATTATGTCACTACACCTATTATTGAAAAGCTAGTTTTATCTAATACAAACTTAATTTCAATAACAGTTATGGTTCAAAAAGAAGTTGCAAAAAGACTTTCAGCAGGGCCTGGTGGTAAAGATTATGGATCTTTATCTGTTTTTATAAATTATTACACAGATTGCAAATATAGATTTCAAGTTCCAAGATCTGTATTTATGCCAAAGCCCAATGTAGATTCGGCAGTTTTAAGTTTAAAAATGAAAGATAGAGAAGAAGTTGATACGGATTTTTTATTTAAAGTAGTTCGTGCAGCTTTTACAACAAGGAGAAAGACAATTTTAAATTCTCTTTCCAATTCAAAATTAAATTACACAAAAGACGAAATAAAAAAAGCACTTGAACTAAGCGGCGTAGATGAGAGAAGAAGGGCAGAAACGCTTGATCTCAGGGAATTTATTGTCTTGAGTGTAAATTTTAAAAGCGTGGGGTAAATAAAAAATGAAGGAAAAATATATAGACGAAGTTTCGAAGAATGTTGAAGAAGACATATTAAGTTTTAACGAAAAAGAAAAGTTAATAGATTTGATTTCACAAATATTTAAAGCATTATCAGATCCAACTAGGATAAAAATAATCTATGCGTTGATGAAGGGACCACTTTGCGTTTCCGACATTTCAGTTTTGCTTGATATGAGTCAATCTTCAATATCGCATCAACTTGCATTACTTAGAAGCCAAAGCTTAATAAAGGTCAAGAGAAGGGGAAGACGTGCATATTATTCTCTTGACGATGAACATGTTCTTTCCATATTTAAAGATGGATTGGAACATGCAGAACATAAAATATAATAAAAATATTAAATTATTTGATTTAAATTCAAATATTAGAGTATAATAAGTTAATATAAGGAGGAATAAGAATGAGTAAAGTAACAGTTTATACAAGCAACACTTGCCCATATTGCACAATGGCAAAGGATTATTTAAAGGAAAAAGAAGTAGACTTTGAAGAAAAAAATGTGCAAACAGACAAAGAAGCTAGAAACGAACTTATGGCAATGGGTTACACAGGAGTTCCAGTAATCTGTGTAGATGACGAACAAATTGTTGGCTTTGATAAAAATAGATTAGATGAATTATTAAAATAATTTAAATTTTAGAATAGATGCCTTGAGCATCTATTTTTTTGGGAGTGAAGATGTGGATTTGGTATCAGTAATTTTAATTGGAGTTGGATTGTCCATGGATGCCTTTGCAGCTGCTATTTGCAAAGGTCTTTCAATTAAAAAAATTTTTTGGAAAAATCTTTTATAATAGCGCTATTTTTTGGAATATTTCAAGGATTAATGCCTTATATTGGTTATCTTTTGGGTTCTCTATTTGCAGAAAAGTTGCAATCAATAGATCACTGGATAGCTTTTGTTCTCTTATTTATAATAGGATCTAATATGATAAGAGAATCAAAAGACAAAACTTGTGAAATAGAAGATGATAAATTAGATATAAAAAACTTATTAATGCTTTCTATTGCAACATCAATTGATGCCCTTGCTGTTGGAATTTCATTTGCTTTTTTAAATATAAATATTGGAACAGCAGTTTTTATAATAGGAATTACAACTTTTTTAATTTCATTTATTGGAGTAAGAGTAGGTAGAGTTTTTGGCGTTGCCTTAAAGGATAAAGCAGAAATAGTTGGTGGATTAATTTTAATTTTTCTTGGGACAAAAATATTAGTTGAGCATCTCGGTCTTTTAGCTATTTAAAAAATTATATAAAATTTAGAACTCTCCAGATTATATATAATCTTTTGCCATTTGTATAGTAAAGAGCTTATATATAATTTGGAGAGTTTTTTCTAAAAGTTACTAAAATAAAATTGGAAAAATTTTAAAATCTAAATTATTATTACAAGTGAACTCATTCATTATATATAAGGATAAAAGCGCAAATCGAGTCGAAAAACATATTCCAAAAATATAAATTTAGAAAAAATTAATTTTAAAAATATGAAAAAATTTTACTTTCATTTAGTCAAAGATTTTGCCTCAAAAATATATTTTTTTTGAAAAATTAATAATAATGCTATCTTCTTTTAACAAATGTAATTTTTAGTTAAGAATTTTCACTATTTGTATTTTTATACAAATAAAACAAAAAGGCTTTCCTTTATTTTACTGTAATTTTCATGTATAATTAATTTGCAAAAGATTTAGATTAATTAATCATACATATAGATTTTAATTGAATTAATTTTAGGTCTTTGTTATAATGTTCTTAAAAGTTGGAATGGATTCCACAATATGAAACCACATTGGGAGGTGTGATAATGCTAGGAGATGTAAATCTTACCATGGGAGAAGCCTTAGGGGTAGCCTTGACTGGTTTTTGTGTAGTTTTCTTAGCTTTGATAGCTTTACTAATTGCAATAATTTTAATTAGTAAAATAGTTAATGCTATTGAAGGGAAATCCGCATCAGGAAAGTCTAACGATAAAAAGGCACCTGCACCAGTAGCAAAAAAAGCTGCTCCAGTTGATAATTCTATGGATCCCGCACTTTTAGCGGCGATAGTTGGAGCAATCAGCATGCAAGAAAAATCAAGAGTTGAAAGTTTTAGAATTGTTTCTATAACTGAAAAGAAGTAAAATTAAAATTTGAAATTATTCTATTATTTATACAAAGGAGAAATTAATGAAATATCAAGTTAAAGTAGATGGAAAAGTTTTTGAAGTAGAAGTTGAAAAAGTTGGCGGAGGATATCAATCTCTTACTCCTGGATCACTTACGGCAGCACCACAAGCACCGCAAGCACCAGTAGCACAACCACAAGCTCAACAAGTAACACCTGCACCAGCACCAGCGGCTCCTGCAGAACCAGCACCAGCACCTGTAGCTCCAGCAGCAGCACCAGCCGCATCAGGTGGAAGTGGAGATGTAGTTGCACCAATGCCAGGAACTGTTTTAAAAGTTAATGTCAATAGTGGAGATACAGTAGCATCAGGGGATGTAATTCTTATTCTTGAAGCTATGAAGATGGAAAACGAAATCGTAGCTCCATGTGCAGGTAAAGTTACACTTAATGTAAAAGCGGGAGAAACAGTAGATACTGACGCATTACTTGCAAGTGTAGAATAATTAGGAGGTCGAAACATGTTAAAAGAAACATTACAGGGGATACTCGCCGAATCAGGGTTTGCAGCCTTGCAATGGCAAAATGTCGTAATGTTTATCGTATCCTTTATTCTAATTTATTTAGCAATAAAGAAAGAATACGAACCACTATTACTTCTTCCTATTGCATTTGGTATGCTTCTTAGAAATCTACCATTAACAGGCTTAATGGACGTGGCAGATCCTTGGCAAAGTTCAGGTGTTCTTGCCATTATGTATAATGGGGTTAAGTCAAACTTATTTCCATGTTTAATTTTTATGGGCGTTGGTACAATGACTGACTTTGGACCACTTATTGCAAATCCAATTTCATTGATACTTGGATCAGCAGCTCAATTTGGTATATATGTTGCATTTTTAGTTGCGATAAAATTGGGCTTCACAGGATCAGAAGCTGCATCAATTGGTATTATTGGTGGGGCGGATGGGCCAACAGCTATATTTACAACATCACAACTTGCACCACATTTACTAGCACCAATAGCAGTAGCAGCTTATTCATATATGGCACTTATTCCAATGATTCAACCGCCAATTATGAAGGCACTTACTACTGAAAAAGAAAGAACTACAGTTATGAGTTCTTTGAGAAAAGTATCTAAATTAGAAAAAGTTATTTTCCCAATTGTTGTAGTAACTTTTACATCACTACTTCTTCCAGATGTAGCACCACTTCTTGGTATGCTAATGCTTGGAAATTTATTTAAAGAATCAGGAGTAGTTAATAGATTGTCAGACACTGCACAAAATGCGTTAATGAATATTGTAACAATTATGCTAGGAACAACAGTAGGAGCCACAGCTGATGGAACAACTTTCCTACAATTATCAACACTTAAGATTATTGCTCTTGGTTTAATTGCATTTTGTTTCGCAACAGCAGCAGGTGTACTTTTTGGAAAAATTTTATACGCAGCAACAGGTGGAAAGATAAATCCACTTATTGGTTCAGCTGGTGTTTCAGCAGTACCAATGGCAGCACGTGTATCACAAGTTGAAGGTAGAAAATATAACTCTACTAACTTCTTACTAATGCACGCAATGGGCCCTAATGTTGCGGGAGTTATTGGATCAGCCGTAGCAGCAGGTGTATTCTTAATACTATTTGGTCATTAATATATTCAGCTCCATTGTGGGCTGAATATTTATGTAATTCAAGTTATATGTTTATAAAGGAGGTTTTAACTTGAGTAAAGTAATGGAACTTAAAGACGCCATAGCAAAATATGTAGAAGATGGCGATGTAATTTCACTAGGTGGATTTACAACTAACAGAAAGCCTTACGCAGCAGTAAATGAAATTTTGCGTCAAGGACAAAAAGATTTTATCGTTGAAGCAGGCCCTGCAGGAGGCGACTGGGATACATTAATAGGAGCTGGCAGAGTAAAAGCATATATTAACTGTTATACTGCTAATTCAGGATATACAAATGTTTCAAGAAGATTTAGAGCAGCAGTTGAAAAGGGAGAACTTCTTATGGAAGACTACTCTCAAGATGTTGAAATGCAAAGAATTCATGCAGCTGCACTAGGACTTCCATATTTACCTGTTAGACTAATGATGGGTTCAAGTTTAGTGGACGAATGGGGAATATCTAAAGAAGATAGACAAAAAGTTGATAAACTTCCAAATGATAAATTTATATATGTAGAAAACCCATTCAAAGAAGGAGAAAAACTTGTTGCAGCACCAGTTCCTGAAATTGATACTGCAATTATTCACGTACAAATGGCTTCTCCAGATGGAACTACAAGAATTCTTGGAAACACATTCCACGATGTTGACATTGCCATAGCAGCTAAAAAAGTTATCGTTACTTGCGAAGAACTTGTAAGTGATGAATACATTAAAAACTACGATGCAGCTGACAATAAAATTCCTGGTTTTTGTGTTGACGCAGTAGTTCATGCACCATTTGGAGCTCACCCTTCACAATGTTATGATTATTATGATTATGATGCAGACTTCTACAAAATGTATAATGTAGAATCTAAAACAGAAGAAAACTTTAATGCATTCTTAGACGAATGGGTATACGGAGTTAAAGATCATGAAGAATATCTTAACAAACTTGGTGCAACAAGATTAATTGGTCTTAAGAATGTTCCAGGATTTGGTTATTCAACAGATGCACTAAAGAAGGGAGAAGATAGATAATGGCTAGATATGATAATTATACAAATAAAGAAATGCAAGCAGTTACAATTGCTAGACAAATTAAAGATGGTCAAATAGCAATTGTAGGAACAGGATTACCACTAATTGGTGCTTCTCTTGCAAAAGCAGTTTATGCTCCTAATTGTTACCTAATCGTTGAATCAGGACTTATGGATTGTGATCCAATAGAAGTTCCAAGATCAGTTGGTGACAACAGATTTATGGCACACTGTGGAGTTCACTGGACAAACGCAACTTATGTTGGATTCCAAGCAAATGAATGGAAACATGACAAGAAGAGAATGATTGCATTTATCGGTGGAGCTCAAATTGACCCTTATGGAAATGTTAACTCAACTGTAATTGGTGATTATCACCATCCTAAAACTAGATTTACGGGATCAGGTGGAGCTAATGGTATTGCAACTTATGTAAATACAATTATTATGATGCAACATGAAAAGAGAAGATTTATGGACAAAATTGACTATGTAACTTCTCCAGGTTGGATTGATGGTCCTGGTGGAAGAACTAGAGTTGGTATTCCTGAAAATGTTGGACCACAAATGGTTGTAACTGACAAGGGTATATTAAAGTTTGATGAAGAAACTAAGAGAATGTATCTTGCAGGATATTATCCTTCTTCATCTCCAGAAGATGTAATAGAAAACACAGGATTTGACATTGATGTATCTCGTGCAGTTGAACTTGAAGAACCAGATGAAGATGTAATCAAATTAATAAGAGAAGAAATAGATCCAGGCGAAGCTTTCATTAAAAGACCTGTTGAAGAATAAGAGGAGGATTTATGGGCCAATACTCACTTGCTTCATATTTTCAAAATATGAAGACAATTGGAAATCCATTAAAAGCAGTTGACGAAAATAACTTTAATGAATTAAGAGAAGTTGAAGAAGAAATAAGAGAATTTGCTGAGAAAGCTCTTGCTGCCGGCAAACCAGATGAAAAAGTAAATGAACGTGGAGAAATGACAGCTCTTCAAAGAATTGCTGAACTTATCGACGAAGGTACTTGGTGCCCACTAAATACAATTTATAACCCTGGTGACAATGATCACGGAACAACTGGTGTTGTTAAGGGACTTGCAAAAGTTGACGACAGATGGGTTTACATCGTTGCATCAGATAACAAGAAACTTGCAGGCGCATGGATTGCAGGACAAGCTGATGACCTTCTAAGAGCATCAGATACAGCTGAAAGACTTAGAATTCCACTAGTATATATACTAAACTGTTCAGGTGTAAAACTTGATGAACAAGAAAAAGTATATCCAAACAGACGTGGTGGCGGTACTCCATTCTACAGAAACTCAAGACTTAACCAATGTGGAGTTCCTGTAATTGTTGGCATCTATGGTACTAACCCAGCTGGTGGTGGATACCACTCAATTTCACCTACAATTATAATTGCACATAAAGATGCAAACATGGCTGTTGGTGGAGCTGGAATCCTTGGCGGTATGAATCCTAAGGGATATATAGATGAAGAAGGAGCAAATCAAATAGCAGATCAAACTGCTAACGCTAAGAAAACTACTCCTCCGGGATCAGTTGGAGTTCACTTTGCTCAAACTGGTTTCATGAGAGAATGTTATGTTGAAGAAGAAGGCGTACTTGAAGGTATTAGAAAATATCTTTCTATGCTTCCAAAATTTGATAGAGAATTCTTTAGAGTAGACGATCCAAAGAATCCACTATATGATCCTAACGACATGTATTCTTTAATTCCACTTAATGGTAAAAAAGCTTACGATGTTTATGACGTAATTGCAAGACTTTTTGACGGTTCAGAATTTATGGAATACAAAAAGGGTTATGGTAGAGAAATGGTAACTGGTCTTGCTAAAGTTAACGGACTTTTAGTTGGTGTTGTAGCTAACGTTCAAGGTCTATTAATGGGCTATCCAGAATACTACAATGATCCAAAACACATCTCAATTGGTGGTAAACTTTATAGACAAGGTCTTATAAAGATGAATGAATTCGTAACACTTTGTGCTAGAGATAGACTTCCTATAGTATGGTTACAAGATACTACTGGTATCGACGTTGGTGACGATGCTGAAAAGGCAGAATTACTAGGACTTGGTCAATCACTTATTTATTCAATCCAAAACTCTGATCTTCCACAAATGGAAATTACAATGAGAAAAGGTACTGCAGCAGCTCACTATGTACTTGGTGGACCTCAAGGTAATGACACTAACGCATTCTCACTTGGAACTGCAGCAACTGAAATCAACGTAATGAACGGAGAAACAGCAGCTACTGCAATGTACTCTAGAAGACTTGCAAAAGATAAAAAGGCTGGCAAAGATCTTCAACCTACTATTGACAAGATGAACGATTTGATTCAAGATTATGCAGAAAAATCAAAACCATTCTCTTGTGCTAAGTATGGACTTGTAGATGAAATAATAAACATGAACTTATGGAGAAACTATATTATTGCTTTTACAGAAAGTGCATATCAAGATCCAAAGTCAATTTGTCCGGTTCATCAAATGCTTACACCAAGAATAATTAGAGATTACGACAGATTAAATAATATTAAATAATATTAAATATATGACAATTTATTGGATAATCTTACAAGGATTATCCAATATTTTTGTATATGTACTCTGAGGTTACCATAAGTAAAAAATAACAACAAATATATATAAATAGTAAAGCCTAAAATCTCTTGAAGCCTTGTATATTCTTGTTTTAAGGGTTATGTCTTTTGACAAAGGTACATAATTATAGTAGAATTAAATACAGTAAGATATTAATATTAAAATAAAGAGGAGATTGTATGGCAGAAGCTATTTATACAATGGGGGTTGATATTGGTTCAACTGCCTCAAAAAGTATTATTTTAAAAGATGGCAAGGAAATTATTTCTACTTCTGTTATTGATGTTGGTGCAGGGACGAGTGGTCCTTCTAGGACAATTACTAAAACACTTGAAAAGGCAAACATGAAAAGAGAAGATATTTCCTATGTAATGGCAACAGGATATGGGAGAAATGCACTCCCTGGAGCAGATTTTCAAATGTCTGAACTTTCCTGTCACGCCAAAGGTGCTTATTTCTTATTTCCAAATGTTAGCACAATAATTGATATTGGTGGACAGGATGCAAAGGCTCTTAAAATAGGAGATAATGGAATGCTTGAAAATTTCGTAATGAATGACAAATGTGCTGCTGGTACTGGAAGATTCTTAGATGTTATTGCTAGAGTACTTGAAGTTGACATCTCTGAACTTGAAGAATTAGATGCGAAATCTACAAAAGATGTAAATATTTCTTCTACTTGTACAGTTTTTGCTGAATCAGAAGTTATTTCACAGCTTGCAAGTGGAGCAAAAATAGAAGATATAGTAAAGGGCATTCATGACTCCATTGCTGCAAGAGTTGGCTCTCTTGCAAAAAGAGTGGGATTAAATGATGATATTGTATTTACAGGTGGAGTTGCCTTAAACAAGGGCATGATAAGAGCTCTCGAAGAAAATACTGGACACAAGATCCACACTTCACCTTTATGTCAACTAAATGGTGCTCTTGGAGCAGCACTATTTGGATATCAAAAATGTAAATTGGAAAAATTAAAAGATAAAAAGGCTAATGCATAATTTATTTTAGGAGGTAAACTATGGCTGATAAAATTCAAAAAATACCAGGTAAAAAACCAAGACCAATCGAAGGAAATATTCCTGCAGCTCAAGCTCTAAGAAATGTAGTAGATAGAGTTTATGGAGCAGCATGGGATGCAAAAAAAAGAGGAGAATTAGTTGGATGGTCATCATCTAAGTTCCCAATTGAGTTAGCTAAAGCTTTTGGACTTCACGCAGTATATCCAGAAAATCATGCAGCAACAACAGCAGCTAAAAAAGACGGACTTAGACTTTGTCAAACAGCTGAAGACATGGGATATGACAATGATATCTGTGGTTATGCAAGAATTTCACTTGCTTATGCAGCAGGGGAACCTACTGACTCAAGAAAGATGCCACAACCAGATTTTGTACTTTGTTGTAACAACATCTGTAACATGATGACAAAATGGTATGAAAATATTGCAAGAATGCATGACATTCCAATGATCATGATAGATATTCCTTTCCAAAATACTGTTGATGTACCTGAAGAAAAAGTTGATTACTTAATGGGACAATTCGAATATGCTATTCACCAACTTGAAAAATTAACTGGAAAGAAATTTGATGAATCTAAATTTGAAGAAGCTTGTAAGATTGCAAATAGAACTGCAGCAGCATGGCTTAAAGCTTGTTCTTACATGGCTTATGAACCATCTCCACTTTCTGGATTTGATCTATTTAACCACATGGCAGACATTGTAGCTGCAAGGTGTGAAATTGATGCAGCAGAAGGATTTGAACTTTTAGCAGCAGAGTATGAACAATCTGTTAGAGAAGGTACTTCTACTTGGGAATATCCAGAAGAACATAGAATTCTATTTGAAGGAATTCCTTGCTGGCCAGGTCTAAGACACTTGTTCGAACCATTAAAACAAAATGGAGTAAACGTAACAGCAGTAGTATATGCACCTGCTTTCGGATTCCAATATACAACTGTAAGAGAAATGGCAGCAGCTTATTGTAAAGCTCCTTGTTCAGTATGTATTGAAGATGGTGTTGAATGGAGAGAAACAATGGCAAAAGAAAATGGTGTTTCTGGAGCACTTGTTAACTACAATAGATCATGTAAACCATGGTCAGGGGCAATGCCTGAAATCGAAAGAAGATGGAGAGAAGATCTTGACATCCCAGTAGTTCACTTTGACGGTGACCAAGCTGATGAAAGAAACTTCTCTGAAGAACAATACAAGACTAGAGTCCAAGGTTTAGTAGAAATTATGAACGAAAGAAAAGCAGATAGAATCGCTAAAGGCGAAGAAGTTTACACTAATTTCGAAAACACTAAAGAAACAGACTGGTCTAAGACTACAATTTAATAGAGGTGCAAAATGACTGATATACAAAATTTATTAAAAGAATTTAAAAATATAGCAGAAAGTCCAAGAGAACAACTTGACAAATATCTTGCAGAAGGTAAAAAAGCAGTTGGAGTATTCCCTTATTATGCACCTGAAGAAATTATTTATGCAGGTGGACTTGTTCCAATAGGAATATGGGGAGGACAAGGTCCAATAGATAAAGCTAAAGAATATTTCCCAACATTTTATTATTCACTAGCACTAAGATGTTTAGAAATGGGACTTGATGGAAGTCTTGACGGACTTAGTGCGTCAATGTTAACTACACTTGATGACACATTAAGACCACTTTCTCAAAACTACAAAGTTTCTGTGGGAAGAAAAATTCCAATGGTATTCTTGAACCATGCACAACACAGAAAAGAAGACTTTGGTAAAACTTACAATGCAAAAATCTTTAAACAAGCAGCAGAAAGGCTTGAAGAAATTTGTGGTGTAGAAATTACTGATGAAAATTTAAAGAAAGCTTTCGAAGTTTACAATGAAAACAGAGCTTTAAAGAGAGAGTTCATTAAATTATGCGGAGATTATTCAGAAACCATAAAAGCATCTGACAGATGTTATGTATTAAAATCTTCATATTATATGCTAAAAGATGAACACAACAAGATGCTTAAAGAACTAATTGAAGCTCTAAAAGCTATGCCAAAAGAAGAATGCAAGGGACCAAGAGTTGTTACATCTGGTATAATTACAGATAACCCAGCACTTCTTGAAGTTCTTGACAAATTTAACATTTGCGTAGTTGCAGATGATGTTGCAAGTGAATCAAGAGGACTAAAAGTTGATGTTGATACTTCAATTGAAGATCCATATATGGCTCTTGCAGATCAATTTGCAAGAATGGACGAAGATCCAATTCTTTACGATCCAGATATTTGGAAAAGACCAAAATATGTTGTTGACTTAGCAGTAAATAACGATGCAGATGGATGTCTATTGTTTATGATGACTTTTAATGACACAGAAGAAATGGAATATCCATCACTTAAAAAAGCTTACGAAAAAGCTGGTATTCCACTAATCAAAATGGGTTACGATCAACAAATGACTGACTTTGGTCAAGTTAAAACTCAACTTGAAACATTTAGTGAAATGGTAGAACTTAATAGAAACTGATTAAATAAAATTTAATTTAGATAGAGATCTCAATTGCGAAAGTAGTTGAGGTCTTTTATTTTGCAAAAAATAAAAAGTGCGGGATTGTAATATTTTACACTTAAAAAAAGTGCGGGATTATGATATTATTAAGATATAAAAAGTGCGGGATTGTAATGTTTTGCACTTAAAAAAAGTGCGGAATTACAAAATAAGGCTTATAAGGAGGATTTATGTTTAGAAGAAAAATATATAGAGAACTTTTAGAATGGAAAAATTCTTCAAAGTCGAAAACAGCACTCCTTATAGAAGGAGCAAGACGCGTAGGGAAGTCTACAGTCGCAGAAGAGTTTGCAAAAAATGAATATGAAAAATACATTTTGATTGATTTTGCTTATGCTACAGATTCGGTGAGAGATTTATTTAATGATTTATCAGATTTGGATTATTTTTTCTTGCAACTTCAATTGCAGTATGGAGTTAATCTCGTTGAAAAGAACTCTCTTATAATTTTTGATGAAGTTCAATTCAATCCAAAAGCTAGACAGGCAATAAAGTTATTGGTAGCAGACGGAAGATATGACTATATTGAAACAGGATCTCTAATATCAATTAAAAAGAATGTAGAAAACATTTTGATACCAAGTGAAGAACATAAAATTAATATGTATCCAATGGACTTCGAAGAATTTTTATGGGCAACAGGAGATATAGAAACTTCACAATTGTTAGAAAAAATTTATAAAAATAAAATTTCTATTGGACAAGAACAAAATAGAAATATGATGAGAAAATTTAGACTTTATATGCTTATAGGAGGAATGCCTCAAGCTGTACAAGAGTATATAAGTTCAAATAATTTGGAAATGGTTGATCGAGTAAAAAATGAAATAATAGAACTTTACGAAAAAGATTTTTACAAAATAGATTATACAGGACAGATTTCAGAATTATACGACAGTATACCTTCCGAACTTAACAAGCATTCATCAGCTTATCAAATAACAAGTGTCATAAAAAATGGCAACAAAGAAAGTATAATGTCGAAAATATCAGAATTGAAATCATCAAAAACAGTTTTAACTTCTTACAATGTTCTAGATCCCAATGTAGGACTTTCAAGCATGGCAAATAGAAATAAATTTAGGCTTTATTTAAGCGACACAGGTCTTTTAGTGTCACTTATGTTTAAAGATCGAGAGTTTACAGAAAATATAATTTATAAAAAACTTTTAAGTGATAAATTACAAACAAATTTAGGTATTTTGTATGAAAATGCAGTTGCACAAATTTTAGTGTCAAAAGGCTACAAACTTTATTATCACACATATCTTGATAAAATAAAAAAGAGAAATTATGAAATCGACTTTATTATTCCAAAAGAATCAAAAATATCTCCCATAGAAGTAAAATCATCTGGATACAAGGCGCATAAGTCTTTGGATAATTTTTCTGTCAAATATTCCAATAGAATAAAAGAAAAAATAGTAATATACACAAAAGATTTAAAGATAGAAAATAATGTGACATATCTTCCTATTTATTTAACTATGTTCTTGTAGATAAAAAAACTGTTGCCAAAAAAAGCAACAGTTTTTTGTTAAAGTTTTTTAAATCTTCAGCCTTTTTTTACAACAGTATTTTCTTCGAAAGCTCTATCGTCAAATTTTTCAATTCCAGCTGGCACATTTACTTCCATAATGTTATTTTTTCTGAAAGCATACATGTCAATTTTCTTAATGTTTTCTGGCAATTTAACTTCAGTTAAATTATTTTTGTAGAAAGCACTAACTCCAATAAATTCAACAGTGTCTGGAATATTAATTTCGCCAATTTGATTTAGAGAAAAAGCATTATCGCCAATGTATTCTACTTCTTTAGGCATTTTAACATCAGTTAATTTATTTCTGTAAAATGCATAAGAGTCAATCTTTTTAACAGCATCAGGGATAATAACTTCAGTTAAGTTATTTACGCCAAAAGCTTCATACTTAATTTCTTCAACAGTTTCTGGAATTACAACTGAATTAAGCTTTCTTCTAAAGAAACATTGTTCTCCAATAACTCTAATTTTTGTTCCATCAGGGCCTTCAGTAGGCACTACCATGTCAAAGTATCCATTTTCTTTTATTTTGTCTTTGCCTTTTCTTGTCATTCCTTTTAGAACATCGCCATCAAATATAAAATCGTCAAACTCCCAAGGTTTTTCCATAGTATGTATGTCCTCCCCTACATAAAATTTTTCTTATCTACATTATAACATAGTGTGCACAAATTATAAAGGAAGCTTGTAAAACAGACAAAGATGAACATTTTTTATTAATAAAGAAAACTTATTTACTAAAAGTTTGAATTAATTAAAATATCTTACTAAATATAAATAATATCTATTTAGTTGGGTAACAATATAATAAGAGAAATGAAAGAAGAATAAAATAGGAATAAAAATAAAGAAAAATTAAATAAGTAGTAAAATTTTCGTAAAATCCGCAGGAAAAGGTAATCTTGAGTTGACCTTATTTTATTTTGATATTATAATCTACTAAAGCAAAACAAAAATAAAGACTTTAAAGTGGAATGGTTAAATGCAAGAACTAAAAATAGGAGGAAGTAATGGATAATAAAAATTTTTTTGAAGATATGTTAGAAATGCAAAAGAATATTTTTGACAATCAAAAGGAAGCTTATAGTAAGTTTATGGAATCTTTCAATTTTGGAAATTTCAAATCCTTTGGACCAGATATGTTTGTAAATAGTTTTAAAAATCCAATGGAATTTTTCACTGATTATAAACAAATGAATCAAAAGTTTGAAGATAATTTCAAAGACTTTTTCAATCAAGTGCCTGGATATAAGGAATCAATGGAAAACTACAACAAGAATGTTGAATTTTTAAACAGACTATATCTTGCTTATGGCGACTTTTATAAAGATTTAGACATTGTTTCAGCACAAAATAAATTAATTGAATTATTTGAAATTTATAGCGACGAGTTAGTTGATATGTCTAAAAAGTATTTCTACAAGTTGATACCAGATAGTTATTACAGAATTGTGGAAAACTTCAATTTAGAAAAGTTTGTAAGACCAGTGGTTCAAAATTCTAAGAAATCAATTGACTTTTATGAAGAAGCTATTAAAAATAGACCTGAACTATTAGTTAAAGATGTAAGAGATTTTTATCAAGGAATTCTGGATAAAATTTTTGAAATGCCAACTATTGGTGTAAGTGATGGGGAAAAGATAAAGTCTAAAAAAGAACTTGAAAATTATCTTGAACTTGAATTAAAGCTTCTTGAATTTAATTTATTCTTGGAAAAGAAAAATCAAGAAACAGCACTAAAGGCTCAAAGGAATTATATTGATGGTCTTGAAACTGAAGCATCATTAGAAGATTTTTCTGATTTCTTCAGATTCTATATGAGAAATTTTGAAAGAGCTTATAAGGATCTTGTAAATTCTAGTGAATACAAAGAAAAGGCTCAAGAAATTATAGATATAGTTGAAAAAAATAAGGATGCTTACAGAGAAAGATTGGCAGAAAAGCTAAAAGACATTCCAGTTGCAACAGCAAAAGATGCTGAAAAGTTCTTAGGTGAAGTTGAAGATCTTGCAAGGGAATTTGAAAATGAAAAGCTTGCTAAGTCAAGTCTAGAAAATATTGTTACACAAAATAAGATCGATTCCGAAAAGGAAATTAGAGAACTTAGAGAAGAAGTTAGAAAATTAAAAGATGAAAATGCTAAGGTTAAAGCTGGACAAAATTTAGAAGTTAATAAAGAAATCGAAGATCTTAAGAAAGAATTAAAAGAAATAGAAACATTAAGAAAAGAAGTTAAAGAAGTAGAAGTTCTTAAAAAAGAAATAGAAGCTTTGAAAAAGTCAAACAACAACACTAAGACTAAATAAAAGTGAATAAATTAACTGGTGATATTTTTCATAAAACCATCTCCTTAAAATCTGCAGGGAAGTCTGCAGATTTTTTCTGCAAAAAATGGTTATAAATTTAAATCTTATATAGTATATAAAGTAATTAGATTAAGAGTTAAAAAGTTTAGAGGACAAAATGATATATTTAGATAATTATAAATCTCCATTAGGAAATATTTTAATAGCATCAGATAAATGCGGTTTGACAGGCCTTTGGTTTGAGAATCAAAAATATTTTAAAGAAAATTTAAAAGAAGATGTTATTTTTAAGGAAAATAATTTTATAAAAGATACTAAGGACTATCTTGATATTTATTTTTCTGGGAGAAATCCAAGTTTTACGCCAAAAGTTCACATGATGGGTACAGACTTTAGAAGAGATGTTTGGAAAATTTTACTTGATATACCTTATGGAAAGACTACAAATTATAAAAGTATTGCACAAAAACTTGTTGAGGAAAAAGATTATAAGAAAATGTCTTCTCAAGCAGTTGGTGGTGCAGTATCACACAATCCAATTTCTATAATAATCCCCTGCCACAGAGTTGTTGGAAAAGATGGCAATTTAACAGGATATGCTGGAGGAATAGATAGAAAAATTAAACTTCTCGAATTGGAAAAGATTGACATAGAAAATTTCTTTTTGCCTAAATAGAAGTGGAAAATTTTAAATTTTAATTTTGTTTTTATACTTGAAAAAATTTTTTATTTGAGTTATTATAATAGTGTTAGCAGAATAGAACAATGAGTGCTAATTATTTATTGGAGGTTGAAATAGATGAAACTTAGACCACTTGATGATAAGATCGTCATTAAAAAAATTGAAAAAGAAGAAACAACTACTTCAGGAATTGTACTTCCTTCTTCAGCAAAAGAGGAATCAAATATAGCAGAAGTTGTTGCAACAGGAAATAAACTAGATACAGATGAAGATATGAAGGGCCTTGTAAAAGTGGGCGACAAAGTTATTTTTTCAAAATATGCAGGAAATGACATTGAACTTGATAAGGAAAAATACACAATTATTAAATTCCAAGATATCTTGGCAGTAATTGAATAAGGAGAGATAAAATGGCTAAGGAAATTAAATTTTCAGAAGATGCTAGAAAAGGATTAATTAAAGGAATAAATACTCTTGCAGATACAGTTAAAGTTACTCTTGGACCTAAGGGTAGAAATGTAATTTTGGACAAAGAATATGGAACGCCACTTATTACTAATGATGGTGTAACTATTGCAAGAGAAATTGAATGCGAAGATAAATTTGAAAACATGGGAGCTCAACTTTTAAAAGAAGTTGCCACTAAAACAAATGATGTAGCCGGTGATGGTACTACAACAGCAACTCTTCTTGCACAAGCAATTATAAGAGAAGGAATGAGAAACCTTGCTGCAGGTGCAAATCCAATGGTTCTTCAAAAAGGAATTGAAAAAGCAGTTGATAAGGCAGTTGAAGAAATCAAAAACTTTTCAACAGAAGTTTCTTCAAAAGAAGCTATTGAACAAGTAGCATCTATATCTGCTGCTAATGAACAAGTTGGAAAACTTATTTCAGAAGCAATGGAAAAAGTTGGAAATGATGGTGTAATCACTGTTGAAGAATCAAAATCAATGGGAACAAGCCTTGACGTAGTTGAAGGTATGCAATTTGACAGAGGGTATCTATCTCCATATATGGTTACAGATTCTGATAAAATGGTTGCAGAATTAGAAGACCCATATATTTTAATTACGGATAAAAAGATTTCAAATATTCAAGAAATTTTGCCACTTCTTGAACAAGTTTTACAAGAATCAAAACCACTTTTAATTGTAGCTGACGACATTGAAGGTGAAGCACTTGCTACACTTGTTGTAAACTCACTTAGAGGAACATTAAATGTTGTTGGAGTTAAAGCTCCAGGATATGGCGACAGAAGAAAAGATATGTTACAAGATATAGCAATCTTAACTGGTGGACAAGTTATTTCTTCTGACCTAGGTCAAGATCTTAAAGATGCAACAATTGATATGCTAGGGTCAGCAGCAAAAGTTAGAGTTGAAAAAGAACTTACAGTTATAGTAAATGGAAATGGCGAAAAATCTGAGCTTGACAACAGAATCAGCCACATTAAAAATCAAATTGAAGAATCTGATTCAGAATTTGACACAGAAAAATTACAAGAAAGACTTGCAAAATTATCTGGTGGAGTTGCAGTAATTCAAGTAGGTGCAGCAACAGAAGTTGAACTTAAAGAAAGAAAACTTAGAATCGAAGATGCACTTGCAGCAACAAGAGCAGCAGTAGAAGAAGGAATTGTTGCAGGCGGCGGAACTGTATTAATTGATTCAATAGATGCAGTATCAAAGGTAGTTGACGAATTGGAAGATGACGAAAAAACTGGTGCAAATATTATCTTGAAGGCATTAGAAGAACCACTAAGACAAATAGCAGAAAACGCAGGGTTAGAAGGCTCAGTAGTAGTAGAACAAGTAAAAACAAAAGAAAATGGAATTGGATTTGACGCATATAAAAAAGAATATGTAGATATGAAAAAAGAAGGAATAGTTGATCCAACAAAAGTAACAAGATCAGCACTCCAAAATGCAGCAAGCGTAGCATCAATGATATTAACAACAGAAGCAGCAGTAGCAAATATAAAAGAAGACGAACCAGAAATGCCAGCAATGAATCCAGGCATGGGAATGATGTAATTAATGGTAGTTTCAATCGTGACTGGTCACGATTGAAACGGTTTTTAAGCTGAAGGCGACAGAAGGGAGCCTAAAGCTATGAAGAACCTTATTCAGAAAAATAAGGGAATATAGATTTTTGGCGAGCAAAAATCTATGGAAAGACTTATCACGATTTCTGAGAAATCGGATCAAGTCTTAGTCAAAAATGTGACCAAGTAGGAAACATTTTTGAGTGATTTGGATATAAAGAAGTTAACTAAATAAGAGTAGGAAGTAGTCTTAAAAATAAGGCTACTTTTTTATATTCATACTGAGAGGGCGACTGCAAAAAACGACTGAAATGGAGTTTATTTAGAGAAATGAGATATTAAGAAACAAAAACTTAAACAAATAAGCTATGAAAAATCACTGTCTTTTAAATTATTTTAAGTAGTGTTTAAATCTAGTAAAGAAGAGTACTTATATTAAGAGGTGTTATATGTTTATTAATTATATAAAAGCTTTTGATGACAATTATATTTGGACAATTGAAAAGGACTATAAAATTATTGTGTTTGACCCTGGCGAAGCAAGTCCTGTAATAAATTATTTGAAAGATAAAAATCTTGATTATATTCTTTTAACTCACAAGCACAGTGATCATGTAGGTGGAGTGGCTGAACTTAAAAATAAATATGGATCAAAAGTTTATGGGCCCATTGAAACTAAAGAGTACAATAATGTTAATTTAAAAGATGGCGATGAATTTGAACTCTTGAGTGAAAATTTTAAAGTGATTTTAACAGGTGGACACACGAAAGGACACATTTCTTATTTGATGGGAGATAATTTATTTTGTGGAGATGCACTTTTTCTTGCGGGTTGTGGTAGAGTTTTTACAAAAAATTATAAAGCATCCTACGATGGACTAAGGAGATTAAAAAAGCTTGATGATAATACAAAAGTTTATGCTGCTCATGAGTACTCTCTTAATAATTTAAAATTTGCAAAATCTGTGATTTCTAATGAAGACTTGGATAAGGAATATGAAGAAGTAAAAAATTTGAGAAAAGAGGATAAAATTACACTTCCTTCAACAATTGGAATAGAGAAAAAAATAAATCCTTTCTTCATAGCAAAGGATTTAGATGAATTTATAGATTTTAGAAATAAAAAGGATAATTTTTAAATTAAAAGATAAGTTAAAAGTATAAAAGTGTTGGCGACAAACCAACACTTCTTATATTGCATAAAATTATATTAGCCAATTCCCCCTAGGATTGCTCCTGCAATGAGAGCCACAAGAGCGGCTGTTACATATACATATTTAGCTAGAGGATAATACCAACTGCCAATTTTTTTGCCAGAACCTTCATTTACTGCGTCAAGGGCATAATCTTTTCCTGCAACCCATAAGAACATTATTCCAGCAAGAGCAGCTCCAAGTGGACAAATATAGATTGAAATGAAATCCATCCAACCACTTACTATTGCTTGGATAAGTATTGCTACAATACATCCTATTACGTGAATTATAATTGTAGAATTTGCTCTTGATAAATTAAATTGTTCTTGCAAACATGCCACTGAAGTTTCATAAAGATTAATAAGAGAACTTATTCCTGCAAATAATACGCAAATGTAAAATATTATCCCAATAATTCTTCCAAAGGGCATTCCATTGAATACATTTACTAAAAAAATAAACATAAGTCCTGGGCCGCCTGTATCAAGAGGAGCATTGGCTGTTGCCATAGCTGGGATAATTACAAAAGCTGCTAGTAGAGCTGCAATTGTATCAAAAACAGCTACATTTCTAGCTGATGATGGTATATTTTCTTTTTTGCTGAGATAAGACCCATATATAACGGTTCCACTTCCTGCAACTGAAAGAGAGAAGAAAGCTTGTCCAAAAGCAAATATCCAAACTTTTGGATTTTTTAATCCTTTGGGGTCAACTGTAAAAATATATTTATATCCATCATTTGCACCTTCGAGAGTTATTATGTAAATTGCAAGTCCGACAAATAAAATAAATAATAGTGGCATCATAAATTTGTTTGCCTTTTCAATTCCATTAGAAACTCCCATAACCATAATTGCAAAACTTGCTATTATAGCTATTACAATCCAAAGATTTGCACCGCCTGCTGAAGCAGTTTCGCCAAAAGTAGAACCTATCAAGTCCATATCTTGTCCCATTTTATAAAGTTTACCTGATAGGGATAAGTATGTGTATTTAAAAATCCAACCCATTACACAAGTGTAACCTATTGAAAGAGCGAGAGAACCAAGGACAGGGATAAGTCCAATTATTTCGCCAATTTTTTTATTATTCCATTTAAGCTTGGTGCATTTTCCAAAGGCACCAACTGGGCCAGCTTCTGCTGATCTTCCAAGTGCCATTTCAGAAATTACGCCAGTAGATCCTATAAGTATTACAAAAATAAAATATGGTATTAAAAAAGTCATCCCGCCATAGGTCGAAACCATTATAGGAAATCTCCAAATATTGCCCATTCCTACAGCAGAGCCTATACACGCAAGTATAAAACCCCATTTACTTTGAAAACCATCACGAGTTTTTAAATTGCTTTCCATAAATTTTCTCCTTTTGGGTAGTATAGTGATGCCCCCACCTTTGTTGGAAGGGGCATAAGTTTTAAACTTTACAATATTTTAATTTTTACAATGAAATTATTTTTGATTAAATTTTATGCTAATTATTTTTCATCTTCAGAAGGCTCGTAAGTTTCTAAGAATGCGTGGAAGTGACGCATAGGGAGATCTTTTCCCTTAACTATTCTAATATTAGGAATAGTAGATCTGTCTTCGTAAAGAGCTTTGACAGCGGCAATTACATAATCCATATGTTCCTTAGAAAGTTGACTTCTATTTACTGCAAATCTAACAACATTTGCAACTTCTGCTTGTTGTTCTGGAGTTTTTAGATCGTATTCCATAGAATAATTGCCAAGTTCTGCAGTTCTAATTCCATAACGTCTAATTAACTCAACAGAAAAACCTTGACCAGCAAAAGTTTCTGGAGATCTCTTGTTGTCGAAGAATTCATCCATGTTTATATAAACTCCGTGACCACCAGCAGGAAGCACAACTCCTTTGACTCCGGCTTTATAAAAACCTTGAGCAAGATATTCACATTGTTTAACACGAGCATCAAGATAGTCGAATTTAGATGCTTCATAAAGACCAGCGGCAAGAGCCATAATATCTCTACCACTCATTCCGCCATAGGAATCATTTCCATATGAAGAAATTTGTTTAACCTTTAAAAGAATTCCAACATCTGTCTTAACAGAGCCATCTTCGTTGAAGTCAGAGAATTTTTTCCAGAATAAACCCTTATCTCTAAAAGCCAAAACTCCACCCATATTTGCGTGTCCATCTTTTTTAAGAGAAGCAGTGAATCCATCGCAATAAGAGAACATTTCTTTTGCAATTTCTGGGATAGATTTGTCAGCATAACCTTCTTCATTTACCTTGATAAAGTAAGCGTTTTCTGCCCATCTTGCGGCATCAAACATATAAGGAATGTCATATTTATGAGCAATTCTTGAACATTCTCTAAGATTTGCCATAGAAACTGGTTGACCACATACAGTGTTATTTGTAATAGTTGTATAAATTAGAGGAATATTTTCAGGCCCTAAATTTTCGATTAGTTCTTCTAATTTTTTTGTGTCCATGTTGCCCTTAAATGGATTTTTTTCATAGTGACCATTTTCAGGAACTTCCCACAAAAGTTCTTTGTTGTAGAGATTTCTTGGAATAGAACCCATTTGTTTAATATTTCCCTCAGTAGTGTCAAAGTGACCATTTGAAGGAATAGTATAAGTTTTTCCAGGTTCTCTACTATTTAAAATCTTTTTTACAAGTTCAAATAAAACTGATTCAGCAGCACGACCTTGTTGAATAATAAAAGTATTAGGTCTTTCCATTTGAGCAGAACCACCGTTAAAAAGACCACCTTCATATTCACAAAGGTAAACTTCGTTCATTAGTTTTTCCACATCAGTGCAATCAGTTCTTATAAGGTCGATAATTCTCTTTTGATCATCGCCTCTTTCAAAGACATCTCTAAAAGTGTCTAATAAAACATAATAACCTTTATTTCTTCCATAAGATTCATCGCCCAAAAACATAGCAGACCATTGAGAATCTGTCATGGCAGTTGTGCCAGAGTCAGAAAGCATATCAATAGTTAGCATTCCGGCAGGGAAGGCAAATTCATTGTAGTGAGTAGCTTTAAGAGCTCTTTCTCTTTGCTCAACTGTTACATTGGGAATATTTTTTGTCACATAAGTATAAGAATGTGGCGTAGGTACATCTAATTGGTACTTTTTCATAAAATAACCTCCATATAAATAAAAAATGATAAATTTACAGAGGAACCCCGGTCATTGACAAAAGTCAACTAGCGGACAGTATCCAAATTGAGAACCCCGGTTATCAAAAAGTTGATTGTAAATTAGCGAAAATTATTAAAATTCCACTAGCAAAAATAAAACATTTGATGAGCGGTCAGCACTCATAGATAAAGAACATTATCTATGCAATAGTTTATAACAATGAATAACCAAAGTCAATAATAATCTATATTGCAGGAATTAGAATTTTAAAAAAGTAAAACTGTTTTTGGATAGTAAAAAATCTCCAAAAAAATGGAGATTAAAAATAAGTTTTTTATTTTACTATTAATAATTTATTAATTATTTTTCAACAGATGCAGAATAGTTTTTTTCAATTGAATCATCAAGAGTTTTTGTAAATTCTTCGTCATTTTGATTTACATTTAGTCCTTCTGTCAAAGCCCTTGAGTAAGATGCAATTACATTTTTATTTTTTCTAAGTTTTTCATTTGCAAAATCTCTTGAGTATCCACCAGA
This sequence comes from Peptoniphilus rhinitidis 1-13, assembly GCF_000246925.1. NCBI lineage: Bacteria > Bacillati > Bacillota > Tissierellia > Tissierellales > Peptoniphilaceae > Peptoniphilus > Peptoniphilus lacydonensis. Next base: position 23,887 of record NZ_BAEW01000008.1, on the reverse strand, counting down.
AAGTGCTACAACTCTAACTGTTTGGCCATAATTATATAAATCTTCATAAAGATTTTCTTTTTCAGGAAGGGTTAATTTAAACATTACATAATTTTCTTTGTCAAGTTTTTTAAGACCTTCAATTAAATATTTTTTAAGTATTTCTTCTATTTCAGCTTTCTTTTCTGCGTGTATATCAACTTCTGGTTCAATTATAGGCACAAAGCCTGCGTTGGAAATCTTAATGGCATATTCAAATTGTTGTTCCACAACTCGTTTAATAGACTCTTCATTTAATTCCTTTATAACAGAACGCATCTTTGTTCCAAAAATATTTCTTTCTTTTGCATTTTCTAGAAGTTCGTCAATGTGTTTAAAAGGTTTCATAAGTTGAACGCCATCTTTTAATTCATCAAGCCCTTCATCGATTTTTAGAATTGGAACTATATGTTTTTCTTCCCAAAGATAATCTCCAGTGTATTTGTCAGAAACTTTTGAATTCATAGTGACTTTAAATAAAATTGCAGCTAAAATTCTATCGGATGTGAAAGATTCATTTGTTATAATTCTCTTTCTCATTTCATGTACGCATTCAAACATTTCTTCTTCATTAGAATAAGCATCTTCTTTTACCCCATAATTTAAAAGTGCTTTTGGTGTAGAACCACCTGATTGATCAAGCGCTGCTATAAATCCCTTTCCATTTTTCATTCTGTCAAATTGTTCTTTATTCATTTTTACCTCCAAAACTCTAGACTTATAATTACTTCTAATTATATAATATGTAGACAAAGTTGACAAATGACAAAGTTTTTGAGGTGAATATGAATTATTACGCAGTAAGAATTGGAAGAAATCCTGGAATTTACAAAACTTGGGATGAGTGTAAGAAAGAAGTTGCAGGTTTTAAAGGTGCAAGTTTTAAAAAGTTTTCTAAATTAGAAGATGCAAGAAGCTTTATAAATGAAAAAGAAGAGGCAAAAAGAGAAATAGCAAAAGATGACGAGCTAATTGCCTATGTAGATGGTTCTTATAGAAATTCTGATAAAAGCCACTCTTATGGGGTATATATGTACAATGATGAGGAAGAATATTCTTTTTCCAAAAGATTTTTTGAGGATTCAAAAATGAGAAATGTATCTGGAGAGATAAAAGGTGCAATGCGTGCCATGGAATTTGCAGAATCAATTGGAAAGAGAAAGATTTATCTTCATTATGATTATGAAGGCATAAGGTCGTGGGCTCTTGGATATTGGAAGGCAAACAAAGAAGGAACTATTTTTTATAAAAAATTTTATGACGAAATAAAAGATAAATTAGAAGTAAAATTTATAAAAGTAGAAGCACACACAGGAGTTAAGTACAATGAACTTGTGGACAAACTTGCAAAGGAGGCAAAATGAGAAAATCTTGGGATGAATATTTTATGGAGATAACTAAAATGGTAGCTACAAGGTCTACTTGTGATCGTGCCTTTGTAGGTTGTGTTCTCGTAAATTCTGACAATAGAATTATTTCAACAGGATATAATGGATCTGTCACAGGAAATCCTCATTGCGATGAAGTGGGGCACACTATGCGTGACGGACACTGCATTGCAACTATACACGCAGAGATGAATGCACTTTTGTATTGTGCAAAAGAAGGGATTTCTGTTAAAGGGGCAAAAGCTTATGTGACACATTTTCCATGCTTAAATTGCACAAAGGCACTTATACAAGCAGGAATTTCAGAAATAATCTACAAAGAAGCTTATAGAGTTGATGACTATGCTTTAGAATTAATCAAAAAAAATAATATAAAACTAAAACAAATTTAGAACAAGATTGGAGGAAAAGATGAAAGGATTTGCTGAAGAATTTAAGGAGTTCATTGCAAAAGGAAATGTAATGGACATGGCAGTTGGAGTTATAATAGGTGGTGCTTTTGGAAAAATAGTTTCAAGTCTTGTTGAGAATATTTTGATGCCACTTATTGGAATTTTAATTGGAGGAGTCAATTTTTCTGATCTAAGTGTAAAAGTTGGCACAGCAGAAGTAAAATATGGAATATTTTTGCAATCTGTATTTGACTTTTTAATTATTGCACTTGTCATATTTATAATGGTAAAACAAATCACTAAAGTGACTAATATGTTTAAAGAAGAAGAAACAGAAGAGCCAACAGAAAAAACTTGTCCATTTTGTAAATCTAAAATCGCAATTGATGCAACAAGATGTCCACATTGTACATCTGAACTTGGAAGTGCAAAATGAAAGAATGGGGTTTAGTATTAGAAGGTGGAGGGGCAAAGGGAGCATACCAAGTGGGAGCTTATTTTGCCCTTATGGAAATGGGATTTAACTTTTCCAAAATTGTGGGAACAAGCATTGGTGCTTTTAATGGTGCAATGTTTTCTCAAGGAGATGCCTTTAGATGCTTTAATCTTTGGAAGAACCTCGATTTTGAATCCTTTGAAGACGAAGTGAAAGAAGCAGAAGAAAATGAGGCCCTTCTAGATAAAATAGTTCAAAAGTTAAAAGATCACGATATAAAAATTCCTGAAATTAAAAAGTCACCCTATCCACTTTTTAGGTTAGTGGATAAATATATAGATGAAGATAAGCTTAGAAATTCTAGTATAGATTTTGGACTTTGCACTGTGAATGTATCTGATTTTAAAGTTGAAAAACTATTTAAAGAAGATATTGAAGAAGGACTTTTAAAGGACTATATAATTGCATCTTGTTATCTTCCCTTATTTAAGATGAAACCACTTCATGGAAAATATTTTTTGGACGGAGGATTTGCCTCACAAGCTCCAGTTGATATGATTGACAAATCCAAAATGGATGCCGTTGTAATAAGACTTCACAATAGTCCGCCTAGAAATGAAATTAAGGCAAAATATATAATAAAACCAAGTAAAAAACTTGGCTCAAGCATGGATTTTAATAGAGAAAAATCTGATGAGCTTATAAAAATTGGATATTTTGATGCCTTTAGAGAGGTAAAAGGCTTGAAGGGAGAATATTATTATATAAAACCAGTATCGGAAGAAGACAGTTTAAAATATATTTACAGGATGTTAAAAGACAGATTTGAAAGTTCTGAAAGTGAAGTTGTGAGAAAAATTTTTGAAGAACATGCTCCCAAAGTAGCAGAAGAATTTGACCTTCCAGACAATTTTAAATACGATGAACTTTTATATAGACTCTTGGAAAGAGAAGGAGAGAGGAAAAATCTAGATAGATTTAAAATTTATTCAGTAGAAGACTTTATGAAGGAGTTAGAGAATGGCTTTTGACATTGATTTTAAACTTATGAAAATAAAATCAAAACTAAAAAACCAAAAACCATCTCCCATAGATATTGAAAAGTCCTTTTCCGTCATGATTCCTTTAATAAAGAGAAAGGGCGATGTGCACCTTCTATTTGAAAAAAGAGCCTTAACTCTTAGAAATCAGCCTGGAGAAATTTCTTTTCCAGGAGGTCGCATTGAAGAAGGAGAAACTCCAGAAAAAGCTGCCATAAGAGAAACTTGCGAGGAACTATTAATAGAAGAAAATGAAGTAGAAGTTTACTCAGAGGGGGATTTTCTTGTAAATCCATATTCTGCAATTATCTATACTTTTTCAGGTGAAATAAAAAGAGATTTCTATGAAATAAATCCCTCAAAGGATGAAGTTGATAAAGTTTTTACAGTCCCACTGAAATTTTTCATAGAGAATGAGCCAAAGTCCTATCATTTAAATTTAAATGTAAATAGAAGTGAAGACTTCCCTTATCACTTGATACCAAATGGAGAAAATTACAAATTTAAAAGAGGAAGAGAAGAAGTTCTCTTCTATGAATATAATGGCGAAGTAATCTGGGGATTTACGGCAAAAGTTGCAAGACGATTTGCTGAAAAATTAAAAAAATAAACCCTATAAAATAAAAATTAAAATAAAGACAATATAAAAAGTTAAAATTGTAATATAAATGTAATACAGGATACAAAAACTCTAAATTTCAACGTTTAGAGTTTTTTATATTTTTATTTTGAAATATTTATAAAAATTCAGATAAAAAGAATAGCTTAATTTAGCGATTTTGTAGAAGAATTACAAAAAAGTAACAAAAAATTGACAAAAGAAGGATTTTCTAATATACTTTTATGAGGTTGAAAGAGGTTACAAAAAAGTAACAAAATTTACAAAATTGTAACGATTATGGAGGTTATTTTTTGAATAGAAAGAACATTTTTAAAAATGCGAAATTTATTTTAATTGCCCTAGTGCTTGTATCAGTCTTGACAATGGGTTTTAATACAGCTCTAGGTAGTGACGTAGAACTAGATATCAATGGAAATACTAAAACAGTGTTTACATATGAAAAGACAGTGGGCGACTTTTTGAAAAAAGAAGGAATAGTTGTGACAAATAAAGATTCAGTTAGTCCAGCAGTTGACGAAGAGATTACAAAGGATACTAAAATAGTTATAACTTCACCAAAATCTTATCATATAAAAGATGGAAACAAGACACTCATTGCAGAAACAAGTGGATACACAGTTTCAGATGTACTTGAAAATTTAAATATAAAATTAAATAAACTTGACAGAGTTTCCGTTTCTCTTGACGAAATAGCAACAGAAGGAATGGAAATAAAAATTGATAGAGTTGAAGAAGAAAATGTAGAAAACAAAGTAGAAATTCCTTTTGAAACAGAAACTCGTGAAAACAATGAAATGTTAGAAGGAGAAAAAAATATAATAACAGAGGGAAAAGCTGGAGAAAAAACTGAAACTGTAAAAAATACTTATGTAAATGGAGCTTTAGAATCATCAGAAGTTTTGAAAAGTGAAATTACAAAAGAACCTGTAAAAGAAGTAGCTGAAGTAGGAACAAGAAAAGCACCAGCAGCACCTAATGGTAAATCTGCAAAAAAAGTAATAGTGATGCAAGCGACAGCTTACGATCCAACAGCAGGATCAACAACTGCAACGGGAACTCGTGCAAGGGTTGGATCAGTAGCAGTAGATCCAAAAGTAATTCCTCTTGGATCAAAATTATACATTGAATCTATGGATGGATTCCAAAGTTATGGCTATGCAACGGCAGAAGATACTGGCGGAGCAATAAAAGGAAATAGAATTGATTTATTCTATGGCTCCAATAGAGAAGCAAATAATTTTGGAAGAAGAAATGTAAAAGTATATGTGCTTGATTAATTAATAAAATCAAAGGCTCTGGAAACAGGGCTTTTTTATTTTGAAATTTTTATCTTTTGAATAAGATAAGAAAATATAGAATATAAAGTTGAAAATAAATAACTTCTTCATTTAAAAGAACCTTTATTTAATTTATAATATATTTGAGGATGATTTTATGAAATTAGAAGAACATGAACTTGTCGATAGATATATTTATTATCTCAAGAGATACATTCCCTATGACAAACAAAAAATGGCAGAGAATGACTTTTTAGAAATATTAAGAGAAAGACTTCCGCAAATTTACACAGAAGATGACATAAAAAAAGAACTAAATAAAATGGGAAATCCCTACGAATTTGCAAACACATACACAGAAGGTGGCAAATTTCTTTTAAGTGGCAAAAATTATGAACTCTTTAGGTCTTTTTTGAAGATGCTCACAATTTCAGCTGCAATAGGAATAATATTATTTATCCTAAATTACTTCAACAGATTTATAAAGACAGATGTCTTTGAACTTCTAAAGAAAATAGTAGTAAATATATTTGCACTTAGCCTTTTACCATCGTGGATATGTGAAAAAATAAAAGCAACAAAAATTTTAAAAGCGTTAGTAGAAGATTGGGACATAGATAACTTATATGAATCAGTTGAATTAAAATTTGAAAAGTATCAAATGGGATTTTTAATTTTAAACTTTTCCATGTACTTTATGCTCCAAATCTATATAATAACAGCGAGTATTGACATTTCAGAAATGACATACACCTTTGTCATGTTTTTATTTTTTATAAATGTACTTCGCTTTAACTTGAGATTTTCAGAGAACACAATATTTTCAAAAATAATGTATTTGGAGTACTTTGTAGATTTGTTTACCATAATGAGTTTCACCATTATGACGAGATTTTTTATACCAAATGTGTTTATGATAAAGATTATAATATTCTGCAATGTGCTTAACTTAATCTCAAACACTTACACTATTTCTAAGAGTAAAAATATATTGGAGTCGAGAAAAAGAAGAAAAAAAAGTAGAAAGAAAAATAATAAGAGAAGATAACCTTGCAGTGGCGAGGTTATTTTTTATGCCCAAAGTACTAAAATTGTATTCAGCTTAATAGAAATAGAAAAAAATCTTATAAAGCAAAAAATAATATGGATAAAAAGATAAATACAATAGATATAAAAATAAGACAAAAGTGAAAAATAAAATTTATTGCAAAAATGTAACCCCTTTGTTATAATTTTACATACGGTCGCAAGACCTTTCTATTGGGGCTAGAAGATGTTTCAGTAAAAACAATTGCTACATAATATTTCAAAAGAATTTCACGAACTTCGTTTATGTAATGTAATTGTAATTTTACAAAAGAACTTTCTAGTGTATAATAGAAACATAAGAGGAACATGACAACTAAATAAAACCGAAATAAGGCGATATTTATTTGTCACCTCTGAGTCGAGATAGTTCAGTCTCGGCGACAAAAGTTTAAGACTTTTGTAGAATCTACAAAATTTTTAAGGAGGTCGAAAGACAAATGAACAAGAAAATTATTTCTCTAGTACTAGCACTAGTAATGGTACTAGGATCATTCACAAGTGTCTTCGCCGCTGAAACAAAAAAAGATGATGCTAAAGCAGAATCTAAAGAAAAAGTTGAAAAAGTAGTTGGAAAAGATAACAAAATCCAATACATTATCGACAAAAAACTTGTTGAAGGCTACGAAGATGGAAACTACGGACTTGATAAAAACATCAAGAGATCCGAAATCACAAGATTACTTGTACTAGCTAATGGTAATGAAGAATTATCAAAACAATTACAAGGATCAATGCAAGTATACAATGACGTTAAACCAGAACACTGGGCTAACGGAGTTATCACAGTAGGTACAACAGTACCATCTGATGCTAACGGAATTGCAATGCTAGCAGGATACCCTGATGGATCATTCAAACCAGAAAATGATGTAACTTACGCTGAACTTGCTAAAATGTTAGTAGTTCTTGCAAAAGAAGATTTAACAGCTGATATGGTTAAAAACGCTACTTGGGCATCTTCTTGGATGACTTGGGCAGCACAACTTGGAATTCTTGACGATGTAACAATTGCAGATTCTAACAAAGCAGCTAACAGAGCAGATGCATTCACTATGATTTACAATGCTCTTTACAAAATGCAAGAATTCAAGAGAACACCTTCTAACGAAACTAGAGGTATTGTTTCTAACCTAACTAATAGCAAACTTACTCTTAACCAAGATAAAGACAAAGAATACAAAATCACAAGCGATACAGTTATCGTAGATGGCGACAATGGTAGAAAACAAATCGTTAAAGTAAAAACTGTTGACAATCTTGATCTTTACAAAGGATCTCTAGTAAGAATTCTTACTAATGATAAAAACGAAGTAACTCACATCCTTGAACTTGGTAACCCAGAAGACTTAGCTAAAAGTAACCACAACGGTCTTTTAGATGAAGACAATAACATCTGGGAAGGCGTAGCAGATGCAACTGTAAAAACTGATTATTACAAAGACATCGTAACAATGAAAGATGTTAAACAAAAAGACATCAACAAAGCTTACGCTACAATCAAATTAAACTCAAGTGCAACAAAAGGTAAATACATCAAATTCTTTGATGCTAAAGAAAAACCAATAAGAGAATTAAAAATTAATGACAAAACTGAAGTTTATGTAGCTAATCCTTATAACAACATTATGAGAGAAGTTAAAGACATTAACGAAGCACTTTCATTAATTGGTTTCCACAACTACAAAGACGATTACAAAATCGCTAACGTATACGCTGGATTCGACACAGATGATCACAAATCAGCTGTAAAAGGATATGATTCTGAAAGAAACACAGCTAGAGTTATCGTATTTAACGTAGTATCTAAAGATAACGATGGAGATCGTTACAGAGTAGTTCAAGATTCTTCTTCTAAATACTCAAATACACTTGAAGACGTAGACGGTAAACTTTATGACAGAGATAATGTTCTTAACAAAGCACACTTCCCACTAAACTATGGTGACAAGTATGACGTTATAGAACTTCGTGGTGATGCTATTGAAAAAATAATCGATCACAGCGAAACTAAAGATTACCCAGTAGTTAAAGTAGAAAAAGTATTTGACAATGATGAAATCAAAGTAATTGATAGATTTGACAACGAAACTCTTCTTTATGTAGGAGACGCTGACATCTTCAATGCAAAACAATATAAAGACCTTGAAAAAGGAGATTATCTACAATTTGCAGCTAACGATAAGAATGCAAGAGATATAGATGCAGTATCTATTTTCGAACCATCTAAATATATCGAAGACAAATTTGATGAATCTGGATCAGTTCTTAACGTTGTTAATGGAATTGAAGGACACACTGTTGTAGGAACAATCAAATGGGTTGGAGAAAAAGAAGTAGAAATTAAGGTTGAATCTGACAATTGGGATAAAGATCTTAACAAGACTACTAAGACTTACAAAGTTGACAAAGAACTTGCTACTGTATTAAAAGACTATGTAGGCAAGGAAGTTATCTTTAAAGCTGAAAACAAAAAACATGATGACAATGTTAGAGCTTATGACTTTAGATTAAATGATGGAAAAGAAACTCCAATCAAACCTAAGTCAAATAAGAATATGACAGATCTTGAAAAAGCTCTTAATAAATATTACGAATCTAAGTTAGATAATGATGCTAAAGAAGCATTTGAAAAAGCTGTAAATGATGCAGATGCAACTTATGCTGAAAAGAAAGCAGCTAAAGAAAAAGCTCAAAAATATTTCGATGAAGTTTATACTCCAGCTAAAGATGAAGTTGATAAATTAACTCCAGTTCTTACTGATAAAGCAACTAAAGAAGAAGTTAAAGCTGCTAAAGAAAAATTAGCTAAAGCTGAAGAAAAATTAGCTAAAGTTAAAGATTCTGAAGCTAAAGATGCTCTTCTAGCAACTGTAAAAGCTTACAAAGAAGGTATTAAAACAGCTGAAGATGCATTAGCATTAGAAGAAAAACAAACTGCTTATAATAATTATGCAGACGCTGTATTTGCAAAATTAGAAGGTCTTAAAGTAAAATCTTCTGATTCAAAAACTGAATTTGAAGCAAATGTTAAAGCTGCAGTTGCAGAAGCAATTAAAGGTTTAGAAGCACCAGCTGACGCTAAAGTTGTTGTTGGTGACGTTGATGCTACTGCTAAAACTGTTAAAGTTAAAGTAGTATCTGACAATGTTAAAATTGACCAAACTAAAGGTGCTGAACAAGAAATTACTTTAACTGTAAAATAATTAGTCTAACTAATTAATAAAGATAAAACCTGAGGAAAACCTCGGGTTTTTCTTTTTTTTACATAATTAAAATATATAAAAAAGTTTATAAGACTTGCCATTTTCTTATAAACTTTTTTTTTATAAACATATTAATTTTTACAGATGTATTTAATCTAATTCGTTAACTCCTTTATTAAATAAATACTTATCTTTTTCTTTCGCACTTATTGTTAAATTGACTCTAGACATATAATCAAATTCTTATAGGGGATAATTGTAAGTTAACTTATATGTAATTTATTAAAAATAAGTTTAAATATATGTTTGACAAAGTAAAACAAAAGTTTTATAATAAAATTACATTAACAATAAGGAGGCATTAAATGAAGAATAATAGTTATGAAGATTTTAACAGAGTGCTAAATTCTGCTCTTGTTGGGGAAGAGAGATCAAAGGTGAAACTTGTAAACATGCTAGATCCACTAATTAAATCGTCAATAAAAAAATATTGCCCTATTAAAAGGGAGTATGAGGATCTCTATTCTGACGGAAGAGCAATGATACTTTTTTCTATTGAAACTTTTAACCACAAGAGCAATTTTTTGCATTTTGTAAAGTTAAATCTCAAATATTTTTATCTTGATACATATAAGTATCTTTTAAATGTGGAAAATGACATAAGAGAGAGCGAGGTAAAAAATGATAATAGTGAGGAAGGTGAAATTACTGTTTTTGATACTCTAGACAGTGGCATAGACATTGAAGGAGATTATATTTATAGGGAGAGGGAGGGAATTTTAAGAGATGCGATGAATTATCTTAGTCCAAGGCAAGGTCTTGTTGTGAGATTATTTTATTATGAGAGGATGAGTCTTTCTGAGATTGCAGATTTTCTTGGTATTTCTGTGAGGACTGTGGTAAATCTAAAGTCAAAGGCCATAGAAAATATGAAGAAGTTTGTAGGTGTTTATTATGATTAATTTAGGAGGTTTTTATGTTAGTTGAAAAGAAACTTATTAAGTTTAATTTTGTGCCAAGACGTGGCATGGTGAAGCCTGTTTTTATTGTTGTGCATGACACAGGAAATACTAATGTTGGGGCAGATGCTCTTAATCATTATAAGTATTTTAATGGTGGAAACAGAAATGCTTCTGCTCATTATTTTGTAGATGACAAAAGGATAGTTGAAACTGTTGAAACTACTAATGTTTCTTGGCACTGTGGAGATGGGCATGGCAAGTATGGAATTACAAATAATAATTCTATTGGTGTTGAGATTTGCGTAAATAGTGATGGTGATTACGAGAAGGCACTTGAAAATGCTAGAAAGGTAATTAGATTTCTTATGGATTTTTACAATATTCCCCTAAGTAAAGTTGTGCGTCATTTTGATGCGTCACACAAGATTTGTCCTCGTTCTATGAGTGCAAATAATTGGGAAAAGTGGTGGAAGTTCAAAGAAAGTTTGTAATTAAAAAATTTTTGAACTTTTTTAAAATTAGGATAGTAACTTTTCACCTTTTTTTCTATATACATAATAGGAGGTGAAAATAATGGCTGTTAAAACTTTAGAAACTAAGTGCAAACTTAGAACTGTTGTATCAGATGATTCTACTGGCAAAGTTAAGAGAAGAAGTATTACTGTTAGAGATATAAGTCCTAATGCTAATAATGAAAATCTTTTAAAACTTTCTATTGATCTTAAAAAATTAGTAGAAGGAGATCTTGCTGGCACTGTAAAAGTTGTTGAAGAATCTCTAGCTGAAGAAGCTTAATTATTTTGTGTAAGTTGTAAATTTGTTATTGAAGGAAGGAGAATTTATGGATATTAAAAGAAATTTAAGACTAAAACTTGCAGACAATGATGGGAACAAATACAATCTGAATATTTCAGATCCCAGCGAAAATGTGTCCAAGGCACAAACTGATCTCGTTGGAAGTGACATTGTAGACAACGGATTAGTTATGGGAAAAGCTGGTCCTTTAAAATCTTATAGTGGTGCAACTATGATCACTACAACTGAAAAGGAAATATGATTATGGAGGAATTAATCTCAACTATTTCAAATATAGGATTTCCCATTGCAATTTCTTGTTATCTCTTGGTGAGGCTAGAGAAAAAGATGGAAGAGTTAAATGAAGCAATTGTCGAGCTGAAAAATGCTCTTGAGAGATTTGGCAAATAGCCATCAAAATAATTGATTTAAATCAAATTTTATTATTAATAATTTAAATTATTGTACATAGGGCTTAGGCCTATTTTTTTTGCAAATTTTTTACATAAAAATGTCTGTTAGAGATTTGCTCCCCAACAGATATTATAGAGCCCAAATTAATGATATATGGGTTATGTCTTACAGCTTAAACCATATATTTTTTATGGTAAAAACATAAAAAAATTCTCAATCTAAAATTATCAAAGGTAGAGTTTGCTATGGAGGTCTTGACTTATCACCGACAAAAGAATTAATGAAACTTATACTTGAAAGAAAAATTGCCATTGAGGTCATCCAGTTCTAAGGTGGATGATGGATAATATCTTTATACGAACTGATCCTGCTGGAAATATAAAGACAGACAAAGAAAAAACCACAGAAAAGATAGTCGGAGTTATCGCTACAATTATGGCTTTTGATAGGCGATAAAATGTGGGAATGATACAAGTGAATCGGTTTATGACGATGGAGGGTTGATAGTGTTTTAATGTCGCCATTTTTGATTTATCATACATAAATTTAGTAAAATGGCGATATTAATCTCGCCAACATTGATTTATATACGCCAATTATGGACACATATTACTAGAAATACCACCAAAGTTAAGCATATTGAGTTTTATTGGATTTTTAAAAGGGAAAAGTAGCATAATGATATATGAAAAATGGGACAGCTTAAAATATAAATACAATAGAAGAAAATTTTGGTGTCGAGGATATTATATAGACACAGAATACAGGAACACAAAAGCAATAAAAGAGTATATTTAGAATCAGCTCAAGGAAGATGAATTGAGTGCTCAGATAACAATGGATAACACAGCCCCATTTAAGAGTTAGCGAGTAAAAATTGCAAGCGGTAAACAAAAAGCAACTTTGAGGAGTAGCTAGTAAAAAAGGTTATTCGGACCGCAAAGTCAAAACTACCATCTACGCTATGGATTTTTATTTATAAATTTAACTGTATATACACTTGACTTGTCTAATCTTAGCTTTTGTAATATAATTTTATTCAAAATTTATTAGGAGATAGGATAAAATTGAAAGATTTAGAAAAGTTAAATTTTGATGAAAAATTAGAAAAATTAAAAAAATTAAAGGAAGAAGGGGACGCAGTTATACTTGCACATTATTATGTAAATGAAGACATACAAGCCATAGCTGATTACATAGGAGATTCTTTTTTTCTAGCTCAAAAGGCAACTGAGCTCAAGAAAAGGACAATAGTTATGGCAGGAGTTTACTTCATGGGCGAGAGTGTAAAAATTTTAAATCCAAGTAAAACTGTATTGATGCCAGATATCGGAGCAGATTGCCCCATGGCACACATGATAAGTGTCGAAAAAATTAAAGAGATGAGAGAAAAGTATGAGGATTTGGCAGTTGTAACCTATATAAATTCTACTGCTGAAATTAAAGCTTATTCAGATATTTGTGTGACATCTTCAAATGCTGCAAAAATTGTAAATAAATTAAAGGAAAAAAATATATTTTTTGTACCAGATAAAAATCTTGGCAACTACATAAAAAAATCTTTGCCAAATAAAAATGTTATTTTAAATGATGGTTGTTGTCCTGTTCACGATGAGATAGATGTTAATGATGTGAGAGCTTATAAGGGAAAGGTTAAAATTTTAGCTCATCCTGAATGTAGAAAAGAAATTTTAGACTTAGCTGACTTTATAGGATCTACAAAGGCTATTATAAAGGAATCAGGTAAGTATGATGATGTATTAGTTGTTACAGAGGAAGGAATTTTTACTGAGTTGAAGAAAAAATATCCAAATATTAATTTAAGAAAATTGAAAAAAGAAGCAATTTGTAACGATATGAAAAAGCTAACTGTTGATAAGGTTATTAGAGCAATTAAAAATAATGAAAATCAAGTCGAAGTAGATAAGGAAATTAGTAAGAGAGCTTTAATACCGCTAAAAAGAATGTTGGAGCTAGGTGCATAAGATGAAAAAATATGACATTTTAATAGTTGGATCAGGATTGGCAGGGGTTAGCACAGCCTTAGAATTAAGCAAAAACTATAAAATTGCCATTGTGACCAAGAAAAAGTTAGAAGATTCAAATTCATATCTCGCTCAAGGTGGTATAAATGTGTTAAAAGATGAATCTGACAGAAAAGCTTTTATTGAAGATACAATGAAGGCAGGTCACTACAAAAATAATTTGCAAGCTGTGGAAAAAATGGTAGATATGTCCAAAGATGCAATAAATTTTTTAGTTGACCTTGGGGTTAAATTTACTATGAAAAATGGAGACTTTGATTATGCAAGAGAAGGAGGTCATTCTGTCGCGAGAGGTCTTCATATAGAGGATGAAATAGGTAAGGGAATTTTAGATGTTCTCTACAAAAGGCTTAGAGAAAGAACTAATATAGATATATTTGAAGATACACCAATCGTGGACTTAATTGTAAAGGAGGGTAAATGTTATGGTGTAAAATCTTGTGATAAAATTTTTATTTCTACAAATGTAATTCTTGCAACTGGTGGACTAGGTGGGATTTTTGATAGGAGCACAAATTTTTCTCATATATGTGGCGATGGATATGCCATGGCTATAAAAAATGCTGTCAAATTAAAGGATATTTCCTATATTCAGTTTCATCCTACTTCTCTCTACGAAAAAGGGACAGAGAGACAGTTTTTAATTTCTGAATCTGTAAGAGGCGAAGGTGCTCTCTTATTAAACCACAAGGATGAGAGATTCACTGATGAAATGAAACCTAGGGATATTGTGTCAAAGGCAATATTAAGGGAAATGGAAAAAGAAAATGTGGACTTTGAATATTTGTCAATGAAATCACTAGGTGAGGATAAAATTACAATGAGGTTTCCGATGATATTCAATGAATTAAAAAATAGGGGAATAGATGCAAGATATGAAAATGTTCCTATTGTCCCATGTCAGCATTACACTATGGGCGGTATTGAATGTGACATGAATGGAAGGACTAATATAGAGGGGCTCTTTGCGGTTGGAGAAGCTGGCAATGTCGGTATTCATGGCTCAAATAGACTTGCTTGCAACTCACTTTTAGAGTGTGTAGTTTTTGGAAGACTTTTGGCAAATTATTTAAATGTAAATAAACTTGAAGATAGGGAAATAGATTTTCAAATAGATAAGGAAAAAATTGATGGAGAAAAATATTCTAAGATTATTTTTGAAAGGATAAGAGAAGATGAGAGAGCTAAAGCCAATAGTAATTGACAAGTTTATTATTTGTGCTCTAAGGGAAGACATGACTAATGGTGATATTACTACAGATGCAATTTTAAAAGATGAAATGGCAGAAGTAAGTTTATTTTCAAAAGATAGAGGAATTATTGCGGGTCTTGATGTATTTAAGCGTGTATTTGAAATATTAGACGAAGATGCAAGTTTTGAATTTAATTTTTCTGATGGCGATGAAGTTAATAAATTTGAATTAATAGGAAAAATAAAGGCAAAAGCTAGGGCAATCTTAGAAGGGGAAAGAACTGCTTTAAATTATTTGCAGAGGATGAGTGGGATTGCTACTTATACTAGAAAAATTGTAGATACCCTTGATAGTGATTCTGTAAAGATTTTAGACACGAGAAAGACTACACCAGGCATGAGAATTTTTGAAAAATATGCAGTAACTCTTGGGGGTGCTTATAATCACAGATATAATTTGTCTGATGGAATAATGGTAAAGGACAATCACATAGATGCAGCTGGCGGAATAAAAAATGCAGTTGAAAAAGTAAGAAGAGTAAATCCCTTTGTCAAAAAAATAGAAGTTGAAGTTGAAAATTTTGATGAACTAAAAGAAGCACTAGAAGCAAAGGCTGATATAATTATGTTAGACAACATGAAGATATCAGAAATAAAAGAAGCTTGCAAGATTATTAATAAGAGGGCGATAATCGAGTGTTCTGGTAATATTAGCCTTGAAAATATTAACAATTATAAGAACTTAGACATTGATTATATTTCATCTGGTGCCATAACGTACAAGGCTGGAGTACTGGACTTATCTATGAAGAATTTAAAAATTTATTGAGGGAAATATGAAGGAACCAGAAATACGAAGAGATGAACTATTAAAATATCTATTTGAAAACCAAAGACCAATATCGGGAGAAAAATTGGCAGAAAAATTTGAAGTTACTAGGCAAGTAATAGTTCAAGATATAGCAATAATTAGAGCTAGCGGAAATAATATTGTTTCAACTAATAGGGGTTATTATCTAAACGAAGAGAGAACTCAAAAAGTTTTCAAAGTTAAACATAACGATAGAGAAATAAATAAAGAATTAAATGCAATTGTAGACCTTGGTGGAAGAGTAAAAGATGTAATAGTCCACCACAAAGTTTATGGTGAGATAAAAAAAGACTTAAACTGTTCATCTAGGAGAGATGTAAAATTATTCTTAGAAAAGATGAATGAAGAAAAGTCAAAGCCCTTGGATGTTTTGACTGGTGGAGTTCACTTCCACACAGTTGTCGCAGAAAATGAAGAAATAATTGAAGAAATAGAAATTGTTTTAAAAGAACTTGGATTTTTAATAGAGGATTAATAGACTTATCGAATGTCATAGTAAATGTCTTTGATGTGAAACATATGGAAATAAAGTCTTTTTAGATGTACCAGCAGAGATAAGAGATGAGAGAAGTTATTAATGTTGTTTATAAAGACTTTTCTGAATATAGAGCTAGCGGAGTCTTTAAATATGGTGGAGTAAATTATAAGACTAGTAGTACAAATTATATTCGACTAGCAACTCAACCAAAAGAAGAAGTGAAGTATGTTAAAACTCAAAAATATAATGTAGCAGAAGAAAAACTAAAAGTTTAGTTATGAGATGTGCCTTCTTTACTGGCAAACAGTAAGGAGGGCATTTTATTTTATAAATTTTACAAAATTTCACCAGTATTTCACACATTGTAAAATATTTTACACAGAATTTACAATTGTTATCTTTTCAATTTACAAATTATTCCTATAATAACGTTGAAATTAAGAAATTATTTTAAAATTATTGAAAGGATGAAGGTAATGGAATTAAAAAAGATTGGTAAAGTTGGAGTTATTCTTACACTTGCAGCTTCTCTTGTAGCTTGTGGAGGAAATAACAAAAAGGAAGAAACAGCAAATTCTACTAAGGAAAATGCAAAACAAGAAGAATCTGGAAAGAACGCAGCTGATCTTGGAACTATTAATGTAATTTCAAGAGAACAAGGTTCTGGTACTAGATCTGCTTTTACTGAACTTACTGGCGTGCTTGTAAAAGATGGTGATAAAGAAGTTGACAACACTTATGAAGAAGCTGCAGTTGAATCTTCTACTGATGCAGTTCTTACGACTGTACAAAATGACAAAGGATCTATTGGGTATATTTCTCTTGGATCACTTAATGACGATGTAAAGGCTGTTAAAGTCGAAGGAGTTGAAGCTACTCCAGAAAATATTAAATCTGGAGATTACAAACTTGCAAGACCATTTAATGTTGCTTACAAAGCTGATGTAGATGAAAAAGCAAAAGATTTAATTACATTTATTATGTCAGACGAAGGTCAAAAAATTTGTGAAGAAGAAGGTTATGTTGGAGAAAAAGCTGGAAAAGCTTATGAACCAATTGACAGCGATGCTCACATTACAATAGCAGGATCTACTTCAGTTACACCTCTAATGGAAAAGCTTGCTGAAGCTTACAAAGTTAAAAATCCAAATGCTAAAATTGATATTCAATCTAATGGTTCTTCTGCTGGTATGACTGCTGCAATGGAAGGAACTGCTGAACTTGGAATGGCTTCAAGAGAACTTAAAGATGAAGAAAAGAAAGAACTTGAATTCACAGTTATAGCAAGAGATGGTATTGCAGTAATTGTAAATAAAGACAATGACGTTGAAGATTTAAGTATGGATCAATTAAAAGACATCTTCACTGGAAAATTAACTGAATGGTCTGAAGCAGGAAAGTAATTTATAAGGAATGAAAAGAATGGAAGATACTAATAAAAAAGTTCTCCATAAAGAAAATCAAAGAAAATCATTTACAAAGGAAGAAGTATTTAAATATTTCTTCCTAATTTGTTCTATACTGTCAATTTTTTTCTTACTATTGATATGTGTATTTATTTTTAAAGATTCTTTTGGTTTTATTGCAAAAATTGGAGGAAAAAACTTTTTACTAAATGACAGTTGGGCACCTATGAATGTGCCACCAAGTTATGGAATACTCCCAATGATTATAGGATCGGTTATGATAACTTTCTTGTCATGTGTGGCAGCTGTTCCTATTTCAATTATGGTTGCTTGTTACTTGGCATTTGACTGTCCAAATAAAATTTATAGAATTTTAAAGCCTGCACTAAATTTAATGACAGGAATTCCATCAATTGTTTATGGTTTTTTTGCTCTAACAATTATAGTGCCAATCAATAGATCGATTTTTGGTGGAACTGGTATGAATATGCTTTCTGCAGCGATTTTACTTCTCATTATGATCTTGCCAACAATTATTTCTATGGCAGAATCATCTCTTAGAACTGTTCCAAAATCTTTTTATCAAGGATCACTTTCACTTGGAGCAACTCACGATGAAACTATAACAAGGGTAATGGTGCCTGCGGCCAAATCAGGTATTTTTGCAGGTATTATTCTTGGAGTTGGACGTGCAATTGGCGAAACAATGGCGGTTATTTTAGTTGCAGGAAATCAAACTAGACTTACGTTTAATCCACTAAAAGGAGTAAGAACTATGACTACTAATATAGTAATGGAAATGGCTTATGCAGCAGGCGAACATAGACAAGCTCTTATAGCAACAGCAGCGGTTCTATTTATATTTATTCTTATTATAAATCTTGGATTTTTTATCTTAAAGAATAGGAGTGAAAACAATGGTTAAATATGTTACTATTGCTATTTTATTAATAATAATTGCTGCAGTTAGTTTTCTTCATCATGCAAAGGGATTGTCTTTTTATAGAATTTTTACAAGGCTTTTTTCTGGTATGACTTTTGCAGTTCTTGTGTTTATAGTTCTTTTTGTTGTATTAAAGGGTGCGATGTCCTTTAGACCAGAAATGCTTTCTTTTAAATATACTACGGAGAATGTTTCAATGGGACCTGCTATTGTAACTACACTTTTGACAGTTTTGCTTGCAATTTTATTTGCATCTCCAATTGGAATTTTTACAGCTATATTTTTAGTTGAATATACGGATGTTGAAAATAAACTTGTAAAGGCAATTAGACTTGCCACAGAAACTCTTGCGGGAATTCCTTCAATTGTATATGGACTTTTTGGTATGCTATTTTTTGGACTTAAACTTAAACTTGGATTTTCAGTAATTTCAGGTGTTTTGACAGTGTCAATAATGATACTACCAATAATAATGAGGGCAACAGAAGAGGCTCTGAAATCTGTTCATCCATCAGTTAGACAGGGTTCCTTTGCACTGGGAGCAGGAAAGTTAAGAACGATTTTTAAAGTTGTACTTCCAATTGCAATTCCAGGAATTTTATCTGGAATAATTTTGTCAGTGGGACGTGTAGTAGGAGAAACGGCTGCGCTAATGTACACTTTGGGAACTTCGACATCAATGCCAACATCTTTAAATGTATCATCAAGAACTCTTGCGCTTCATATGTATGTACTTTCATCTGAAGGGAAACATGTTGGAGAAGCATATGCAACAGGAATGGTACTTTTAATACTTGTTCTTATTATTAACTGGTCATCAACAAAGCTTGCAAATAAATTAAGTGAGGTAGAATAAATTGAACTCAAAAATGAAAGTAGAAGATTTAGATTTATATTATGGAGATTTTCAAGCTCTTCACAATATAAACCTTGATATAAGAGAAAATGAAATATTATCTTTTATAGGGCCTTCTGGATGTGGAAAGTCAACCTTATTAAAATGTTTAAATAGAATGAATGACTTGGTTGTAGGTTGTAAAATAGACGGAAAGATAACTCTAGATGGTGAAGATATTTATAGAAAAAACTATGATGTAAATAAACTTAGAAAAAGAGTGGGGATGGTTTTTCAACAACCAAATCCATTTCCAATGAGTATTTATGAAAATATTGCTTATGGACCAAAAACGCATGGAATAAAAAACAAATCAGAATTAGATGAAATAGTAGAGTCATCACTTAAACAAGCTGCCATTTGGGAAGAAGTAAAAGACGAATTAAATAAATCTGCACTTTCTCTTTCAGGCGGACAACAACAAAGGCTTTGCATAGCAAGAGCAATTGCAGTAAATCCAGAAGTCATCTTAATGGATGAGCCAACTTCTGCTCTTGATCCGATTTCTACAGGAAAAATTGAGGATTTGGCACAGGAATTGAAGGAAGATTACACAATTGTAATGGTAACTCATAATATGCAACAAGCATCAAGAATTTCTGACAAAACTGCCTTTTTCCTTCATGGTATTATTGTAGAGTATGGAAACACAATAGATGTATTTACAAATCCAAAGGAAGAAAAGACAGAATTATATGTTACAGGAAGGTTTGGCTAATGAGAAAAAAATTTGACGAAGAACTTAGACATTTAAATAATTTACTTTTAGAAATGTCCATGTTAATAGAAAGTTCTATAAAAAAAGCAATATCTTTGTTAGATGAAAAGGATGAAAAAGTTGCAGAAGAAGTTTCAGATTATGAAGAAAGAATAGATGTCTATGAAGGAATCATTCAAAAGCAATGTTTAAGACTTTTTGTTGAACAACAACCAGCAGCAGGAGATCTTAGAAGAGTTTCAGCTGCTCTAAAGATGATTACAGATATGGAAAGAATTGGCGATAATGCAAGAGATATTGCAGAAATTTGCATGGTTCTTCCAGATGATTATGATACAAATAGGTTTCCTCTTGTAAAACAGATGGCAGAGGCGACTATTAACATTGTAAATAATTCTATTGATTCCTTTGTAAATTTAGATATTGATTCTGCAAATAAAATAAATGAAGAAGATGACGAAGTAGATAATTATTTTGTGATGATAAGAGATGAATTAATTGATATAATTAAATCAGATTTTGACCCTGCAGCTGCTATTGACTTTATAATGATTGCAAAATATTTGGAAAGAATTGCAGATCACGCTGTCAATATTGCTCAGTGGGTAATATTTTCTATAGAAGGATGATTTAATGCTTATTTATGTTGTTGAAGATGATACTTCCATTTTAAAACTAATAGAATATTCTCTTAGAAGTAAGGGTTATGAAGTGAATTGTTTTGAAAATGGAAATGACTTTTTTGAAAAATTAAACGAGAAAAAGCCAGATATTGTACTTCTTGATATAATGCTTCCAGACATTGATGGAATTGAGATTTTAAAGAGATTAAAAGAAAAAGATGATAATGAAGATATCTGGGTAGTTATGATCACTGCGAAGACTTCTGAGTATGATATTATATCTGCACTTGATAGTGGTGCTGATGATTATATTAAAAAGCCTTTTTCAGTAATGGAACTTTTGTCGAGAGTTGGGGCAATTGCAAGACGAGCAAGTACTAGTGAAAAAGATAAAAACATCTTAGAATTTAATGGAATTGTCATGAACAATTTAAAGAGAGTTGTTACAATAGATGGCAAAGAAGTTGAGTTTACTTTTAAAGAGTATGAACTTTTAAAATATTTAATTTTAAATAAAAACATTGTAATATCTCGTGAAAAACTTTTGAATTATATTTGGGGATATGATTATGAAGGCGAAACTCGCACTGTGGATATGCACATAAAACTTTTAAGAGATAAATTAAAGGAAAAGAGAAATTATATAAAGACGATTAGAGGCGTGGGATACATGCTTTCAGCAAAGGATTAGAAATGAAAAAAAGATTTTTTAAATATCTTCTTGGAATTTCTCTTTTAACACTTTTTCTCTCTACAATAGCTTCAATGTTTATTTATTATTCTGTATATGTAGATAGATCCAATAAAGATCTTTCAAATATTGTAATGTCAATTGGAGAAACTTTAAACAGAATTGATGATGATGAAGATTATTTAAAGGACTTGGCAAAGAAAAAGAGGGATTTTAGAATTACTCTTATAAAAGAAGACGGAGATGTCATTTTTGATTCTTCAAAAGATCCCAAGCTTTTGCCAACTCATAGCGATAGACCAGAAGTTATTAAGGCAAAGAAAAGTGGATTTGCATCAGTTGAAAGATACTCTAATACTCTTTCAAAAGACCTTTATTATGTCAGCTTGAAACTTGATGATGGAAATATAATAAGAGTTTCAAGAGAAATGGATAATCTTTTGGGAGCATTTACTAAAGTTCTTCCAATAGATGTAATTATGTCCATTTTAGTTTTTATAGTTGCAGCACTAGTGTCAAAAAGACTAACTAAAAAAACTTTTGAACCTCTTAACAATCTTAAAGAAGATCTGACGAATATAAATACTGAAAAATTTCCAGAAATTAGTCCCTTTATAAATAAAATAAACAAACAAAATAAAACAATAAAGGATAATTATAAAGAGATTAGAAGAGAAAGGGATACAATTGATACCATTTTGAAAAATATGAAAGAGTCACTTATAATAATCGACGAAAATAAAAATTTACTCTCTGTAAATAATTCTGCAAAAGAACTTTTTAATTCAAAAAGAGAATTAATTGGAGAAAATATTTTAAATTTAATAAGAGATGACGAACTTTTAAAATTAATAGACGATGCTCTTATGGGTAAAAGCGTAGAGTCCATTACAAATATTGGAAATAGAGAATTTAAATTCTATGTAAATCCAGTTTTCGAAGATAAAAAAGTTCGTGGCGTAGTGATTTTACTTATTGACGAAACTGAAGAAATTAGAGCATTAAGACTTCGTGAAGAATTTTCTTCAAATGTTAGTCACGAGCTTAAAACTCCACTTACTTCAATTTGTGGATTTTCTGAACTTTTAGTAAATGGAATGGTTGATGAAGAAAATAAAAATGAATTTTACAAATTGATTTATGACGATTCAAAAAGACTTTTAAATTTAATTGAAGACATAATGAAAATTTCTGGATTAGAAAGTGACGAAGCTTTCTCAAGAGAAGAAATTGATTTAAGGGAACTTATTTCAGATATTTTAAAAGCACAAAGAAACTTAATTGAAGAAAAAAACATTTCTACAAAAGTAACAGGAAATGGAAAAGTCTTTGAAAATAAAACCATGATGTGGGAACTTTTTGCAAATATTATCAACAATGGACTCAAGTATAATAAAGACAATGGGAAATTAGATGTAAAAATAGATGAAAGTGAAGAAAATTATGAAGTGTTGATAACAGATACAGGAATAGGGATTCCTTCAGAAGATCTTTCAAGGATTTTTGAAAGATTTTATCGTGTTGACAAGTCTAGATCACGAAAGATTGGGGGAACTGGACTTGGACTTTCAATTGTAAAACATGTCTTGCAATCAATTGATGGCAAGTTAGAAATAAGTTCTAAACTTGGAATGGGAACTAGTTTTAAAATAATTTTGAAGAAAAATAGAGATAAAATTGAAAAAGAATAATAAAAAAAGGCTGGCTTGTAATAGTCAGTTTTTTTGTTGTTTCTATAATTATGATTAGTAGTAAATCTCCAGTATATATTGTTAAATAAAACGATTGTTTTTTGGTATAATTAAAATGTATTAATTGATTAACAAGTACTTGTTTTTAATTTAGATAATAGCATATTTTATATAAATAGAGGATAAAATGAAAAAACTAATTGATTTAAATTATAAAAATTTAATAAGATCAAAATGGTTTTTATTCTTTTATGGAATTAGTATCTTTACCTTTGTTTTTTATATAGTAATTTTAGATTTTTTTAATAATTCAAACTTAGTAAATTTCATGAGTATAACTCTATTTAGACAAATGGTTTGTTTTGTAATTTGTTTTTTTATAGGTGCTAGTGAAATTTTAAAAAGTGAAGATGTTGAGTTATCTTATCCAATTTCTATTGCTAAAATGAGATTAGCAAAGTATATATCTATACTTTGCTTTTCCATATTTTATATAATTATAGATATAGCATTTGTTTTACTTTCTGGATATATTCTAAAATATGATTTAGCATATTTACTTAATATAGTTTTGGATATAATAATTATAGATTTTTGTTTTATAAATTTGGCGATAATTTTAGGACTTACTACAGCAAGTATATTTAGGTCAAAACATTGCTATATAATGATTGGTATTTTTTTGTATATTTTTAGTC